>JAEZAW010000207.1 GCA_023430315.1 Pseudomonadota bacterium | reverse complement strand
TTGATCCGGCTGCACGGGACGAACCTGCTCAGGGCCGCGTCCACGTCGTCCATCATCGCCGCCTGAAGGCGGCGCACGTCCGAAGTCAGGACGTTGCGGTTGTTGCTGCGGGTGAATTTGCTGCTGCTGAGGCGCAGCGCGACGCGGCTGCTCAGGCTCCTGCTGGGGAGCCGCACGGCGCGGCTGCTCAGGCGGCGGTATTGGCGCAGCGCGCTCACGCCTCTCCTCGCGCCGTTCGTCGCCGCGATCCTGACGTCCGGGCTGTTGAAACCCGCGCTGTTCCTGCTGCTGCGGCGCCGCCCGCTCGCCGGAGCGTCCGCGATCTTGGCCGCGTTCCTGAGGCCGTTCCTGGGGACGCTCTTGAGGGCGCTCCTGCCGCTGACGATCACCACCGCGCTGGCGGCGCTCCTGCTCCTCCTTTTCCTTGTCTCTCTCCTGCCCCCGCTGAGCCTGCGCCTTTGGCGCGTCCGGTCCGCCGGCTAGTCCGACCCAACTTGCTCCCGCGAGGGCGACCGTCATCGCCAGCGGCAGCAGCTTCGAACCCTTGGTACGTCGTGTCATTGCGATTTTGCCTTTGAATTTACCGGCTGTCGCGACACGGAACGTCCCATGTCGCCAGCATCCGTCGTATCGCGGCTACGAGCAAAAAGTGTCCGCCACATGTCTTTTCGAAGATTGGAACCCGAACCCGTCATCCCTCGCGGAAAAACTCCTTCGATCGGCGAAGCGTTCCCTCGCTATGCGGACACGGCAGGCCGCTGCTGAACGATTATCGTTTGACGCCCGTTGTCCCGCGTCACACCATCGCACGTGAACAAACATTCAGGGGAAACGCTGCGATGGGCAAAACGAAGTTCGGCATCTTCAGTCTCAGTCAGGTTCCCGATCTCACGCGCGTCGTCGAGGCTTTCGACGAAGATCTCGGCTATTTCGAGCGCGCCGAGGCATTGGGCTTCGACAGCGTCTGGATCGCCGAGCACCTTTTCTCGACGTACGGCCTCGTCACTTCGACACAGGTGTATGCCGCCGCCATAGCCCAGCGCACGAAGCGCATTCGCATCGGCATGGCCGTCTGTGCGATCCCGTTCAATCACCCGCTGCGGACAGCCTCGGACTACGCACTGGTCGATGTGCTCTCGCACGGGCGGCTCGACTTCGGCGTCGGTCGTGCCTATCAGCCGCACGAGTTCGTCGGCCTCGGCCTGCCGATGGACCAGAGCCGCGCCATGCTCGCCGAGGGCGTAGACATCGTGCTCAAGTCATGGACGCAGGAGAAGGTCTCTTACCAGGGTAAGTTCTGGACCATCCCCGAGCCCGTCGAAGTGCTGCCGAAGCCCGTACAGAAACCGCATCCGCCGGTCTATCAAGCCACCATCAGTCCGGAGAGTTTCGAGCAGGCGGCGCGCGGCGGCTTCAATCTTCAGATGGCCTCGCCCTTCACATATCGCACCTACCGCGAGACATGGATGGACGAGCTCGAGAAGAGCTGCCGACACTACGACACCGTCTGCCGCGAGCTCGGGAGGGATCCGTCGAAGGCCGAGCGCATGATCCTGCTGCCGTTCTTCGTGCACGAGAACGCCGCGAAGGCGCGCGAGATCTATAAGCCGCACGTCGAATGGTTCTACGCGAAGGTCACCGCGAACCAGCTCGCCGGCGCGCCTCAGGCGGGGGAGGTCAAGGGCTACGAGCTGACCATGCGCGAGGGCAAGCGCACGCGCGAGATGGGTTATCTCTCCTTCGACAAGCTCGTCGAATACGGTGCGTGCATAGCCGATGATCCGGCAGGCTGCATCGCGAAGTTGAAGGATATGAAGCGCCGCTTCGGCATCACCGAGTTCGCGCTGTGGCTCAATATCGGCGGCATCGACAAGGCGCATGTCGATCGCGCCATGAAGCTCCTCGCGGACGAGGTCATGCCGCACGTGTAGATGCGGCTGCGCGCCTACTGCCCCGCGATGCTCATGCCGTAAACGTAGTAGGCGGCGACGACGACGAGCGCCGGCACGACTGCGACGTGCATGAACTCCAGCACGCTCACCAGCCAACGTCGGGCCGCTATGACGGGATTCACCCTGAGGACCGTGATCGCGATCATCAGACTCACCATCATGTAGTCGAATACGAAGATGCGGTCCGAGAGCGTCGCCGTATCGGAATCGAGCTTCGGCAACGAAATATAGAGCGCGACAGCGGAGAGCAGTGCTGTCACCTGGATTGCCACGATGGAATCGAAACGGGACATGGGGATGAAGATCGAGAGGTAGGCGATTCCGAGAATGAAGCCGAGCGGCACGACCACGCGGAGGAAATAGTCGGTCGTCTCGCGCCGCATCTGCCAGACGAAGCTCGCCTTGTAGAAGGGCGCGACACTCGCCTCGTGTGTGAAGGAATCGACGACCGGCACGAAGTCCTCGTCATAGCCGACGTAGTGGGCAATTGGCGCCCAGTTCTCCGTGATAACGCGGGCGTCGCGCAGTGAAACCGGCGGCGGCTGGACGATGAAGGCGGCATCGCTGCGGCGCGGCTGTACTTCGATCGAGAAGCTTTGCGTGTCGAAAGGAAATGTTTCGAGCCGCGGCTCGAACAGGAAGCGTCCGACGACCTTGTAGACCTTCATGGATGCGGGATAGATCCGCTCGGTGGCGCCGCCATGAAGTGGCTCGGCCGTGATCTGGCGACCGTGCGTGCGCGGGTCGATGTAGGCGTTCGCGAACTCGATCTCGCCGATGTCGATCGCCTTACTGTCGTGAAACGACAGATAGAACTCCGCAAAGAACGTCTTCTCGTTGTCATCGACGTGATGCGCCTTGACGAGATCGATGTCCATGTAGAGCGTTTCGATTGGACGGAATGTGCCGTCACGCGCGCGTCGGAACTGGATGGGGGCGAGTTGCAGGCGGCCGAGACCGCGCGGCAGAATGATGATGAACGGCGTGCGCGCGGCCGTCCGCGTCGAGGGATCGAAGGACCAGTTCTCGAACGTGCCGCGGAAGGCGCCGCGACCGACCGCGTGCGCGGTCGTTATGCGCGCTACGGCACCTGCGCGCAGGGTTTCGATACTGGCGCTGCGATCGGCATTTTTCAGGACGCCTGCCAGTAGCGAGATCATGTCCGCATATCTGGCGCCATTCGCAATTGCGCGCATGTTGTTCGGCTCGAAAGGATCGCGTATGCCGCGAATATCCGGCCGTTCCTCGCACTCGCCCTTTGCCCAACCCGGCGCACGCGCGTTCTTGCGTCCCTCGAAGATCCAGGGATTAGTGGGCGACAGCACGGCCAGCTTGCGCAGACGGCCGTTGTAGAGCTCGGGCAAGTTGTCCCACGCGAGCTGATAGAGCGGACTCGGATAGGACATTGCCACCGCAGGCGGCAGCGCATCGATGCGGCCGCTGACAAACAGCGCCGGCGTAACACCCGCAGCCTTTAGAGCATTGATGACATCCGCGCCGCCGCGCGAGCCAACTGCGAGATAGATGATATCCGGCTGACGTTGGCTGAGAGCGGCGACGACCGCCGCGAGCTGTGCCGCATCCGGCTTGCCATCGGTCAGGCGGATGCGGTGGTCGCCGCTGAGATTGCCCTCGCCGATGAGAGTTATGAGGCTCTCTCGCAGCGCCTCGCTGAAGACGGTGTCGGCGGTTCCGATGAAAGCCGGCCGCTTGAAGCCCATGCTGCGCGTGAAGGCTGCCATCACCGGCGCCCGCTCCTCGTCCTGCGAGGGACGCGTCGTGAACACGTTGAGATGACCCGTGAAGATGCCACTCACCGAGATATCGGAGAGAAATGGGATGTTGCTGCGGCGGATGTCCTCGCCGAGCGCATCGAACACAGCTTTTGCACGGGTTGCATTGCCGAGCCCAATCATGCCGATCATGTTGCGGTCGGCGAGCACGGCGCGCATGTTGGCGATCGCCCTGGCATCACTGCGCTGATCGTCGAAAATCTTGATCGCGATCGGTCGGCCGGCAACGCCGCCGCGCTGATTGATGCGAGCCTGCTCTTCCGCTGCAAGCCGGCGCACGGCAGCGATGTCGCCCGGATCATGGCAGAGATCCTCGCGCGGCGGGCTCACGAAAAGCGCGACATGATAGGGAGGGCCCTGGGCGGCAGCCTCGGCTTCCTTGATCGCCGCCGCCGGATCAGCAGCACAGGCGACGCACGCAAAGACCACGAGCGCCGACAGCGCCCGACGCCACCCTTGCCCCCAACGCCGTGCGGCTCGGGCTCGAAAGCCGACAGCAGCCACGCTCATTTCGCTACTCGCTTCCCGCGGGCGCATCTCGTGGCCGTCGCATTGCTGCCACCGCCCACGACGTCAGCCCGTACAAGACCCGGAATTCAGTTCGTCTCGAAACCCCTCCGCCCGCCGGATGGCAGACGGCCGCCATTCTACTCCAGGAAATTGGGGCGAACACAGGTCAGTTCTGCGGTGAATCTGCCGGATGTAGCCCTTATGCAGACGCGCACCAGCTCTGGTTTGAACCGCCCCCTGGTTCAGAATACAGTCACCAGCCTTGCCCGTCGGCCGAGCGCGTTGCCGGGGTGGTTCACATTGCCATGGGAGCGAAATTGGCCGATGTCGAGCGAGATGAACGGGGCTGAAAGCCTGGTGCGAACACTGATTGCAGGCGATGTGACCGTCTGCTTCACCAATCCGGGAACGTCCGAAATGCACTTTGTCGCGGCGCTCGACAAAGTGCCGGGGATGCGGTGCGTCCTGGGGCTTTTCGAGGGCGTCGTGACCGGCGCGGCCGACGGCTACTACCGGATGCTGGACAAACCGGCTTCGACATTGCTCCACCTCGGACCAGGCCTCGCAAACGGTCTCGCTAACCTTCACAACGCCAAAAAGGCGAGCTCTGGCATCGTCAACATCGTCGGCGAGCACGCGACCTATCACATCACCTACGACGCGCCGCTCACGTCCGATATCGAAGGCGTGGCGCGACCCATGTCGCACTGGGTGAAGACCTCGCCGACCTCCGCGGGGATCGCTGCTGACGGAGCGCTGGCCATCGAGGCTGCGCGCCAGACTCCGGGACAAATCGCGACACTGATCCTGCCGGCCGACACGGCCTGGGGTCCCGCGAACGGCATTGCCGAGACCAAACCGCCGGTCGCTCCGCCCAAAGTCTCGAGCGACGCCGTCAAGGCCGCCGCCGAGATGCTGCGCAAGAGCCCGAAGGCGACGCTGCTCATGGGCGGTGCCGCATTGCGCGCACGTCCGCTGGAGCTTGCCGGCCGTATTGCCGCGAAGACCGGCTGCGGCATTCTCACCGAAGGTGCCAACACACGCCTCGAGCGCGGCGCCGGCCGCGTACAGGTCAACCGCATTCCCTATGTAGTCGATCAAGCATTGAAGGTGATGGAGGGCGCGGGCAATCTCGTGCTCGTCGGCGCGCGCGAGCCTGTCGCATTCTTCGCTTATCCGAACAAGCCGAGCCTGCTCAAGCATAAGGACACGCGCTCGACCAAGCTTGCGGGCATCGAGGACGATATGGAAGCCGCGCTCGAAGCTCTCGCCATCGAGCTCGATGCGCTCAACACACCGCCGGCCGGCGTTGCGGCACCGCGCCGCCCCACCCTGCCGACTGGGCCGATCGGGCCAGGGCCGATTGCTTCGATCCTCGGCGCCAAGATCCCTGAGAACGCCATTGTTGTGGATGAAAGCGTAACGACAGGCCGCGAGTTCTTCCCCGAGACCGCGGGTGCGCCACCCCATAGCTGGATCAACAATCGCGGCGGTTCGATCGGTTATGCCTTGCCTGTCGCCATTGGCGCCGCCGTTGCCTGCCCCGATCGCAAGGTCATGGCGCTCGTCGGTGACGGCAGCGCCATGTACACGATCCAGTCGCTGTGGACGATGGCGCGCGAGGGCCTCGACGTCACCGTGCTCATCTTCGCGAACGGCACCTACAA
>JAEZAW010000186.1 GCA_023430315.1 Pseudomonadota bacterium | reverse complement strand
CCGTGCGAGAGCTGATCGCCAATGTCAGCGAGCCCTTCGAGCGGGCGCGGGCCATGCCGCCGAGCGTCTACACAAGCCAGGAATTTCTGGACCGCGAGATCAAGGATGTATTCGCCAAGGAGTGGGTGACCGTCGGCCGCGCCGATGCACTCAAGAAGCCCGGCGATTACCTCACCTACGAGCTGGCGGGCCAGCCGATCTTCGTCATTCGCGACGGCGACGGCAAGCTGCGCGCCATGTCGAACGTGTGCCTCCATCGCATGTCGACGCTGCTCGAAGACTCCGGCAACAAGCGGTCGATCGTCTGCCCCTATCATGCCTGGACGTACAATCTCGACGGCACGCTGCGTGCAGCGCCAGCCATGCAGCTCAATCGCGACTTCTGCGCCGAGCACTATCGGCTGCCGGCAGTGAGATGCGAGGAGTGGCTCGGCTGGATCATGGTCACGCTCGATCCGGAGCTGCCGCCCGTCGCCGAGCATCTGTCGGAAGTCCAAGGCCTCATCGCCGACTTCGCCATGGAGACGTACACCGAGACCTTCCGCGAGACCCATGTGTGGGACACGAACTGGAAGATCCTCGCCGAGAACTTCATGGAGAGCTATCACCTGCCGATGTGCCATGCGGGTACGATCGGCGGCCTCTCGAAGCTCGATGAAATGGACTGCCCGCCGGGCCTGCCGACGTTCAACTATCACACCATCCTGAAGGACGGCACGCTCAAGATTGCGCTCGCCCATCCGAACAATACACGCATGCAGGGCGATCGCCGGCGCACGACTTTCCTGCTCGCCGTGTATCCGAGCATGCTGGTGACGCTGACGCCCGGCTACTTCTGGTATCTCTCACTGCATCCGCACGGCGTCGGCCAGGTGCACATGATCTTCGGGGGCGGCATGTCGCCGGATTTCGTCAACTCGCCTGACGCACAAGAAAGCTTCGCCAAGCTCAAGACCCTGCTCGACAAGGTCAATGTCGAGGATCGCGGCTGCACGGAGCGGGTCTATCGCGGCGTGTCGGCTGGCGCAGCGCGTGCGGGGCATCTGAGCCACCTCGAGCGCCCGAACTACGACTTCGCGCAGTATCTCGCGGAGAAGACCGGCGGCTTCAGACGACAGTTCGATGCCCTGGTCGCTGAGAAATAGCGACAAGTCCAATCTTAGCCGCTGAGCTTCAATAGTGCGTCGGCATTCCGATGCGTGAGCTTCGCCATATCGGCGGGCGCCAGCGAAAGGCCATCGAGAAAAGCGCGGCCCTTGGCATTGGATGCATAGGGGTAGTCGACCGAGAACATGATGCGATCGATGCCGAACGTGAGCAACGCGGCGAGGAATGGCGGCTCCGTAAATATGCCGCTCGTCGTCAACCAAACCTGCTCGAGGATCGTGCGGCTGATCGGCCGTTTCAGATGCTCGATATCCAGCGCGAACACCTCGTCGGCGCGGGCCATCATGACAGGCAGCATTTCGCCCATATGGCCGATGATCAGCCTCAATTTCCGGTGTCGGTCGAGCGTGCCGGCAAGCACGAGGCGCAGAATGTGGATCGCCGTCTCCGAGTGCCAGCCCCAGCCGGCCGCCTCCAGGACCCGGCTCGCACCGCCATCGAGGCCCGCGTAGTAGGCTTGTCGCACGGCTTCGGGCGCGAGATGCGGATGAACATAGATCGGCACATCGAGATCGACCGCGGCTGCTAGGAGGCCGTCGTAACTCGGATCGTCGAGGAAGCGACCCTCGGTCGTGCCATTGATGAGAGCACCGACAAAGCGGAGTTCCTTGACGGAGCGCACGAGCTCGACAGCGGCCGCATCAGGACTTTGCATGGGCAGGACGGCGAAGCCTGCGAAGCGCTGAGGATGGCGGGAGATCGCCGCCGCAAGATGATCGTTCATCTCCTGCGCGAGAGCGATCCCGTCTGGTCCCGACACCAGGTCAGGCCCCGGCCCGGTGTTCGACAGCACCTGCACGCTGATGCCAGCCTCGTCCATGAACTGCAGGCGCTGCTCACCGATCTCGGGCGCGAGCTGGAGAGGATTGAATCCACTCGGCGCTAGGCGCCGCTGACGAAAGCCGCGTCTTGCGATCAGGCTCGGATCAATGCGGCTGACGAGCCCAGGAACCGTGAAGTGCTCCTCGAGAGCAACCACGCGCATGTGAAATCCTCCATGCTCAGCGCCAATGAACGCTGCCAGTTGCCAAACTTCGCACCGGATGTGACCTTGTCAACGCATTCCATCCGTGGAGCCGATCCATGCCCATGACGACCATCGACCACGCCAGCCAACCAAAGGACGAGTGGCGTCCAGGTGTGCTCACGCGCATGGTCGCGTCGGCAGCCGCCGGCACGTCGCAGCTCGCCGTCTTCGAGCAGTGGTGCGATCCGGGCCTTGGTGCACCCGCTCATCTGCACGCCGTCGAGGAGATCCTGACCGTTCTCGAAGGCGAAGCAGAGGTATGGGTCGAGGAGGAGCGGCGGCGGCTCACGGCGGGACAATCCGCCATCATTCCCGCCGGCCGGAAGCACGGCTTTCACAATACCGGCACGAGCACTCTGCGCGTCCAAGCCATTCTAGCCTCTCCCGTATTCGAGGCCGCCTACGACGACGCACGCGAAACACCTCGGCGGTGGCTGCCGACACAGGATTGAGTTGCGCTGCACCGGTGCGGCTGGCCGGTTGCCAAGCGTCTACCTGTCCTGTTCAATGCCCATAATGGAGGCCTTGAGCACTCCGAAGTTCGGCGTCAGCCCGAACAATCACGAATAATGATCCGGGAGGAAACCATAATGTCGCCAACACGATACCTGTGCGCGTGCGCAACTGCGCTGTCGTTGGCCGTCGCGGCCGGCCCCGCACACGCGCAAATTTCCGGAGACGTCGTCAGGATCGGCGTTCTCACGGACATGAACAGCATCTATGCCGACATCAACGGCATGGGCGCCGTCGAAGCTGCGCGCATGGCCATCGAGGACTTCGGCGGAACCGTGCTCGGCAAGAAGATCGATCTGGTCTTTGCCGACACGCAGAACAAGGCTGATATCGGCGTGTCGGTCGGCGGCCGCTGGTTCGACGTCGATGGCGTCGACATGATCGCCGGTGCGTCATCCTCGGCGGTAAGCCTCGCGATCCAGACGCTCGTCGGCACCAAGAACAAGGTCTTTCTCGCTTCCGACCCGGCGTCATCCGACATAACGGGCAAACTCTGCAACGCCAATACGATCCACTGGGTCTACGACACGTACGCGCTCGCCAACGGCACCGGTTCCGCCGTCGTTCAGGCCGGCGGCGACTCCTGGTTCTTCCTCACGGCGGATTATGCGTTCGGATATGCGCTCGAACGTGACGTGAGTGCCATGGTCACGAAGTCCGGCGGCAAGGTGCTCGGCAGCGTCCGCCATCCGATAAATACGTCGGACCTCTCATCCTTCATTCTTCAAGCACAGGCCTCGAAGTCGAAGATCGTCGGTCTCGCGAATGCTGGCGGCGATACGATCAACTCGATCAAGCAGGCGTCGGAGTTCGGCGTCGTGAAAGGCGGCCAAAAACTTGCTGGTCTTCTGGTCTTCATCTCCGACATCCACAGCCTCGGCCTCGACACGGCTCAGGGCCTCCAGCTCACGAGCGCCTTCTACTGGGATCGCACGGACGAGACCCGCGCATGGTCGAAGCGTTGGGGCGATCGCTTCAGGAACCGCCGCCCGACCATGGCGCAGGCCGGCTTCTACTCCAGCATCATTCACTATCTCAAAGCCGTGCAGGCACTCGGAACGGACGATCCTGGCGACAAGGTCGTCGCCAAGATGAAGGAGCTTCCGACCGACGATCCGCTATTCGGCAAGGGCAGCGTCCGCATCGACGGGCGCAAGATGCACGACATGTATCTCTTCGAGGTCAAGAAGCCGTCGGAATCGAAGGGGCCGTGGGACTACTACAAGCTCATCCGCACGATCCCTGCCGATCAAGCCTTCCGCCCGCTCGATCAGGGCGGTTGCAAGCTGGTCAAGAGCTGACACTGACCGCATACGCTAACGAAAAGGCGCCGCGTGAAAAACGCGGCGCCTTCGCCTGCGCCGCATCGACCTCTATTGCGGAAGCTTCACGACCTCGCACGGCGAGCATCGGAGCGGAATCGAGCCACTGACAGGATCGGCGCGATCCGTCGCAACAGCGTTGTTCACATTGGCCGCGAGGGGATGCGTGGCGTCGTAAGGCGTGCCCGCCGCGCCGGCCTCCCACCAGCCATGCTGGCCGAACACGGCACCGGGGGCCAGACTGTCGACGATGGCGGCCTTCGCGACTGACGTTCCTTTGCCCGTCCTGACCTCGACCCAATCACCATGCCGGATGGCGCGCGTGTCCGCATCGGCACGCGACATCTCGAGGACCGGATCGGGCATCAGGCGCCTCAGCGTCTCGATATTGCGGTGCTGGCTGTGGCAGAAGGCAATGGTCTTGGCGCTGCCGAGAAGCAGCGGAAATGCGGCGTCGCGCGGCCGCGCAGCATCGGGAGAAAGGAGCGGCACAGCGAGTTGACCAATCTCCAGAAGTCGCTCCGAATAAAGCTCTATCAGTCCGCTCGGAGTCGGAAAGCCTTTGCGATTGCCATCGACCATCACCTCGTGCGCACCGAGCGGCACGGTGCTGTCGAGCACGATGCCCTCTGGACGCGCGCGCAGCTTCTCGACGCTCAGACCGGCAGGCGCGAGCACGGCATTGTGGCCGGCATCCGCATCGAGGCCGAACATCTTTGCACCAAGCCCAAGCTTGTCGGCGAGCGCGAGAACGATGTCCGTGTCCGATCGCGCCTCACCGAGAGGCGCGATGGCCGGCGGGCGCAACTGCACGAGCCGCTGGCCTTCGAGACTCACATCGAAGCCCGTGCGCAGACCTTCCCGCTCCCAGGAGGTCGCCGCAGGAAGGATGATATCGGCATAGGCTGCTGTGGGATTGACGAAGAAATCCGTGTGAACGTGGAAGTCGAGAGCCGCGAGAGCCCGCCGACCGAGCGCGGCATCCGGCTGGGAAACGAGCGCGTTCGTGCCGAAGGAGACGAGCGCACGCACGGGGTAGGGTGCACGATCGAGAATTGCCCGATACACGTCCCGCGCCGTAACCCATCCATTGAGTCCGGGCCCGAGCGGCCGTTCGGCAAGACCTATCGCCTTCGCGCCTTGCTCTTTCGAGATCAGATCGCGGCCTGAGATGTCGCCGAACGCCGCTGCGCCACCCGGCACATTGCCGCCCGCGCGGCCATAGCTGCCCGTCAGGGCGTACAAGATCGATATGGCGCGATCTGTCTGCGTGGCCGTGAGGCTCTGGCCGACGCCATTCCATGCGTAATAGGCGACGGACTTGGCATCGGCGATGACGTCGGCAGCCTTCGCGAGGTCTCCAGGCGCAACGCCGCTCAGCTCGGCGACGCGCTCCGGCGTCATCTCCGATGCGGCGTCGGCAAGAATATCGAAGGCTGAGCGGCACGTGACGCGGCCATGAACGGTCTCGATCGCACCTCGCCATCTCAGTGCCGGCGTGCCCGCTGTGTCGTCCCAGGTCTTACGCGTTGTGTCGTATGCAACGAATGCGCTGCCGTCGGCCGTGCGCGCAAGGAATAGATCCTCACGCCCGCCGGCAAGCACATCGCTCTCGCGCAGGATCCGGCCAGTATCGTCGCGCACGAGAAGTGCAGCGTTCGTCCAGCGCGCCGCGTAGTTCGCGTCGAACCGAGCATCCTGCAGCAACAAATTCAAGAGACCGAGCGCCACTGCCTGATCGGAACCAGGACGGACTTGAAGCCACTGCGTTGCGCGCCGCGCAAATATGGTTGGCTTGGGATCGATCACGACTATGCGCGCGCCGCGCTTCAGACCTTTCTGAATCTCGGCCGTGCGCGCGAGCCAAGTTGCAGCGGGGTTGTTGCCCCACAGCACGATGCAGTCGGAGTTGGCGAAGTCCGGCGTCCCGATGTCGTGGCCGTAGGTAAAGCGGCTCGCATAATCCTTGTGCCAGTTGCAGATCTCGGTGGCGTAGATCGTGTTCGGACTACCGTAGGCGCGGATGAAGCGCTCGATCCATGAAATACAGTCCGATATGTGCGAGCCGCTCGGTGTCGTAACCGAGAACGCGACCTGCTCCGGCCCGTGCTCGCGCGCGATCGTGCTCAGTTTCGCCGCGATCTCATCGAGCGCCTCGCTCCAACTTATGGGCTGCCATCCGGGATCGGCCGAGCCCTTGGGATTTGTGCGCCGCATGGGGCACAGGACGCGGTCGGGATGATAGACGAGCTCGGGTGCGGCCTTGCCTTTCGGGCAGAGCTTGTCCCCGCTCGGATGGCTCGCGAGCGGCTCTATGCCGAGAAATTTGCCGTCCTCCACCAGCGCGGTACATCCGCATCGCGAGCGGCATTGCGTGCAGTAGGCCGGGATTCTCTGCTGCATTGTGATGTCGGCTCCATCGTGCGGCACCCCTCATCTATAGCGCACATTTATACCGAGCCGACCCGATAGATCGAGGCATGGCGCCATGCAGGCGGCGCAAAAAGATTGTGCCGGCAGTCGATGACTGCCGGCACATCAGGCATCGCCCGACTATTCAGCCCGCAGCGCGCCGGTTCTGACGATTGGCGACAAGGTCGTTGACCACCGCCGGCTCGGCCAGCGTCGAGGTATCACCGAGGTTGGAGAAGTCGTCCTCGGCGATCTTGCGCAGAATGCGGCGCATGATCTTGCCCGAGCGCGTCTTCGGCAGGCCCGGCGAGAACTGGATCCAGTCCGGCGAGGCCGTCGGCCCGATGATCCGGCGAACGGTCGCGACAAGCTCCTTCTTCAGCTCGTCGGACGGCTGGTTGCCCTGGATCAGCGTGACGTAGCAGTAGATGCCCTGGCCCTTGAGGTCGTGCGGTGCGCCGACCACCGCGGCCTCGGCGACCTTCGGATGCGCGACCAGCGCGCTCTCGACCTCGGCCGTGCCGAGGCGGTGACCCGAGACGTTGATAACGTCATCAACGCGACCCGTGATCCAGTAGTAGCCGTCCTCGTCGCGTCGGCAGCCGTCACCCGTGAAATATGTGCCGGGATTCGTCGAGAAGTACGTCTGCACGAAGCGCTCGTGATCGCCGTAGACCGTGCGCATCTGTCCCGGCCAGCTGTCGAGAATGACGAGGTTACCCGTGCCTGCACCTTCGATTTGCGCGCCCTTTTCATCGACCAGCGCCGGCCGGATGCCAAAGAAGGGCCGCGTCGCGGAGCCGGGCTTGGTCTTGGTCGCGCCGGGGAGCGGCGTGATGAGAATGCCGCCCGTCTCGGTCTGCCACCACGTGTCCACAATCGGGCAGCGGCTCTCGCCGACGACCTTGTTGTACCACTCCCAGGCTTCCGGATTGATCGGCTCGCCGACCGAGCCGAGCAGCCGCAGCGAGGCGCGGTTCGTGCGCTTCACGAAGTCGTCGCCGGCGCCCATGAGCGCGCGAATGGCAGTCGGCGCCGTGTAGAACGTGTTCACGCTCCACTTGTCCACGACATGCCAGAAACGCGAGGCCGTCGGGTAATTCGGCACACCCTCGAACATGAGCGTCGTCGCGCCATTCGCGAGCGGCCCGTACAGGATGTAGCTGTGGCCCGTGACCCAGCCGACGTCGGCCGTGCACCAGTAGATATCGCCGTCGTGATAGTCGAACACGTACTGGTGCGTCACCGAAGCATAGACGAGATAGCCGCCGCTCGTGTGCAGCACGCCCTTGGGCTTGCCCGTCGAACCCGAGGTATAGAGGATGAACAGCGGGTCTTCCGCGCTCATCTCCTCCGGCGGACATTCGGCGCTGACCTTCGCCTGCGCCTCGTGCAGCCAGATATCGCGCTCCGGCTTCCAGCCGACCTGACCGCCCGTGTGCTTGACGACCAGCACCTTCTCATCGCCTTTGCCGACCTTGGCGAGTGCCTCGTCGGTGTTCTTCTTGAGCGGAATGGGACGGCCGCCGCGGACGCCTTCGTCGGCCGTGATGATGAACTTAGAATCTGCATCCTCGATGCGCCCGGCGAGGCTGTCCGGTGAGAAGCCGCCGAAGACCACCGAGTGGATGGCGCCGATGCGTGCACAGGCGAGCATGGCATAGGCCGCCTCGGGGATCATCGGCAGGTAGACAGTGACGCGGTCGCCCTTTTTGACGCCGTTCGCCTTCAGCACGTTGGCGAATTTGCAGACCTTCTCGTAGAGCTGGCGGTAGGTGATCTGCTGGTCGACCGTTGGATCATCGCCCTCCCAGATGATGGCCACCTGATCGCCGCGCGTCTTGAGGTGCCGGTCGACGCAGTTCGCGCACACATTGAGCGTGCCGTCCTCGTACCATTTGATCGAGACGTCGCCCGGCCCGTACGAGACGTTCTTCACCTTGGTGTACGGCTTGATCCAGTCGACCCGCTTGCCGACGTCGCCCCAGAAGCCCGTGGGATTCTCGACCGAGCGCTTGTACATGGACTGGTATTTCTGCTCGTCCACCCAGGCGCGGCTCGCCCACTCAGCCGGTACGGCGTAAACCTTATCGGACATCTGTTTCGCTCCCACTTCGAGGCTTGTCTTAGGCCGCATTATCGGGAGGCAGCGGGGCCGGGGCAACCGCCTCGTTGGTCGAATGCTGAACGGCCGCACCGCGGCATCCCGAGCTGCCACCGACCCCTAACGGGGTTCCGGCGGTGCCGCGAATGCACTACAAACCCCGGATTGGCAAATTTCTGGGGGGCGCCGGCATTCCGCTCGCGTTGCTGAGGGCATCTATGAGTGGTCTTGCATGAGTTTGGCCGGCTTTCTCGCGCAGCTCCTCAATGGCGTGCAATACGGGCTCCTGCTGTTCCTGATCGCCAGCGGCCTGACGCTGGTCTTCGGCGTCATGGGCATCATCAACCTGGCCCATGGCTCGCTGTTCATGGTCGGCGCCTATGTCGCCTTCCTCGTGACGCGCGCGGTCGGCTCGACATGGCTCGCGCTGCCGCTGGCGCTGCTCGGCGGCGCGGCCTTCGGGGCGCTGCTCGAGCGCGGACTCTTCCGACACTTCTACCGGCGAGACCACCTCGACCAGGTGCTGCTGACCTTCGCGCTCATCCTGCTCTTCGAGGAAGCCCGCTCGATTCTCATCGGCAATGACTTCCATTCGGTCCCGGTGCCGGCCATCTTCGACTTCTCGGTGCCGATCACGGCCGGCTTCTCCTATTCGGCCTACCGCTTTGTCGTGATCGGCGTGTGTCTGGCGCTCGCCGTCGCGCTCTTCTTCTGGATCGAGCGCACGCGCATGGGCGCCATCATCCGCGCTGCCGCGGAGAAGCCCGAAATGGTCGACGTCATCGGCATCGACGCGCGGCTCGTGCACATGACCGTCTTCGCTGTCGGCACAGCACTTGCGCTCACAGCGGGCGTGCTCGCGGCCCCGCTCTACTCCGTCTATCCCGGTATGGGCGACGGCTTTCTCATCATCTCGTTCGTCGTCGTCGTGATCGGCGGTCTCGGCTCGATCTCGGGCGCGTTCTGGGGGGCGCTGCTGATCGGCCTCGTCGACACACTCGGCAAGGCCTATGTCCCGGCCGTTGCCGGCCTTGCGATCTACGTGCTCATGGCCGCGGTCCTTCTCTGGCGCCCGACCGGCCTCTTCGGTCAGCGCGGCTGAGGGGGGACGGCTCCATGCTGCCGACGCCGAAGGGAGCTTTTGCACTGGCTGCGGGCGCTGTTCTGCTGGCGCTGCTGCCGCTCTTTGCCCAGACCTACTACGTGGAGCTTGCGACGACCGCGCTCGTCGCAGCCATGCTCGCGTTGAGCCTGCAGCTTCTCGTCGGCTGCACGGGCCTCGTCAGTCTCGGCCACGGCGCTTTCTACGGTCTGGCTGCCTACACGGTCTATCTCGTGACGCCCGAGGATACGTCTCTCTCCATCGTGATCACCCTGCCGCTTGCCGTGCTTGCGGCCGGCGCGGCGGCACTCATCGTCGGCGCCCTCTCGCTCAGGACGCGTGGCTTTTTCTTTCTCATGGTCACGCTCGCCTTCGGGCAGATGATCTTCTTCGTCTTCCACGATACCAAGCTGGGCGGCGGCACGGACGGCGCCTACCTCGCGCGCCCGGCCCTCTCCTTTCTTGGACTCGAATTGACCTACACGCGCCGCCAGCGTCCATTCTTCCTCTACTATGTCGCGCTCGTGCAGCTTGTCGCGATGTATGTCTTCCTCGCCTTCGTGTTGCGCTCGCTATTCGGCCGCGTGCTCGACGGCATCCGCATCAACGAGCACCGCATGCGCGCGCTTGGCTACGACACCTACCGCTACAAGCTGGCGGCATTCGTGATCGGCGGCGCCCTTGCCGGCGTCGCGGGCCACATGTGGGCCATGCACCGTGCCTTCGTGAATCCCGAGATTATTGGTTGGCACCGCTCGGCCGAGGCTCTGCTCATGATCCTGCTTGGCGGACTCCAATCGTTGCATGGTCCCATTCTCGGCGCGCTGGCTTTCACCGGCCTCGGCGAGCTGCCGCAGCTCGTGGGTGACGCCAAGCCCTTTGCGCGCTTCTTCGCAGCCATCGGCCTCGATGACTTCGGCCTCAGGGTGCAGGCACTCGCCGAGCGCAAGCTGCTGCTCGAAGGCCTCGTCATACTTGCCGTCGTGCTGGTCTTGCCGCGCGGGCTCGCCAGTTTGCGCTGGCCCCGCTTCATCCGGCCGGCATATGGCCGCGGCGCCGCCCGAAAAGCGCAGGTGCGCTCATGAGCGCAGATGCTGCTCCGGTCCTCGAGACTTCAGCGCTGAGCAAGTCCTTCGGTGGTCTCGCGGCCGTGCGCGATGTCTCGATCGCGCTGCGGCGCGGCGAGTTGCATGCGGTCATCGGCCCCAATGGCGCGGGCAAATCCACACTCGTCAATCTGCTTTCCGGCGAGCTGAGACCGACATCAGGCGAGATCCGCCTCGACGGACGTCCCGTCGAGAGCGCATCCGCGCCGCGCATGGCGCAGGCGGGCGTCGCCCGCTCATTCCAACGTACGAACATTTTCCCGCCGCTCACGGTTCACGAGAACGTCCGCCTTGCCGCGCAGGCCATCCACACCCCGACGCGCGAGCTGCTGCGTCCTCGCTCCACGGCTCGTGATCTCGACGCGCGCGTTGCGGCCGTGCTCGAGCGGATCGGCCTACATGAAGCGCCGCACCGCATTGCCGGCACGCTCTCCCACGGCGAGCAGCGGCTGATCGAGATCGCCATAACGCTCGCCGGCAATCCGCGCGTGCTGCTACTCGATGAACCGCTTGCCGGCATGGGTAACGAAGAGTCCGAGGCCATGGCGCGCCTGCTCAAGAGCCTCGCGCGCGATCATGCCGTCCTGCTCATCGAGCACGACATGGATTTCGTCTTCTCGGTCGCCGACCGCATGACGGTCATGGTCGAGGGCGCTCTGCTCGCGAGCGGTGCGCCGCAGGAAATTCGGGCCGATGCCGCGGTACAGCGGGCCTATCTCGGAGCGGCGCCATGACCGGCTGCGCCGAGCTCCTGTCCGCCACGGATCTGCACGCTTCCTACGGAACGAGCCACATCCTGCGCGGCGTGACGATCGAAGTTCGCCGCGGCGAGACGGTCGCGCTCATGGGCCGCAATGGCATGGGCAAGAGCACGCTCATTCGCACGATCATGGGTCTCGTGCCGGCGGCTCGCGGCCGTGTCACGCTGGCGGGCGTCGATGCCACGCGCTTGCCGACATTCGCGCGATCGCAGCTCGGCATTGCTTACGTGCCCGAAGGCCGCGGTATATTCGGCACGCTTTCCGTCGCAGAGAACCTCGACATCGCGGCGCGCCCCGGTCCTGATGGCGCGAGCGCATGGACCATCAACCGCGTGCTGGAACTTTTCCCCCGCCTTGCCGCGCGGCGCACGAATCGTGGCTACCAGCTTTCCGGCGGCGAGCAGCAGATGCTCGCGATCGCCCGCGCGCTGCTGACGAACCCACGCCTCATCATCCTGGATGAAGCAACGGAGGGTCTCGCCCCACTCATCCGCGAGGAAATCTGGGCCACTATCCGGCTCGTGCGCGAGACGGGGCTCGCCGCTCTTATCGTGGACAAATCCGTGAGCGAGCTTGCGCGCATCGCCGACCGCGTCGTGGTACTGGTCAAGGGCGAGGTCGTGCACGAAGGGCCGCCGGCAACCCTGCTCGCCGATCAAGCCCTCATGCACCGCCATCTCGGAGTGTGATGCCCATGCTATCCATGGACATCGGCGGCCGCGCCATCGAGTACCGCGTCATCCCAGGCGCCGTCTCGGATCGTCCGCCGCTCGTATTCCTGCACGAGGGCCTTGGCTGCGCGGCGCTGTGGCGTGATTTTCCGGACAAGGTTGCCCGCGAGCTTGGCGCGCCCGCACTCGTCTACTCGCGGTTCGGCTATGGGCAATCTGCCGGGCTCGACGGTCCGCGCACGACACGCTTCATGCACGAGGAAGCGCTCGACATCCTGCCCGTGCTGCTCGATCGTGCAAGCATCACGCGGCCGCTGCTCATCGGCCACTCAGACGGCGCTTCGATCGCGCTCATTCATGCCGCATCCGCCGGACGCCCGGTCGCCGGGCTCGTGCTCATGGCGCCGCACATCATGGTCGAGCCGATCGCGATCGAGAGCATGACCCGCATCGCCGCGACCTACGCCAAAGGTCCGCTACGCGCGCGGCTCGCCCGCTATCATGCCCATGTCGATGATGCCTTTCACGGCTGGGCAGATACCTGGCTCGATCCGGCTTTCCTCGACTGGTCGCTGGAGCTTGAAGCGCGCGCGTTAAGCATACCCACACTTCTCATTCAGGGTCAGGACGACGAATACGGCACGCTGGCCCAGATCGACCGCATCGCGGAGCTGGCTCAAGGCCCCGTCGAGCGGTTGATGCTCGAGAAGTGCGGACATTCGCCTCATCGCGATCAAGAGGCCGCAGTGCTCGCGGCCATCGCAGACTTTGCGGCGCGGTATTTCCCGCATGGCACGACATAGGACGGATCAGGAACGGCGTCATGGCCAGGAAAACGAAGACCAAGGCTGCGGATAAATCCGGCGGCGCCAAGACGAAGACGGCCTTCAATCTCGATGATCCCGTGCTCCCCAAGGCCATAGAGGAAGCGTCGCTCGGCAGCGGCGGCTATCCCTATGACGCGAAGATGAAGCGCGACGAGTTCGAAGAGCAGCTCTATGCGCTGCATGTCGAGCTGGCCAAGCTGCAGGACACGATGCGCAAAGGCGGGGATCGCATCGTCATGCTGTTCGAGGGGCGCGATTCAGCGGGCAAGGGCACGTGCATCAATCACTTCGTGCGCCACCTCAACCCACGCCATGCTCGCGTTGTCGCCCTCACCAAGCCGACCGAAACCGAAAGCGGCCAGTGGTACTTCCAGCGTTACGTGCCGCACCTGCCGCCTGCCGGCGGCATGTCGCTCTTCGATCGCTCCTGGTACAACCGCGCGGGTGTCGAGTGTGTCATGGGCTTCTGCACCGAGGAACAGCACGCCATTTTCCTGCGCGAGGCGCCGGAGTTCGAGGGCATGCTCGTTCGTGACGGCATCCGCCTCTTCAAGTTCTATCTCGAGATCGGCCGCGAGATGCAGCTCGTGCGCTTCCACGAGCGTCGCCACGATCCGCTGAAGCAATGGAAGATCAGCGATATCGATCTCGCCGCCATGGCCCGCTTCGACGACTACAGCGCCGCCAAGGAGGAAATGTTCCGCTTTACGCACACGTCGACGGCACCCTGGACAGTGATCCTCGCGAACGATCAGCGTCGCGCCCGCCTCGAGGCCATCCGGACGGTGCTCCACGCAGTCGACTACGAAGGGAAGGATACCGGCGCCGTCGGAAAACCCGACGCCAATATCGTTGGCGCCGGGCCGAAGTTCTTCGCGACGCGGTAGCGGACCGACCGGACATCCGGCCGGTCCCGATGGTGATCAGGCGCTCTCGTTCGACAGAATATTGCCGAACATCTCGAAGCTCTCGCCCTTCACGCGCGCCATCTGCACGGACTGCAGCGGGTAGAAGTCCGTCGCGCTCGTGTTGATCTTGATGCCGGGCAGCAGCAGCGGCGCCTCGAAGCCTTTGAGGCTCGCGGCCTGTTTCATAACATTTTCGCGCGTCAGGTTATCGCCGCACTTCTTCAACGTCTCGATCAACGTGTGCGTGACCGAGTAGCCGTAGTTGTGCGTGTCGTCCTTGATGTCGGCGTTGGGCATGTACTTGGCCATGAAGGCCTTGAACGCCACGACATCCGGCGAGCTCGCGAACTGGGCATCGTTGGCGTCCTTGCGATAGAGCGCGAGCATTACACCCTGCGACGCGGGAATGCCTGCGGGCTTGAATACCGAGCCGAAGGACGAGGACACGTTGTTGAGGTAGTGCGCCGGCTTCCACTCGATCTCGAAGGCCTTCTTGATCGCCTGCGCCGCGAACTTGGGCGTCGTGATATTGAAGAACACGTTCGCGCCTGTGTTCTTGAGCTGGATCATCTGGCTGTCGACTGTTGGATCGGTCACCTCGTAGGTCGCAAGCTGCGCGACGAGGCCCTTCTTGTCGCCGAGGCCCTGGATGAAGCCGTTGTAATAGTCCTTACCGTAGTCGTCATTCTGCATGAGAATGCCGATCTTGGGCTCCTTGATCGTCGCCAGGATGTGCTTGGCGTAGATCGCGCCCTCGGTCACGTAGTCGGGCTGCCAGCCCATGGTCCACGGGAATTCCTTCGGCTGTCCCCACTTCGATGCACCCGTCGCAACGAAGAGGTGCGGCACCTTCTTCTGATTCATGTAGCGGTGGATCGCGGTATTGGGCGGTGTGCCAAGTGTATTGAAAAGGAAGAGCACCTCGTCCTGCTCGACGAGCTTGCGCACCATCTCGACGGTCTTCGGCGGGCTATACCCGTCGTCGTAAGTGATGAACTCGATCTTGCGCCCGTTGATGCCGCCGGCGTCGTTGACCATCTTAAAGACGGCCTCGATCGTGCGGCCGATGTTGCCGTAGGCCGACGCATTGCCCGAATAGGGATTCGTGTGACCGATCTTTATTACGCTGTCGGTCGCGCCGACGTCGTACTTCTTGCCTTGGGCAATCGCCGGAAATCCGATCACCTGGGCGGCCGCAATCGCGGAGCCGCCGACTAGAACATCTCTGCGGGTTCTTTTCGTCATGTGCTTCCTCCTTTGAACGGCCTTCTTGTCTAGGCTCTGTCTTGGCGCCCGTGCGCCTAGTTGGGTGGTCGTATTCTACGCCACAATGAGGCAAATCCACCGGCAACGCCCATCGGCATCGTGTACATGAGCAGGATGAGCACGATGCCGTAGATTGTCCACGGCTCGAGCTCGATCGGCAGATGCACGGTCTGCGTCACCCATTTGGTGGCAGCGTCGGCGTACTTCTCTATGAACTGGACAAAGAAGCCGCCGATCACGGCGCCGGAGAGAGTGGCGATGCCGCCAATCACCGCGCCGACAAGTATGGCAATCGACAGCTCGAAGCGGAAACTGTCCGGTGAGACGAACTCGAAGATGATCGCATGAAGCGCACCGGCGAGCCCGACGTAGAGAGCGCTGATGCCGAATGTGATCGACTTCGTCCGCGCCGAATTGATGCCCATGGTATCGGCGGCGAGCGGCTGATCGCGAATGGCCATCATCGCGCGACCCATGCGACTGTGGACGATGTTGCGGGCAACGATGAACATGACGACCGCGCAAGCCAATACTACGAGATAAAGCCATTGATCGGGGCTGAGTGGCATTCCGAACGGTGGGTCTGGCTTAAAGATATTGATGCCCTGAACACCATGGGTGTACGGCTCGAAATGCCGATACTTGAGGAATTGCGGGACGGCGATGGCAAGCGCGAACGTCGCGAGCGCCAGATAGTGGCCTTCGAGGCGTAATGCCGGCTTGCCGAACAGATAACCCACGACGAAGCAGGCCAGCATGGCTATCGGCAGCGTCGCCAGATAATGCATCTCATAGCGATCGATCAGGATCGCGGTGACGTAGGCGCCGACAGCGAAGAACGCACCGTGGCCCAGCGAGATCTGACCGTTGAACCCTGTCAGGAGATTGAGCCCCAGCACGGCGATCGAATAGACGATCATCAGCGAGAGCTGCAGGAAATAGAAGTTCGAGATGAGGCCCGTGCGCCCGCCGATCAACGGCAGCAGCGCCGCGAAGGCAATTCCAAGCCAGATCCACCAAGGTGTGCCGCGCCGCGCGTCGGTGCGGGGGGAGACCGCTCTGTCCGCCGTGTCCGTCCCCGTCGTCATCGTCGTGGCCATACTCAGACCCTCTTCACTGTAACGTGCCCGAAGAGGCCAGATGGCTTCAGTGTGAGCACCGTGATGACCATGATAAGCGCCACGGTCAGCTTCTCGCCGTTGCCGATGAGATAGAAGCCCGTTGCGCGCTCCAGCATGTTGCCGAGATAGGCCACCATGTTCTCGAGCACGCCGACGATGAACCCGCCGGCGACGGCGCCACCGGGGCTCGATATGCCGCCGACAAGCGCGCCAGCGAAGCCGTAGAGGAGAATGCCCGCCATCATGTTGGGTTCAAGATAGACGACCGGCGCCACCAGCACGCCGGCGACCGACCCGACCGTTGCGGCGAGCCCCCAGCCGAGCGCCAGCATCCAGTCGACATTGATGCCGACAAGTCGCGCTGACGTCGGATTGAGGGCTGCCGCCCGCATGGCAAGCCCGAGCGGCGTGAAGCGAAAGAAGCAGAAGAGAAGGCCGAGCATCAGTACGGCAACCAGGATCATGCCGATCTGATGCGGACCGATGATGCCGGAGCCGGCGAACGAGAAGTTCGGGAATGGCGAGGGGAACGGCTTGACCGTGTGGGTCCAGATAGCGCCCGCAAGCGAATGGAATATCGCCAGCAAACCGATGAAGACCACAACGACCGACAGCACGGGCGCCGTGTGCAATGGTCGCAAGATTATCCGTTCTATCAGTACGCCGATCGCGAACGAGCAGAGCATCGTGGCGGGGAGTGCGATCCAGAATGGATAACCCCAGTTGATGAGCTGCCAGCAGATGAAGGCGCTGAACATCGCCATCTCGCCCTGGGCGAAATTGATGTGGTTCGTCGAGACGAAGATCATCACCAGCGCGAGGGCAACCAACGCGTAGATCGCGCCATTCGCCAGCCCCGAGGCAACCTGCTGAAGAAACTGCTCCATGGCGATCCGCTGTTCCGGCTGACGAACTCAGTATCCGAGGTACGATTTCCTGATCTGCTCGTCCGACTTCACGACCGCGGACGTCCCCGACATGACGACGCGTCCCGTTTCGAGCACATAGGCGTGGTCGGCGAGATCGAGCGCGAGAGCCGCGTTCTGCTCGACGAGGAGCATGGAGACCTTCGCCTCCTCGTTGATGCGCCGCATGATGCGGAAGATCTCCTGCACGATGAGCGGCGCCAATCCGAATGACGGCTCGTCGAGGAGCATGAGGCGCGGGCCGAGCATGAGCGCGCGTGAAATCGCGAGCATCTGCTGCTCGCCGCCGGATAACGTACCCGCCTGCTGCGCCATCCGCTCCTTGAGGCGCGGGAAGTACGTGAAGACCATCTCCAGATCGCGCGCGACTGCGGCCTTGTCGCGGCGTGTGTAGGCAGCGACGCGCAGGTTCTCCTCGACGCTGAGCTCGGTGAAGGTGCCGCGTCCCTCGGGCACATGCCCGACGCCGAGACGAACGACGGCCTCGGTGGCTTTGCCCGTCACCGGCTCCCCGTCGATGGCGACGGAGCCTTCCGCGCGCACCATGCCGCAGATCGCGCGTAGCGTTGTGGTCTTGCCGGCGCCATTTGCGCCGAGCAGCGTGGTGATGCCGCCTTTGACCAGTGAGAAGGTAATGCCGTGTAGCGCCTGCGAGGGTCCGTAGTAGGCCTTGAGATTCTTGACCTCGAGGATGTTGCTCATGCCTCGGCCCCCGTGCCGAGATAGGCCTTGATCACCTCAGGATTGCGCTGGACCTCGGCCGGCGTCCCCTCGGCAATCTTGCGGCCGAAATCGATCGCGACGACCTTGTCCGAGACCGCCATGACGAGGCTCATGTGATGCTCGACCAGCAGCACGGTCACCTTCTGGAGATCGCGCACGCGCCGGATCTGCGCTTCGAGCACGCCGATCTCCTCGTGATTGAGGCCGGCCGCCGGCTCGTCGAGAAGAAGGAGCTTGGGGCTCGCCGCCAGAGCGCGCGCCAGCTCGACGCGCTTGCGGATCGGGAATGGCAGTGGCCCGGCCAGCATGACGGCGAAGGGCTTCAGATCCATGAATTCGATCAGCTCCCAGGCGCGCTCGGTAATGCGTTGCTCCTCAGCCGCAACACCGGGCAGCCGCAGTGCTGTGGCCAGGAAGCCGGCACTACTCTGGCTGTGGCAACCGATCTTCACGTTATCGAGGACGCTCAGGCGGTCGAACAGCGCGACGTTCTGGAAGGTCCGGCCAAGGCCTATCGAAGGGATCGCATGGCGCGGCGATTTCAGGATGCAGCGCCCCTCGAAATCGATATTGCCCTCGTTGGGCACGTAGAGGCGGGAGAGGCAGTTGAAGAGCGTGGTCTTGCCGGCGCCATTCGGCCCGATCAAGCCGGCGATCTCGCCACTACGAATGTCGAAGGTAATGCCATCGAGTGCGACGATGCCGCCGAACCGAACGCACACGTTCCTGACACTCAGCAGTGACGGCACAGACGGCACAGCCTCGCGCCTCGCCGAGGCGGGGTCGATAACAGCTACCACACATTCCCTCCCGCAACAGGCAGCACGTGCTCGCTGACCGATCGCATATTTTGGCTTCGTTGTACGCCTGCATTGCCGCGGACGCCTGCAGCCTTGGCCGAGAGCTTGCCGCGTTTCCGTGAGAACGTCCAGAGCCTTGTTCCGCCCGCTGACGAGGCTGGCATAGCCTCACTGCCACAGTTCAGACACCAAAGCGGATCCCGCGGCCGCCCAGCGTCGGTTGCGCACCGGGCGCCCGGTACGGGTGCTTGACCCTGCCCCTTGGAGGGGCTAGCTGAACACTCAATCGACCCTACCGACGCGGGCATTCTGCCGCCGAAGGCTGGAATCCGAGATCGTCCGAAGTTCCAACGGTCCCGCCCGCACCCTGAGATCATGAGCGCGAGCCCCCTTGCACGATACACTGCGCGCGTCGAAGCCGGCGAGGCGACCCATGACAGCGCGCAGGCCGCCGTCGCCGCTCGTCTCGATGAACTCGCCGCCGAACTGAAAGACTGGCGCCCGGCCAACGGTGGCTGGAAGCTCGCCAATCTATTTGCCGCCAAACGACCGACGCCGCACGGGCTCTACATTCACGGCAAGGTCGGCCGCGGCAAGACCATGCTGATGGATATCTTCTTCGACACGGTTCAATTTGCGCCCAAGCGCCGTATTCACTTCCACGAGTTCATGGCGGAGACGCACGATCGCATCGGCTCGGCGCGCAAAGCGGTCAGCGGCGATCCCCTGCCCCATGTAGCGAACGCGATCGCCGACGAGGCGCAGCTGCTGTGCTTCGACGAGCTGCATGTGACCGACATTGCCGACGCCATGATCCTCGGGCGTCTCTTCAAGGGCCTGTTCGACCGTCAGGTCGTCATGGTCGCGACCTCGAACCAGCCGCCGCGCGGCCTCTACCTGAACGGCCTCAACCGCCAGCTCTTCCTGCCCTCGATCGATCTCATCGAGAAGCACATGGAGGTAATCGAGCTCGGCGCCGCCAAGGACTTCCGTCTCGAGAAGCTCGCCGGCCAGCCGCTCTACATCACGCCGGCCAATTCCGATCCCCGCCGGGCGCTCCGAGCCGCCTTCACGCGCCTCACCGGCGTATGGAAGGGCAAGCCCATGACGCTCGACGTCAAGGGTCGCACGCTGACGGTCGCCGAGGCCGCGCGCGGCGTCGCTTTCTTCAGCTTCAGCGACCTTTGCGAGAAGCCGCTCGGCTCGCTCGACTACCTCCACATCGCCCATGCCTTCCATACCGTCATCATCGAGGGCATTCC
>JAEZAW010000292.1 GCA_023430315.1 Pseudomonadota bacterium | reverse complement strand
CCTCGGTCTCGTCAAAGCCCTCGGCCAGCGCGATGCTGGTCAAAGCCGGCTTGCCTTCGGTCAGCGTGCCGGTCTTGTCGATCACCAACGTATCGACTTTTTCCATCCGCTCGAGCGCTTCGGCATTGCGGATCAGCACGCCTTCCTGGGCGCCACGGCCGACGCCGACCATGATCGACATTGGCGTGGCGAGGCCGAGCGCACAGGGGCAGGCGATGATGAGCACGGACACTGCGGCAATGAGACCGAAGGTGAACCGCGGCTCCGGCCCCCAGATCGACCACGCGACGAACGCCAGGATTGCGACAGCAATCACAGCCGGCACGAACCAGGCTGAGACCTGATCGGCGAGCCGCTGAATGGGCGCGCGGCTGCGCTGCGCCTGGGCGACCATCTGCACGATCTGCGCGAGCACGGTGTCGCGACCGACCTTGTCGGCACGCATCACGAAGCCGCCGGATTGGTTCATGGTGCCGCCGATGACTTTCTCACCCGCACTCTTGGTCACCGGCATGCTCTCGCCGGTCACCATGGACTCATCGATAGCGCTGCGGCCATCGATGATCTCGCCGTCGACCGGAACACGTTCGCCCGGTCGCACCCGCAACCGATCCCCTACGACTACCTGATCGAGGCTCACGTCCTCGTCGCTGTCATCGGGCTTGATGCGCCGCGCCATCTTGGGTGACAAATCGAGCAGCGCCTTGATGGCGCCGCTCGTCTGTTCGCGAGCACGCAGCTCCAGGACCTGTCCGAGCAGCACGAGTACGGTGATGACGGCCGCGGCCTCGAAGTAGATGGCAACCGATCCGTCGTGTCCGCGCATGGAGACCGGAAAGAGAGCCGGCCAGATGGTGCCGACGACGCTGTAGATCCAGGCAACGCCGGTGCCCATGGCGATCAGCGTGAACATGTTGAGGTTCATGGTCTTGAGGGAGGCCCAGCCGCGCTCGAAGAACGGCCAGCCGGCCCACAGCACCACGGGTGTCGCCAACACGAGCTGAATCCAGTTGGATGTCTGCTGACCGAGCCACTGATGGAGGCCCGTCAAGTGGCCGCCCATCTCCAACGCAAAGACGGGCAGCGTAAGCGCAAGACCGATCCAGAACCGCTGTGTCATGTCGGCGAGTTCGGGGTTTGGGCCGGCGTCAGCCGAGATGATCTCCGGTTCGAGCGCCATGCCGCAGATCGGGCATGAGCCCGGTCCCTGCTGCCGGATCTCGGGATGCATCGGGCAGGTGTAGATCGTGCCAGCTGGCACGGAAGCGGCCGGCCTGCTCTCGGGTTTCAGGTACTTCGCGGGCTCCGCGATGAACTTCTCGCGGCAGCGCGCGGAGCAGAAATAGTAGGGATGCCCGTCGTGGGTGTGCCGGTGCTTGGCGGTATGCGGGTCGACTGTCATGCCGCACACGGGATCTACAGCGCCGCTTCCCTTGGCGGCATGAGAAGCGTGATGGGTGTGTGCCCCGCGAGCGTGGGTTGAGTGCTCTGCCATTTCGATCATCCAAAAACGTTGTTGGCCCGGTCTATACCTGCCGAGGGTATCCCTTGACAGATATACCCTATAGGGGTATGCGTCAACCATGGACACTAAATCGAAGTCGGCACGTCTCAAGCGGCTCAGCCGCATCGAGGGTCAGGTGCGCGGCCTTTCTCGCATGGTCGAAAAGGACCGCTACTGCATCGATATCGTCACGCAAATTGCCGCGGTTCGGGCCGCGCTTGCGAAAGTGGAACAGGACATCCTCCAGGACCACATCTCGCATTGTGTCGAGCACGCGATCGCCAGCGGCGACGCGCATGAGCAGCGCAAGAAGGTCGCAGAGCTTATGGAGGTGCTAGGACGGACCCGTCGTTGATCCAGATCAGTGACAGGCGTCGCTGGGGAAGGAAGGTAATAGGATGACCAGTAAACCGATCACTCTGAGCAGAAGGGCTCTTATCGGTGGGGTTGCTGCCGGCACGGCCTTGTTGCTCGCTGGGCGAGCCTTCGCAGAAGCCGGTCCTGCCATCACGGTCTGGAAGGATCCTAACTGCGGCTGTTGTGGAGGATGGGTCGGCCATCTGCGCCGCAACGGCTTCGTCGCGACGGTGATCGAAACCTTCGACGTCCAGACCATTAAAGCCAAGCGCAGCGTTCCGGCCGAACTGGCCTCCTGTCATACGGCAGAGATTGCCGGATACACGGTCGAGGGGCATGTGCCCGCACAAGCGATTCTACGTCTCCTTGCGGAGAAGCCAGCCGGCAGCGGTCTTGCCGTCCCCGGTATGCCGATCGGCTCGCCGGGCATGGAAGGCGGGAAGCCCGAAGCCTACGACGTGATCCTGTTTGGTGATGGTGCGCCGCGCCGGTTTGCGCGGTTCTTGGGTGATCAAGCGGTCTAGGTAGGGCACCGCCGGGCTGCTGACCCAGTGCATGATGCGCATAACGGATTGAAAGGACGTGTGACCTGCTTCGCCTGCGCACGATACTCGCGATCCTGATCGCGCTAGCGCTTGGCTTCGCACCCATGACCTCGGTGTGGGCGGCGGCGCAAATGCACGCCAGCATGGATCAGCATCCTGCTTCGCACGATGGTGCCAAGCACGATTGCGTCCATGCGCTGACTGCTGCAGGTGCGTCGGCGAAGATGACGAAGGACTGCCACGACTGCGACCCGCCATCGAAAGCAAACTGTCCAGACATCTTGGCGTGCCTTGCCAAATGCAGCGCGACCTTGATGGCAGTGCTCGTTCCAGAGCAGGCGATGCGCTTCGAGATCTTTCGGCACAGTTTGCACGGTGCCAGCGAGCGGCCGCCTGAATGGATTGCGCGTCCGCCAGGCCGGCCTCCCAAACCCTGATCCTGAATGCACGGCCATGGCTGGCTGCGACCTGCATGCGGGTGCGGCTCTGCGCGTGGCGTCTTCGCCGCGGTCTCGCGATCTGCGGCACCCTTAGCTCGAACCAGGATCAACTCCCATGAAATCCAATCACGCGCTAGACGCGCTGCTTATGAACCGTCGCTCCTTCCTGAAGGCAGCTGGCGGAGCGGGCAGTCTCGCCCTTCTGCCGCCCACTCTCGCCTTCGGGCAGGACACCGCGCCACTGTTGCGTGTCGGCAGCCGGACCATCGAAGTCAACAAGAAGGCGGCCAGGGTCTTCCAGATCGAAGGTCAAGGCAGTCGCGCCGGCATACTGGCGCGAGAAGGAGATCGCTTCAAAGGCACGCTAGTGAATGACACGAGTGATCCGCTGCAGCTGCACTGGCACGGACAGGTGCGTGCATCGAACGATCAGGACCGTGCCCGTCCCGGCGGCGGCGCTCTGGCGGCGGGCCGGTCAGACAGTCACGATTTCGAGCTGACACCAGGGACGCACTGGATGCACTCGCACACATTGTCCGAGCAACAGCTCCTTGCCGCGCCGATGGTCACGCTGGAGAAGGACGGTGGCGACGTGCAGGATATCGTCATCATGCTGCACGACTTCGCCTTTCGCTCACCACAGGAAATCCTGGCGGAGCTAGGCGGAAGCGACGCGCACGGCGGTCATGGTGGTTCACCGGGCAGCCGGATGGCCGGTTCGGGTCCCCATGGCCACATGAACCATGGAGGAATGCCGCATCACGCGGGCGGACGTGGTGCCGGACCCGGCCACATGATGGGGATGACGCACGCCAACGATGTGCGTTATGACGCCTTCCTCGCCAACGACAGGACGCTCGACGATCCCGATGTCGTTCGTGTCGAGAAGGGTGGCCGCGCGCGCCTGCGCATCATCAATGGTGCGACAGCGACCGGCTTCTTCATCAGCACACCTGGCCTAGCGACTCGGCTCATCGCTGTTGACGGCTCCCCCTGTGCGCCTCTTACCGCATCGAACTATCCGCTGGCGCAGGGCCAGCGCATCGATCTGCTGGTTGAGATGCCGCGTGACGGTGGGGCTTTCCCCGTGCTGGCCCAGGTGGAGGACGCGATGTTCTTGACCGGCATTGTGCTTGCGAGCCAGGGCGCTGCCATCACGAAACTCGCGTCGACCTCCGATAGGAAGTCGCCCTTGCTCGATCTGGCGCTCGACAGCCGGCTGTCTGCAACGCAGGCACTCGCAACAAAGCGTCCCGACAAGTCCTTCATGGTGATGCTGGGAGAGGAGGCAGGCTACCGCTGGACGATCAACGGAGCCGTTCACGGCGAGCATCAGCCGTTTTCGGTTCGGGTGGGTGACCGGGTCGAAATGACCTTCATGAACCCGACCAGCATGATGCACCCGATGCATCTCCATGGGCATCACTTCCAGGTCGTCGGAGTCGGCGGTAGGCGATTTGCTGGCCCGATGCGCGACACCGTGATTGTGCCGGCGCACATGCCGGTCACGATTGCCTTCGATGCCGCCCTGAAGGGCTCATGGTTCCTGCACTGTCACCACCTTTATCACATGGCCACGGGCATGATGACCGAGGTGCGCATCGCCTGATGCCCTTCAGGAAATAGCTCAACGCCAAACCTATGGAGGAACCATGTCGAAGGCGCTCGCTATCTGGACTATTTCATTGTTGCTCGCCGCCAGCGCTCCGCTCGCGGCCATGGCAAACGACGCGCATCATCCCGAAAAGCAGGCAAAGGCGGGTAAGACCAAAGCGAAGGCCAAAGCCATCGCCAAGAAGCCGCCGGTCAGGAAAGAACAGAAGTGATCGTGCTGCCGATCGGCGCGTGATGGCTGATGCCGGCGGGGCTACTCGTGGCCCCGCCCGAACTGATAGCGCGCGGAAATCAAACGCTGAGCACCGGGGTCATTCTCTGGTCTGCCTTCGGAAAGGGGCGGAACATCATGATGATGAGGACAGCTCCCAAGCCCATGCCGAAGCTCGAGAGATATAGCCAGCCATAGTCACCTGTTGTGTCGAATATCCAGCCGCCCAAGAGTGGGCCTGTCGCCATGCCGAGACTGCCGGCCATGGATGTGCCACCGATTATTGTTCCCAACATGCGAAGTGGGAAGTTCTCGCGCAACAGCACGGCGTAGAGCGGCATGATGCCCGCATAGACAAAGCCGAAGACAATGGCGACCGCATAAAAAGCCGCAATGCTGCTCGCGAAGAAATAGCCGAGTGCTCCAACCGCTTGGACCAGCAGCCCAAGCGCAAGAATGTGCTTTGCGCCAAACCGGTCACCGAGGAACCCGAACGCCACCCTGCCGCCTATGCCGGCGATCCCCTCCGCGCTGTATATGGATACGGCCGTGAGCGCGGGGATGCCGCAATAGATTGCGTAGCTTACCGTGTGAAAGATTGGACCGGAATGCGTGGCGCAGCAGCAGAAGTTGGTCAGAAACAGGATCAAGAACTGTGGCGACCGAACCGCTTGAGCGACGGTCATGCCGTTGTCGATGTCGGCTGATGCCTCATTCTCGGCCGTGCCGGCGTTCGAGTGCTCGAGAACAGGCGGCCGGCGAAGCAACAGCGCTACCGGAATCATGACGACGGCCACAATCGCTGCGAGGAATGTGAAGACCATCCTCCAGTCATGGTCCGCAATGAGCCAAGCCACCAGCGGCGACATCGTGAACGGCGCCATCCCCATGCCGGCAGAGACGAGAGACACGGCCAGGCTTCGCTGGGTGTCAAACCACCCCGTCACAGCGGCCATCAAGGGAGCGAAGAAAGCCGCTACAGCACAGCCGAGGAGCAATCCAAAAATCAGCTGGAAAGCAAGCAGGGATGGTGACTGTCCTGCCAAGTAGAGGCTTATGGCGAGAAGAACCGAGCCGACGAGAGCAACAATCCGCGGGCCCACACGATCCGATAGTGTCCCCCAGACCACGCTGAATACGGCCATGCTGAGGAAGGCGATCGTCATGGCTGCCGAAATGCCGGTCCTCGACCATCCCGTATCGCGAGCCATGGGGAGCAGCATCACCGGCAGCGCGAACATGGTGCCGATCGCGATGCAGCCGAGCAACCCGCCTGCAGCGACGATGATCCATCGATAGGGTGGCGGCGTCTGTGATTTCATCAACATGCTCAAGACGATTCCTCCGCTTCAGGGTTGCCGGCGAGAGTTCGGCAATCCCGATGCAAGGACGTTGGATCGACAGCCGTGCCGACAGGCATCAAGAGATTTTTTCATGGATGTGCGGTGGACGCAGGAAGCGTCTATCCCATCAGGTCGACTGGTACGAAGCTTTGGATCCCGATCCATCTCGAACTAGCGAAGGTGCTGATGTTGCCAAGCGGGACGGCGGAACCATATTGCAGACGGCGTTCAGCGCGCCTTTCACGGGCAATGGCTTCGGCAATTTCATGGCCGACAAGATCGACCAGGCCAAGCCCGCCGACAGAATGCCTGCCGGTTTGGGAATGGCGGAGAAAAATCTTAGGAAATCAACGGCTGTTGAAGAGGGGTGGTGGAGCCGAGGGGAATCGAACCCCTGACCTCTGCAGTGCGATTGCAGCGCTCTCCCATCTGAGCTACGGCCCCGTAGGCGACCCGAAAGGCGCCTCATGGTCGCGGCTGGTTTAGAGACAGCCGCCGAACGTGTCAACAAGCTGAGCGGTGGCGCGCCGCTCCCTCGGGCAATCGAATTGCCGTCCGCTCGAAGCATCGGCGATAGGCACTGGCCGAGCCGAGAGAGCCATTGCGACCTCGGGAATGCCCGCAATTCAGCGCGCTCATCAGCGTCGCGCTGCATCGCACTCCATGCGCGCAAACGCTGCCAACACCCGTATCAGCGCGGCAAATCGACCAAGAAGTGCCGAAAACCCCCATTTTCGTGCTGTTTTTGCTTTCCCATCGTCCCTAACATGAGTTATCCGGCAGCCTGCGCGTGAGTCGTAGAGCGTCAAGCAATCCGACGCCGCGCAGTCGAGAACCGAACGGGCGGGGTAGGAAGTGCGCTCACTTCGACGGTTCTCGGCGACGAGGAGAAAGCTGGACGGAAGGCCAGCCGGCGGAGTTCGCGGACGTTGCTTCGGCCAGTCTTGCGGCCATCCTGCAGCGGGGCAGGCGAGCGACCGAGGTCCGGTTGACCGAGTTTAACGTTGCACACCAATCTTAGTGGAACTCAGGAGGCATACATGGCGAAAGCGGCGAGCAAAGCGGGTGCAAAATCGGCATCTGCGAAGGTTGTGACGGTGACGATGCGCGATCTCGGCACCGCGTTGGCCGAGGCGCACGAGCTGCCGAAGAAGCAGGGACTCGAGCTGCTGACGCAGACGGTGGAGATGATCACCAAGCACCTCAAGAAGGGCTCGCGCGTTCGTCTTGCCGGTCTCGGCATTCTTCAGGTTCGCAAGCGCCCCGCTCGCATGGGACGCAATCCCGCGACCGGCGAAGCCATCAAGATCAAGGCCAGCAAGAAGGTTGCCTTCCGCGCTGCGAAGGAACTCAAGGAAGCGATCTGATCCTTCCGCGCCCGCGAAAGCAGGCACACGAAAAAAGCCGCGGCGACGCGGCTTTTTTTTGTTGGTCGAGTGTAATGCCGCGATCGGGCGCGGAGGTCGCGAAATCCTACCGCCCAGCGATCCGCACTGGGCGCCGCAGGAAAGCCGGCACGTTCTCGTCGAGGCCGAAAGGCACGGGCTCCCGCTCGCGCTGTTCGCTCTTGCGTGGCGCCGGCTCGTCCTTGCGTGCGAGATCGGTATGAGGCCGCGCATCGTGGCGTGGTCGGCTCTGCGGCTGCGTCCTCTGCTGCGGCGCTTCCCGCCTCGCATCACGTTCACCGCGGCTGTCCTGCCGGCGTCCGTCGTGACGATCCTCGCGCCGTCCTTCACGCGGTGCCTCGTCGCGGCGGGGGCGGTCACGCTCTTCGGCTTGCGCGCGCTGCGGTGCCGCTGCGGTTTCGGCATTGGCGCCGCTGCTGCGATCGGGCCTTTCTTCGCGCGGTTGGCGTGGTCCGCGCTCGCGATCACGACCACCTCGATCGCGCCGCTTGTCTCCAGATCCGCGCGCGTCACGCCCGCCGCGATCCGAGCTGGCGCCACGGCGACCGCGCCCGCGGCGCTTCATGCCGTCGGCCATGGTCTCCTCGTCGGGCGCATCGCCGATCCACTGCGGCTGCTCGTCCGTGAGCTTTGTGATGGCAGTAAGCGCCTTGATGTCGTCCGCTGTCACGATGGTGACGGAATTCCCGTGCTTTCCGGCGCGGCCAGTACGGCCGATGCGGTGTACGTAATCGTCGGGCTGCCAGGGGACGTCGTAGTTGAACACGTGGCTGACGTCGGGAATGTCGAGGCCGCGCGCAGCGACATCGGAGGCGGCGAGAAGCTGGATGCGACCTTCGCGGAAGGCGTCGAGGGTCGCCATGCGCGTCGTCTGGTCGAGATCACCGTGGATGGCGCCAGCACTGAAACCATGCTTCACGAGCGACTTGAGCAGGATCGCGACGTCGCGCTTGCGATTGCAGAAGATGATCGCGTTCTTCACATCGAGATTGCGCAGCAGCTCGCGCAGGATGGCGCGCTTGTCGCGATCGTCCATGGAAGCGCAGAACTTGAAGGACTGCGTGATCGTCTTCGCCGTCGTGGCAGGACGCGCGACCTCGATGCGCACTGGATCTTTCAGGAACTGATCGACGAGACGCGTGATCTCGGGCGGCATGGTTGCGGAGAAGAAGAGCGTCTGCCGGCGCGGCGGCAGCAGCTTGCAGATCTTCTCGATGTCCGGAATGAAGCCCATGTCGAGCATCCGGTCGGCTTCGTCGATCACGAGGATCTCGACGCCCATGAGCATGACGCGGCCGCGAGAGAAATGATCGAGCAGGCGCCCGGGCGTCGCGATGAGCACGTCGACGCCGCGGTCGAGCTTGCGCACCTGATCGTCCATCGAGACGCCGCCGATGAGCAGCGCGACCGTCAGCTTGTGATTGATGCCGTACTTCTCGAAGCTCTGCGCCACCTGGGCGGCGAGCTCGCGCGTCGGTGCGAGAATGAGCGAACGCGGCATGCGCGCTCGCGCTCGCCCCGTCTCGAGGCGCGTGATCATCGGTAGTACGAACGAGGCCGTCTTGCCGGTGCCGGTCTGTGCGATCCCGAGCACATCCCGACCTGTCGCCGCGACAGGAATGGCCTGAGCTTGAATTGGCGTCGGAGACGCGTAACCCGCGGCCTCTAAGGCGGCGAGCACTTTGCTGCTGAGCCCAAGCTCAGCAAAGGTCGTGGGGTGCAACAAGAACCTCCGTCACTGCGTTCGGTCACGCCACGGTCTCCGCAGAGACGGCGGCGAGTCCACATGAGCGCAGGGGGAAGCGGGGCTACTCGTTCAACGAGTGAAACAAACGGCACCTGGGTCAAGAAAAGGGATCAATGAATGCGATCCCCTGCGCCCGACAGGCTGTTCCCTGCCACAAAGGATTGTCTAGAACAAGGAAATTACTGTCGCAGCACGCCTTTTTTCGGGGTTTTCCGCTATTCCGGAGGGCAGGGGTCATATGCTCCGCGGAGGCCGATTACTGGGCCGCCGGACGTCGTTGGGCCGATCTGAGACGACATTGCGCTTGCCCACACGGCCGAGCGCGCTAGATGTGTCCGCCAGCCGCCGTTCAGGTTGCGGACCGTTGATTTGAGGTACGGGAGAGCCCGAATGGACAGCAATCGCCTCTTTGGTGGCAACCCGATGGCCGTGATCATCCGGCTGATCATAATCTCGGTCATCGTCGGCGTCGTGCTCTCGGCTCTCAACATCCGGCCGGACGAGATCCTCTATCATATCCGCCGGCTGATCCAGCGCATCTCCGACCTCGGATTCGGGGCTATCGAGACGGTCTTCGGCTACTTCCTGATCGGGGCGGTGGTGGTGATCCCGATCTGGCTCATTGTCCGGCTTTTCGGCATGTTTTCGAACAAACCGGACGGCGATCGCCGATAAAAGGCCTCAGCCATCGAGCGGCTTTGCCGCCCATTCCGCGGCGCGCGTGCCGACGAGTGCGGAGATGTTCGCGAAGTTGCGCGCGCGACACGTGGCGTCGAGGTGCTGCTTGATGCGGCCGATCAGGCCCGGGCCCTCGTAGATGAGCCCGGTGTAGAGCTGGAGCAGCGAGGCGCCCGCTTCCATCTTCTGAAGCGCGGTTTCAGGACTGTCGATGCCGCCGATGCCGACCAGCGGTACGGCGCCGCCCGTTGCCTGATAAACACGCGCCAGCATGGCCGTCGAGCGATGGAAGAGCGGCCGGCCCGAGAGGCCGCCAGCTTCCTTCGACGTCGCGTTATGGCCGACGCCGGAGCGAGCGAGCGTCGTGTTCGATATGGCAATGGCGTCGACCTTGTGGGCCGTGAGCCGCTCGCAGATGGCCGGAACGTCTTCCTCGGCGACATCAGGTGCGATCTTGACGACGATCGGCCGACGTGGCTTGCCGGCTGACATCTGCTGCGCGTGAGCCTCCATCACGCGCCCCAACAACTCGTCGAGGGCTGCGGGCACCTGCAGGTCGCGCAGGCCCGGCGTGTTGGGCGAGGAGATGTTGACGGTGAAGTAGCTCGCGACGTCATAGAAGGCGACGATACCCTTGACGTAGTCGCCGGTGCGATCGGCCGTGTCTTTGTTAGCGCCGATGTTCACGCCGACGATGCCGCCCCGGCGTGCGCGTGTTCTGAGGCGCGCAAGGGCAGCCTCGTGGCCGCCATTGTTGAAGCCGAGCCGGTTGATCACGCCGCGCTCGCTGACCAGACGGAAGATGCGCGGCTTGGGGTTCCCCGACTGCGCGAGTGGCGTCACCGTGCCGATTTCGGCAAAGCCGCAGCCGAGACCGAGCACGGCATCGGGGACGCGCGCGTCCTTGTCGAACCCGGCGGCAATGGCGATGGGATTCGTGAGCGCGAGGTCGCCGAGCTTCGCGGCAAGTGTCGGCGGGTCGGCCGCGCGATCGGCAGGATAGAGACCGTTCTCGAGTGCCTTGAGCGTCGCCTCGTGAGCGGTCTCGGGATCGAGCGCGAGGAGCGCCGGTAGCGCGAGCTGGGTAAGGGCACTGAGCATCAGCCAAGCTCCGGGGGCAGGACGTGAAGGCCGTCGGGTCCGAGCGTTAGCGGCGTGGCAGCCACGACGGCGTCGAGCGGGAGGGCCGCGTAGAGATGTGGATACAGCGTGCCGCTCGCGGATGCCTCCCAACGCAGCGCGTTTCCCAGCCGAGCAGGGTTAACGGCGATCAGCACCAAGTCGGTTCGACCGGCAAAGAATTTGGCCGCCGTGCGTGCGACTTGATGGGACGCGCTCAGATGGACGAAACCGTCACGAATGTCGTCTGCAGAGCCAAAAAATCTTCCATTTTCCTGTAGTTGCTGCCATTCATTCCCAGTACAGATTTTGTACGCCATTATGGAAGCGTCAACCATGGGCTCAAAGTTCTCCACCTCTTAACGCCTGCATGCCGTAGGTGGTGCAGGCTTAGCGGCACGGGATTTGCTCTTGTCGATCTTACAGCAGCTTCCCGGCGTAAGCGTCGTCGTTGCCCCAATCGAGAGCAGGTCCCCTCCAGAGGCATCCAGGCGTGTTTGAATGAGCCCGACGACATCGATCCTGACCCACGCGTGGATCTGGAACGCGATCGACGCGCTCGCGCGCCATAAGGAGCTGTCGCCTTCGGGTCTCGCGCGCCTCGCCGGTCTCGACCCGACGGCCTTCAATCCCTCCAAGCGCTTTACGCCCGAAGGCCGGGCGCGTTGGCCGAGCACGGAAAGCATCTCCAAGATCCTCGCCGCCACCAATTTCACGCTGGACGAGTTCACGGCCCTTGCGGCCGAGACCGAGCGTGCGCGGCAGGCCCCCATGCCTGCCAACGTCCCCCTCATCGGGCAAATTACCAACGCGACGGTTGGCAGCTGGCATCCTTATGGCGGATCGTCCGAGCAGGAGCTCGACGCGCACGCGAAGCTGGTGGTCGGCGGCGGCGGCCCCTTTGCGGTCGAGGTAGCGGATACGAGCCTCGAGCCGGTCTATCGCTGCGGACTGACGCTCGTCGCCGCGTCGAATGCAGTTGCGAATGCGGGCGACCGCATTCTCATCAAGCCGCAGGGTGCGCTGGCCGTGCCGCGCCTCCTGGTCGGCAAGACCACGCGCCGCGTGGAACTCGTCTCCATCCGTGGCGACGGCGACACCGTCGAGTTGGACCGCTCGCACGTCGACTGGATTGCGCGCATTATCTGGTCGAGTGGCGGCTGAGCCGCACGCACGCCTCACCCGCGCTTCGGCAGCTCCATCCGCACAGCGACGGCTGCGCTCGCTAGCACCGTGATGTCGTCGGCCTCGGGATCAGGTACGTCGAGGCCGCCCTTCACGACATTGACCGTCACCTGCCCATGCGGAAGCTTCGCCGCCACCTTCGCCTTGTCGACGAGGTCTGGCTTCTGCACGCCGATCGTGACCGTCACCTCCATTTTCTTGGCGTCGAGGCCGAGATTGCGAATGAAGGAGAGCGAGCTGTGATGGATCGCGTCTTCGACCGCGCGGACGGCGGCCTTCGTGTAATCGCCGCCATGGAGCGAGGAGCCGGCGCCAAGCTCGAGGATGATGCGCTTCGGTTTCATGCGTGATCTCCCTCAAACGTCGAGCGATACGACGACCAGCGCGTGCGCCAGGATCGTGCTGTCGGTGCCATCGTCATTGGGAATTCTGAGCCCACCCTCGACGACCTTGACGGTGCCGCGGCCATAGGGCGCGACCGCGAGCACGGCTTCCTTATTCACGGTTTCGGGGTTCGGCACGCCGATGTTGATCTCGAGGTGCATGTCCGAGCGCTCCTTGCCCATGAGCGTCGCGATGCTGAGCGTGTTGCGCCATAGCGCATCGCGGACGGCGCGCTCGGCGGCCTTCGTGCTGTCGGCGCCGCGAATATCGGTGCCCATGCCGATTTCGAGCACCATGCGTTTCAGTGCCATTTGCTGTTTCCTCCGGTGTCGTGGCGCATTTCGTGCCGCAGAAGGCGCAGACGTCAAGCCGTGCTCTTGCGCGGCGGTCATGCACTGGATCATTCTCAGGTGCGCATGAGAGCCGGCACGCGGCCCGAAGGATGCAGTCCCTCGCGCATGACGAGGCGCCTCAGCCAGGGAAGGGTGTTGAGGGCGTGCAGGCCGGCACCGCGCACGAGATGCAGCGGCAGGAAGTCGGAAATCAGCGAGCGGTTGAGCGTGTCGACCATGGCGGTACGGGTCGTGATATCGCCGCGGCGCTCCGCGTCATAGGCCGTGAGCACGGGCTCTGCGCCGATATCCGCGCCGAGGCTGCGCGCGCGCGTAACCAGCTCGACGAGCGTGGCGATGTCCCGGAGGCCGAGGTTCAGTCCCTGAGCACCGATCGGTGGGATGACGTGCGCGGCCTCGCCGATAAGCGCGATGCGGCGAGCGCAGAGGCGGTTCGCGCTCATGCGGGTCAGCGGGAAGCTCGCGCGCGGGCCGATCGCGGTGACGGTGCCGAGCAGACCTTGCAAGCGATCGTCGAGCGTGCGGATGAAGGCGGCCTCGTCGAGGGCCATCAGGCGGCGCGCTTCCTCGGGTGTCTCGACCCATACGAGGCTCGACTCGAGGCCGGTGAGCGGCACTGTCGTCAGCGGACCTGCGGGGCGGTGAAACTCGCTCGAGACATTGTCGTGCGGACGCG
>JAEZAW010000357.1 GCA_023430315.1 Pseudomonadota bacterium | reverse complement strand
GCTCGAAGACGACGGGCACGTCAGCGTCTTTCGAATGCCGTCGAACAACTCCAACGGCAACACCTTCGATTTCCAGGGCCGCCAACTCGCCTGCGAGCATCTTACCCGCCGTGTGGTGCGCTATGAGATCGACGGCTCGGTCACCATTCTGGCCGATGCCTACCAGGGCAAGCGATTGAATTCTCCCAACGACGTCGTACCTCATCCCGACGGCAGCTACTGGTTCACCGACCCGCCCTACGGCGGCCAGCTCTATGAAGGCGCGCCCGACGCTGCGGGAGGTCCAAGCAATGCCGCCGGCCGGCTTAAGAATCGCCTCGGCCAGTCCGCCGAGATCGGCTCCGCCAAGCGCGAGCTGCCCACCAATTGCTATCGCATCGATCCGAGCGGACGCATCGATTTGGTGGTTACGGAGGACCAAGTTCCAGACCCCAATGGTCTATGCTTCTCGCACGACTACAAGAGGCTTTACGTGGTGAGCACCGGCAAGGGACCCGGCGATGCAGGGCCCGGCGGCAAGGGGGAGATTTATGTCTTCGACGTAGGATCCGATAACAAGCTCTCTAACCGCAAGCTGTTCAGCGATTGTATGGTCGACGGCGTCAAATGCGGGCCCGACGGCTTACGCTGCGACGTTGACGGCAACGTCTGGTCGGCCAGCAATGCGGGGCGCGCGGTCGGCTACAGCGGGGTCATCGTCTTCAATCCTGAAGGCAAGCTCATCGGTCGCATCCGTCTGCCGGAGATCTGCGGCACCGTCTGTTTCGGCGGCCCCAAGCGTAATCGGCTGTTCATGGCAGCGAGCCAGTCCCTGTATGCCGTGTACGTCAATACGCAGGGCGCAGCACCTGGCTAGGCGGCGCCAGTCCGCTGCGAACTTCGGCGGAACGGATTGCGGCGCCGCCGATCGAACCTGCTAAAAGTAGTGGGGGATGTCGGTGAAGAGGCCCGCCTCATGGCACGGCATTTTGAGCAAATCCTCGCCGTCTGCTCTGTCCTCAGTCTCAACGTCCTGGCTGCGCAGGCCTCGGAGGAGCATGTGTGTGACCGACCTGCATCTGCGACCTATGAAACCAGTACGCCGTCGGGTCTGCCCACGGTCGGCAAATGGATGATCGCCCGGGACGGATCCCCGGCTCATTGGCTGGGCGAGATCGTTGACGGCAAGCACCTGCACGAACCGATCAACGTGATCCTGATCGATGCGGTGTCCGGAAGCCCGGAAGAGGCGAGGGCTAACCTGCACGCATCAGCCACGAAGGCTGGCTATCCCGTACGATTTGGCCACTCGGCCGGTTATCGTGGTCTCATCGGCGGCACGATCTATTGCCAGTTGCCGAACCGTCGGGACGATGCGTTCTCCAATCGCATTTTCGAGGAGACCAACAATCATGGCCGCATCTTCGGCCCGCACGCGTTCGACGGTGCCTATGTCTTCATCGGCGCGTTCAGCCGCGAGAGCGTGAATTTCCTCCGCGATCCGCCGCATCGCTACGCCTCGTTCATTCAGGCGCGCAATGACTTCGCCAACGCACTGGCTAATCACACATCGTTTCGGCCACGCGGCATGGCACCGCTCGACAACGCAATACTGGCCAGCCCGATGTTCACCACAGGCGATCACGACGGTAACGCCGTGGTGCTGAAGTTGGAAAAGTAGCCGATTGGATGCTACGCGACGGCCTGAGCCGTGCGGACGGCTTCGACTCGGATTTCCTCGGTGAGCTGGGCCTTGAGCGCTGAGAATTCAGGGCTGGTCTTGATTGTGTAATGGCGCGGATAGGGGAGGTCGATCTTGAGATCGAGCTTGATGCGGCCGGGCCGCGCCGACATGACGATCACGCGTGAGGCGAGAAAAATCGACTCCTCGATATCATGCGTGACGAACAGCACGGTCTTGGTATTGCGCTCCCAGATATCGAGCAGCGTCTCCTGCATGAGCGCGCGCGTCTGATTGTCGAGCGCGCCGAAGGGTTCGTCGAGAAGCATGATCTTGGGATCGTTGGCGAGCACGCGTGCGATGGCCGTGCGCTGCTGCATGCCGCCCGAGAGCTGCTTCGGATAATGATGCTCGAAACCGGCAAGGCCGACGCGCTGGCACCATTCCTGCGCGACTTTCCTGCGCTCTGTCTCGGCGATGCCCCGCTCGCGTAGGCCGAACGCAATGTTGTCCTCGACCGTCAGCCACGGGAAGAGGGTGTACGATTGAAATACCATGCCGCGATCGGCACCCGGACCCGAGACGTCCGCACCATCGAGTACAACCCGACCCGTGGATGCGCGATCGAGACCCGCAACGATCCTCAGCAAGGTCGACTTCCCGCAACCTGACGGCCCGAGGATGGTGATGAAGTCGTTGTCGGCCACATCGAGCGTGACGGGCTGCAGCGCGAGCGTCGGCTCCGCACCTTTGCGCGCGGGTGGAAATGTGCGGGAGACATTCTCGACCCTGAGCTTGCTCACGCAAGCCTCCAGGGAAAGAGCCAGCGGTTCGCGGCCTTGAACAGAAAATCAGAGATGAGGCCGATCAACCCGATCACTATGATGCCGAAGATGATCTGTCCGGTATTGAGCAGAGCCTGGCTGTCGACGATCATGTGACCGATGCCGGCGGAGGAGCCGATCAGCTCGGCGACGATGACGTACGTCCAAGCCCAGCCGAGCACGAGGCGCAGGATCTCGGCAATCTCGGGCGCGCTTGCCGGCATGAGAACGCGCTTGATGATGCCCCAATCCTTCGAGCCGAGCGTATAGGCGGCTTCGACGAGATCGCGGCGCGTATTGCCGACGACGACCGCGACCATCAGCACGAGTTGGAAGAATGACCCGATGAAAATTACGAGCAGCTTCTGCAACTCGCCGATGCCCGCCCAGAGGATCAGCAGTGGAATGAATGCAGATGCCGGCAGGTAGCGCGCGAATGACACGAACGGCTCGAAGAAGGCTTCCACGGGCTTGTACGTTCCCATGGCAATGCCGAGCGGGATCGCGATGACGGCTGCGAGGACGAAACCACCCACCACGCGCCAGATCGTGATGCCGATGTCATAGACGAAGCCGAACTCGGTCAGCAGCGACCAGCCTTCCCGCACCATGGTGATCGGATTTGCGAGGAAGGTCGGCGTTACATAACCACCGAACGTCGCCCACGCCCATCCTGCGACGAAGAGCACGAAGAAGAGCACCCCGAGGAAGATGCGCAGCGATGATCGAATGGGCTCTAGCGGGCGGAGCATGTGCCTGCTGTCTGTGGCGGAGCTTGAAGGCTGCCCCGCTCCTTAGTCGAGCGGGGCAGGTTAGGCGGAGGCGAGCTTATTGAATGAAGCTCGTGTCGATGATGTCCTCGATTTTCGGCACGCTCTTGATGATGCCGACTTCGAGAAGCAGGTCGGCGGCCTCCTTGGAGAAGGCCTGGATCTCGCCGCCGAAGAACTTCTTGTTCGCCGCCTTGTCCTGCCAGCGCAGGAAGCCTGCCGAAGCGCCGAACTTCTCGCCCGTCTGCTTTACGTCAGCGCCCATGATCTCGTAGGCCTTGGCCTGATCCTTGGCGATGAAGTCGAGCGC
>JAEZAW010000284.1 GCA_023430315.1 Pseudomonadota bacterium | reverse complement strand
ACACGACCAAGCGCGTCGGCGGTGGCGTCCAGGACTTCGACGCGATCAAGCTCCTGCAGTTCGGCGACTGATCGCCTCTCCGCTCCGCCTCGGACAAGCCGCGTATCTCGTCCCCTGCACCCCCACGGGCAGGACCGCGAATGACTGTCGAACCCGATCAAGCGCTCCGCGACCGCCGGCGATCTCACACGCCCCGGCCCGTCGCCGCTGATCGGTTGCGTCCGCGCACGCCTCCTCCCGGCGCCGCACGCGCTTCGACTGTCGCTCATCCGAGGCGCGTACGGGCGGCACCGGCCCTTCCCCGCAGCCGGTGCCGCCCGTGCAACTGCCTGCTCACTCGTTTCCTGCACGAGGTTGCCATGGCCATCACGCTCCTCAGCGGACCGACCGTCGAACCGGTCACACTCGCCGAGGCCAAAGCCCATCTGCACGTCGATACGAACGCCGAGGATACGCTCATCCAGAGCCTCATCATGGCCTCGCGTCTGCACATCGAGGCCGCACTCGATCTCGCGCTCATCACACAGTCGTGGCGCGATAAGCGGGATGCCTGGCCGCGATCGCGCAAACTCAATCTACCGCTGCGCCCCGTGCAAAGCCTGACGGCTGTCCGCGTCCACGTCGGCGATGATGAGATTCAGGAACTCGACGCCGAGGCCTTCATTCTCGATGGTGCCGCCAATCCTGCTCGCCTCGTCTGGCGCGGCACTGATACAGCACCCACATCGAACCTCGCCGCCAACGGCATCGAGATCGACTTCGTCGCGGGCTACGGCGATGCCTCATCGGACGTGCCGCAGCCGATCCGCCAGGCGCTGCTGTTGCTCACAGCCTACTGGTACGAGAACCGCGAGCCCGTCGAAATCGGCGCCGCTGCGGCCGTCGTTCCAGGCGCTGTCTCCGAGCTTCTTTCACCCTATCGCCAGAGGCGGCTCTGATGCGCCCCGCAATTGGCCGGCTCCGCCATCGCCTCTCACTCGAAAACGCGAGCCGCACGCCCGACGGCGGCGGCGGTGCTGCAGAGACTTGGACCACCGCCGCACAGGTCTGGGGCCAAATCCGTCCGATCGGCGGCAGCGAAGGCTTCAACGCTGACGCTATCACGGGCCGCATCTCACACGAGATCACACTTCGCTACCGCGCTGGCGTGACTCCCGCCATGCGTCTCATCTCCGGCAATCGCCGCTTCGAGATCACGGCCGTCATTGACATCGACGAACGCCACCGATGGCTCAAGTGCCTTTGCGTGGAGCGTGACCTGTGAAGCTCACCATCAACGTCACGGGTCAGGAGCAGAGCCGCCTCGCCGAACGCATCGAGCAGCTCGTTCGCGCGCGCACGACGAATGCACCGCGGCCTGCCGAGAACGATGCGCCGCCCTCCCCAACACCGCCCGCAACACAACGGCCGCCCCGCCAAGATCGCAGGAGCTAGCTCATGTCCAGCGCCGCCTGGGATCTCAAGCGGTCCACGCAACTCTCGCCGCGGACACCGGCGTGCTCGCCCTGCTCGGCGCGGCACGCATCTATGACGACGTCCCGCAAGGCGCCGCCTTTCCCTATCTCGCGCTCGCCAGCTTCACCGCTCGCGACTGGGCGACCGGCACAGAGCCCGGCGCCGAGATCCTCTTTACCGTCAATGCCTGGTCGCGCGGCGCCGGCCACAAGCAGGTGCATCTCCTCGCCGATGCCGTCCGCACCGCGCTTCACGATGCGTCACTCTCACTCGCAAACCATCACCTCGTGAACCTCCGCCACGAGTCTTCCGAGACCCACCGCGCGCGCGATGGCGACACCTTTCGCGTCTCTACCCGCTTCCGCGCCGTACTCGAACCCATCACCAGCTAAGGACTCCCCACCAATGGCTGCTCAGAGAGGCAAGGACCTCCTCCTCAAGATCGACACTACCGGCACCGGCAGCTTCTCGACTGTTGCCGGCCTCAGATCCCGCTCGATCTCCTTCGATGCCGAGACCGTCGACATCACGCACGCCGAGTCCGCGGGCGAGTGGCGTGAGCTACTCGCCGGCGCCGGCGTCAAGAGCGCACGCGTCGCCGGTGCCGGCATCTTCAAGGACGCGACATCCGACGCCACCATCCGCGCCTATGTCTTCGACGGTACGATCCGCGAATGGCAGGTCGTGATCCCCGACTTCGGCACGATCGAAGGCCTCTTCCAGATCACCTCGTTCGAGCTCTCCGGCCGCCACGATGCCGAGGTGGCCTTCGAGATCACCCTCGAATCCGCCGGGATGCTCACGTTCACCGCACCATAAGGGACGCTCGATGGCCAACCTCCACCGCGGCGAGATCGATGCCGTCCTCGATGGGCAGTCGCTCCGCCTTTGCCTCACGCTCGGCGCCCTTGCCGAGCTCGAATCCACCTTCGGCGACGAGGACATGCTCGCCCTCGCCGAACGCTTCGGCCGCGGCCGTCTCAGCGCACGCGATGCCGTCCGCATCATCGGCGCCGGCCTTCGCGGCGCTGGCCATCAATTCACCGACGACGCGGTTGCGCGGATGCGCGCGGAAGTCGGTGCCGCCGGCTTCGTCGACATCGTGTCGCGACTCCTCACCGTCACGTTCGGTGCTGCGGATGACGCACCCATGGCCAAGGCCGAGGAGACCATCGCGCCATCTGCGGAAGGCGGTGCCACGGGCCCTTTCCTTGGCGCGACGTGATGCGCATCGGCCTCGGCGTCTTGCGCGTCGCACCGGCCGTTCTGTGGTCGATGACACCGCGCGAGTTCGCTGCGGCACTTGAAGGCGCCCTCGACCCCGCGGCCGGCCGGAACGCCATCGACCGTCCGTCGCTCGCCAGCCTTATGGCCCGCTACCCCGATACATAGGAGAGCTTCATGCCCGAGAGCGTCGCCGACTGGCAGATCAACGTCAGCGCGGACACCAGCGCACTCCGCACTGAACTCCAGCGCACCGCACTCATCGGCCGCCAGTTCAGCCGCTCGATGATCTCAGCTTTCGAGGGCATCGCCGTGCAAGGGCGTTCGCTCGGCGATGTCGTCCGCAATTTGGGCCTCAGCCTCTCGCGCATGGTTCTCAGCGCTGCGATGAAACCCCTCGACCAGGCCGTCGGCCGCATGCTCGGCGGCATTTTCGCTGGCGGCATGGGTCTCGGATTTGCCAAGGGCGGCGTCCTGCACCACGGCACGCCGATCCCTTTCGCAAATGGCGGAGTCATCGCCTCCCCAGTCGCGTTTCCGCTGAGCGGCGGTCGCACTGGTCTCGCCGGCGAGAGCGGCCCTGAAGCCATCATGCCTCTCACGCGCACGGCCGACGGACGTCTCGGCATCGCCGCATCCAGAACTGGAGGATCGAACATCACGATCAACATTGCGACACCCGACGTCGAAAGCTTCGCCCGCTCTGAAACACAGATCGCCGCCCTCGTCGCCCGCGCGCTCGGTCGCGCCGAACGCAATCTCTAGGTCCGCCGATGAGCTTCCACGAGATCCGCTTTCCGACTGCCATCTCGCGTGGCGCGACCGGCGGCCCCGAGCGGCGCACCGATATCGTTGCGCTCGGCTCGGGCCATGAGGAACGCAACAGCCGCTGGGCTGACTCGCGCCGCGGCTACAATGCCGGCTACGGGATCAAGACGCTCGACGATCTTCACGCTGTCATAGCCTTCTTCGAGGAACGGCGCGGCCGTCTCTACGGCTTCCGCTGGAAGGACCACGCCGACTTCCGCTCCTGCCCGCCATCATCAATACCGACCGCGCTCGATCAGCAGATCGGCATCGGTGACGGTGAGACCACCGCTTTCCAGCTCGTCAAACGCTACGGCTCCGTTCATGCACCGTGGTCGCGGCGAATTGCCAAGCCTGTTGCCGGGACCGTGCTCGTCGCCGTTGACGGAACGTCCATGGCCGTCGGCACCGCCGTCATCGCCAATCCGACGACAGGTCTGCTCACCTTTGCGCCCGATCACATTCCCGCCGAAGGTGCCGTCATCACCGCCGGCTTCGAGTTCGATGTCCCCGTCCGCTTCGACACCGACAAGCTCGAGGTGAGTCTTCAAGGCTTCAGCCACGGCGCCATTCCGTCGATCCCCATTGTGGAGGTGCGCCTATGAAGCTCCTCAATGACGCCCTCGCCGCACATCTCGGATCCGGCGTCACAACCCTGTGCTGGTGCTGGCGCCTCGCGCGTCGCGACGGCACGAAGCTCGGCTTCACCGATCACGATCGCGATCTCGCCTTTGACGACACGATCTTCGAGGCGGCAAGCGGCTTCACGGCAAGCGAGATCCGTGACCAGATCGGCTTGAGCGTGGATAACCTCGAGGTAACGGGCGCTCTTATCTCCGACCGGCTCTCCGAGATCGCATTGGCCTCCGGCGACTTCGATGATGCGGCCATAGAAATCTTCCGCGTCAACTGGCAGGACACGAGCCAGCGCGTGCTCATGCGCTCAGGCTCGCTCGGCGAAGTACGCCGCTCCGGCTCAGCCTTCAGCGCCGAAGTACGCGGCCTCGCGCACTATCTTCAACAGCCCAAGGGCCGTCTCTTTCAATACACCTGCGACGCAGACCTCGGTGACGCCCGCTGCGGTGTCGATCTCTCATCGCCCACCTATCACGCCATCGGCACCGTTCTCGCTCTCACAAGCATGCGCCGCCTCGCAATTGACGGCCTCGCGGACTACGAGCCTGGCTGGTTCAACCGCGGCATCCTTGCTTTCACATCAGGCGCCAATGCCGGCCGCGCCATGGAGATCAAGAGCCACACGCACCGCACCGGCATGATCGAGATCCAGCTCTGGCAGCCCATGGGCGCGCCGATCGCGATCGGCGACACGATCACGGCTACTGCCGGCTGCGACAAGCGCATCGAGACGTGCGCCGCACGATTCACCAACGCTGTGAACTATCGCGGCTTCCCGCACATGCCCGGCAACGACTTCGTCACCGCCGTCGCTCAGCCCGGCAGCACCCCGCTTCCCGCCGGGCGCGGCACCGATATTGGAGCCTGAGGTCATGCCTTACACGCGCGACGATATCGTCGCTGAGGCGCGGCGCTGGATCGGCACGCCTTATCATCACCAGGCGAGCCTTCGCGGCGCCGGCACCGACTGTCTCGGTCTCGTGCGCGGCGTGTGGCGCGCACTGCACGGCGCGGAAGTGGAAGCCGTTCCTGCCTACGCGCGCGACTGGGCCGAGGCAACTGGTGCCGAAACCATGCTCGCCGCCGCGCGCCGCCATCTGATCGAGCGAAACACTGTCGTCGCTGCCGCCGGCGATGTCCTCATCTTCCGCTATCGCACTCACGCCGTTGCCAAGCACGTCGGCATCCTCTCCGGCCCAACCTCGATGATCCACGCTATCGAGGGCCGCGCCGTCGCCGAAGTGCCTCTCGGCACGTGGTGGCGCCGCCACCTCGCTGCTGCGTTCTCCTTTCCCGGGATCGATCCCTGATGGCCACGCTTGCTCTTGCTGTCGCTGGCGCGGCGGTCGGCTCGGCCCTGCTGCCGGCCGGCGTTACCGTGCTCGGCGCTACATTCACCGGCGCCATGATCGGCGGCCAGGTCGGCGCGCTCGCCGGCAGCTATGTCGATCAGGCTCTGCTTGGCGGCTCAGGTCAGTCCCGCGCTCGCGGCGGCCCGCGCCTCGACGATCTCCGCGTCACAGCTTCAACTGAAGGCGCCGCAGTGCCCCGCATCATCGGGCGCGCGCGTCTCGGTGGCCAAGTCATCTGGGCCTCCACACTCGAAGAGGAAGTCGTCAAGAACAGCGGCAGCAGTGGCGGTGGCAAAGGCGGCTCCAGCAGTGGCTCGAGCACGCGCAGCTATCGCTACTACGCAAACTTCGCAGTTGCCCTCAGCGAAGGCACGATCACGTCGATCGGCCGTGTGTGGGCCGACGGCAAGGAGCTTGACCTCACCCAGATCACCTGGCGACTCCACGCCGGCAGCGAAGTCCAACAGCCGGACGATCTCATCGTCGCCCATCTCGGCGCCGACAGCGCGCCCGCCTATCGCGGCATTGCCTACATCGTCTTCGAGCGCATGCTGCTCGAGCCCTATGGCAACCGCCTTCCCCAACTTTCCTTCGAAGTCTTGCGCGCCGTCGATCCCTTCGAACAGAGCGTCCGCGCCGTCGTCATGATCCCCGGCTCGGGCGAGTTCGTCTACGCAACGACCCCGGTCGCGCGTCGCGTCGGCCCCGGCCAGACCGAGACGGAGAACACACACACACTTCAGGGAGATACGGACTGGAGCGTTTCGCTCGACCAACTCGCAGCCACGCTCCCCAACGTCGGCGCTGTCTCACTCGTCGTGAGCTGGTTCGGCACGGACCTGCGCGCCGGTCACTGCCAGGTTCGCCCCGCCGTCGATAGCGACAACAAGAGCACCGATCCAATCTCATGGCGCGTCGCCGGTCTCACGCGCGGCACCGCCCCGCTTGTCAGCCGTCACGAGAGCCGCCCCGCGTACGGCGGCACGCCCTCTGACCAAACCGTCATCGCTGCCATCCAGGATCTGAAGTTGCGCGGGCACAAGGTCACGCTCAATCCATTCATCCTCATGGATGTGCCCGCGGACAACACGCAGCCGAATCCCTACGCCCCAGACAACACGCAGCCCGCTTATCCCTGGCGCGGCCGCGTCACGGTTCATCCTGCGCCCATGACCGCAGGCACACCGGACAAGACCGGCACCGCCGCAAGCCAGATCGCCGCGTTCGTCGGCTCGGCTCAACCCAATCACTTCTCTATCAGCGGGCAACAGATCAACTACGCGGGCCATGCCGAATGGTCTTTCCGCCGCATGATCCTGCACTATGCCCATCTCGCCGCTGCGGCTGGCGGTGTTGACGGCTTCATTCTTTGCTCGGAGCTGCGCGGTCTCACCCAATCGCGCGATGCCGCCGCGAGCTATCCCTTCGTCGCTGCCCTTGCCGATCTCGCCGCGGATGTCCGCGCCATCCTCGGTCCGGCGACGAAAATTACCTACGGTGCCGACTGGTCGGAATACTTCGGCCATCATCCGCAGGACGGCAGCGGCGACGTCTTCTTTCATCTCGATCCATTGTGGTCCTCGCCTAACATCGACGCTATCGGCATCGACGCCTACTGGCCGCTCGCCGATTGGCGCGACGGCCGCGACCACGCCGACTGGCAGGCCGGCCAGCGTGTCCTGCATGATCTCCGCTATCTGAAATCCAATATCCACGGCGGCGAGGGCTATGACTGGTACTACGCGAGCGATGCGGATCGCGAACTCCAGCTCCGCACGCCCATCACGGACGGCGAAGTCGGCAAACCTTGGGTCTTCCGCTTCAAGGATATCCGCTCCTGGTGGGAGAACGCGCACTATGATCGCCCCGGCGGCATCGAAAGCGCGACGCCGACCGCATGGGTTCCCAAGTCCAAACCCTTCTGGCTCACGGAGATCGGCTGTCCGGCCATCGACAAGGGCGCGAACCAGCCGAACGTCTTCGTCGATCCGAAGAGCAACGAGAGTGCGCGCCCTCACTTCTCGACTGGCACGCGCGACGATCTTATTCAGCGCCTTTATCTCCAAGCGCTGATCGAAGGTCTCGACCCTGCGCATCCTGGTTACATCGAAGGCGCCAATCCGACCTCCGACCTCTATGGCGCGCCGATGGTCGACCTCGATCACGTCTACGTTTATGCGTGGGACGCACGACCTCATCCCGCATTTCCCAACAACCGTCTCGCATGGGGTGATGGCGAGAACTGGCGGCACGGTCATTGGCTGAACGGTCGCATTGCGAGCCAGCCGCTCGGCGCTGTCGTCACAGACATACTGCGCGCTCAAGGCTTCGAGCGCCTGGATGTCGGCGCGCTCGCAGGTGTCGTCACCGGCTACGTCATCGACCAGGTCATGTCGGCACGCGAGGCGCTGCAGCCTCTTGAGCTCGCCTATTTCTTCGACGCGATCGAGAGCGAAGGTCGCATCGTCTTCCGCCATCGCGGCATCGATCCGCCCGCACTTACTCTGACCGCCGACGCGGCAGCCGAGCTCAAGCCCGGTGCCGATCTCATCAGCCTCGCTCGCGCACAAGAGACGGATCTCCCCGCTTCCGCGCGCATATCCTATGCCTCATCGGAGCGCGACTACCGTCGCGCCGTCACCGAGGCACGCCGACTCGTCGGCGCCAGCGGTCGTGTCTCCCTCGCCGAGCTGGCCATCGTCATGGAGGCCGATCAGGCCGCACAGGTTGCCGAGAGCTGGCTCTTCGAGACATGGGCCGCGCGCGAGAAGGCCCAGTTCGCGTTGCCACCGAGCCGCATCGCGCTCGAGCCAGGCGATGTCGTCGCGATCGATGGCCCCGGCGATCCGCGCCTCTTCCGCATTACCGAGATCGGCGATCACGGCGCGCGCGAGATCGACGCGATCCGCATCGAGCCGGATGTCTATACGCCCGTCGCCGCAGCACCACGCGACGCAGACCCGCCGCAAGTGACCCTCCCGGGTCAACCATTGGCTGTGTTCCTCGATCTCCCGTTGATGCTCGGCAACGAGTCACCCGATGCAGGTTACTTCGCAGCGATGATGCAGCCATGGCCCGGTGCGATCGCGCTTTACTCGTCGCCCGACACGTCGGGTTTCACCCTGCGTGCGCTTCCAACGGAGCCAACCACCATCGGCGTGACGCTCGACGATCTCCCCTCTCGCCCATCGAGCCGCTTCGACAAAGCCACAACGTTACACGTCCGCCTCGATTTCGGTGCGCTCGCTTCCGTCACTGATCTCGCGCTTCTGTCAGGCGCCAATGCTGCCGCCATCGAGCACGCACCCGGCCGCTGGGAGATCATCCAGTTCCGCGAAGCCACGCTCGTCGCACCTTCCACCTACGCGCTAACAACCCTCATCCGCGGCCAGCAAGGCACCGAAGGCATGATTAGCCCACACTTGCCCGCTGGCGCGCGCTTCGTGATGCTCGATACGGCCCTCACCAAACTGGATCTCGCGCCGGACGAGGTAGGCTTGCCGCTCAACTGGCGCTTCGGTCCGTCGAACCGCGATCTCGGTGCGCCATCCTACGACACGATCGGCCACGCCTTCAGCGGTATCGGTCATCGACCCTTTGCTCCCGTCCACATTCGCGCCCGCCGCGATGACGACGGTCTCCACATAAGTTGGATACGCCGCACGCGCATGGGCGGTGACAGTTGGGAGAGCGCTGAGGTGCCGCTCGGCGAAGCCAGTGAGCATTACGAGATCGACGTGCTCAACGGTGATGCCACCGTGCGCACGCTCTCCGCATCAAGCCTATCAGTTCTCTACACCACCGCCGAACAGGTCGCCGATTTCGGCACGCCGCCGGACGCGATCGCCGTCCGCATCTACCAGCTCGGCGTGATCTACGGTCGCGGCACACCTGCCATCGCAGTTCTCTAACCTGCGCAAGGGAGTTCTTCATGCAGCAGCCATCCTGGATGGCCGAGGCCTGGCGCGAGCTTGGCCAATCGGAACTTCCCGGAGCCGCGCACAATCCGCGCATCGTCGCAATGTTCGACGAACTCGGCCATCCGGATCAGGGCGACGAAACCGCGTGGTGCGCTGCCTTCGTCGGCGCCTGTCTCGAGCGCGCCGGCGTTTCCAGCACGCGCTCGCTACGTGCCCGCTCTTATCTCGAATGGGGGACGCCGACGGATACGCCCGCGGCCGGCGCGATCGTCGTGCTCAGCCGCGGCAGCGATCCGGCACTCGGTCATGTCGGCTTCCTCGTCGGTATGACTACGACGCATGTTCTCGTTCTCGGCGGCAATCAATCGAATGCCGTCACCGTCACACCTTTCGATCGCGGGCTCGTGCTCGGTTTCCGCACGCCCGCTGCACAGCAGACCACCCGCATTGGCGGCCACAAATTCGAGCTCGCGCTCGGCCACGTGCTCGCGATGGAAGGCGGCTGGACCGACGATCCGCACGATCCTGGCGGCCCGACCAACAAAGGCATCACGCTCGCCGTCTACGCGCGCGAACGCAGCATCGAGGTCACGCCTGCCAATCTCACCGAGCTGAAATCGGCCCTTCGCACCATTCCCGACGCGCTCGTGCGCAGCATCTACGAAACACGCTACTGGCAACCCGCGCGCTGTCCGGCGCTCAGGCCCTCTTTGGCCCTCATGCATTTCGATGCCGGTGTGAACCACGGCGTCGGTACGGCTGCGCGCTTTCTTCAGGAGGCTCTCGGCGTCGAGATCGATGGCGAGATCGGCCCTATGACGCTCGACGCTGCCCGTACTGCAGATCCACGCCAGGCGCTCGCGCGCTACGCGGCCATTCGACGACAGCGCTACCGCGCGCTTCCCCACTTCTGGCGCTTCGGCCGCGGCTGGCTTCGCCGCATCGACGCCACCCTCGCCGCCGCCACCCGCCTCATCCCACCAGCCAACGATCCTTCTTCAACAGAGGAGAGCCCTTACATGACCGGCCCGACAGATGCCCCCGTTACCAAGCCCGACACCACCGCCGATGCCAAAGGCTGGTGGCACTCGTTGACGATCTGGGGAACGCTGCTCACCGCGATCACCACCGTGCTCCCGCTTGTTGGCGTCGTGCTTGGCGTCAGCATTACACCGGAGCTCGCTGACGAGATCGGCCAGAATGTCATTCTCGTCATTCAGGCGGTCGGCGGTTTGATCGGCACGCTCATGGCGCTCTTCGGCCGCGCCCGTGCCACCACGCTGCTTCAGGCGAGATCGCGCTAAGGCGTGACGATCACTTGCGCCGCTGGCGGCGCGCCCGATATTTCGCCGCCCAGCCCTCGCGCGTTTCCTGTTGCGCTCGCCCGAGAGCAAGCGCATCCGCCGGCACATCCTTCGTTATGGTGCTGCCGGCGGCGACATACGCACCGTCGCCGATCTTGACGGGCGCCACCAGCGCCGAGTTCGAGCCGATGAAAACACCGGCCCCCACGTCGGTGTGGTGCTTCTCGAAGCCATCGTAGTTGCAGAAGATCGTACCCGCGCCGATGTTCGCGCCCGGCCCGACGCGCGCATCACCCATGTAGGCAAAGTGGTTCGCCTTGGCACCGGCTTCGATCGTCGCGTTCTTCACCTCGACGAAATTGCCGATGTGCACGTCAGGTCCGATGTCGGCACCGGGTCTCATGCGCGCGTAGGGGCCAACGACCGCGCCCCTGCGGATGATGACGGTGTCGCGCCGCTTTCCATCGTGGCCGGCCATGTAGCAGTTCGCGTGCAGCGTGACGCCATCTTCGATGGTCACACCGGGTCCGATCACCACATTCGGCTCGATGAGCACGTCGCGTCCGATCACGGTGTCGTAGCTCAGCCAAACGGTGTCGGGCGCGACAAGCGTTGCTCCGCCAAGCATGGCCTCATGCCGGCGCCGACACTGCCAGATCGCCTCCGCAGCGGCGAGCTGCGTCCTGTCATTGACGCCCAGTACCTCTTCCTCATCGCACACGACGACACGCGTCGCATAGCCGTCGCGCCGCGCCAGCTCGACGGCGTCGGTCAGATACAGCTCGTCTTTCGCATTGTTGCTGCCGATCCGCCGCAACAGGCCCGCCAGATCCCGGACCCGGAAGGCCATCACGCCGGAATTGCACAAGCGTATCTGCCGCTCTGCCTCACTCGTGTCGGCGTGCTCCCGGATCGCGACCACCTCCCCATTTGAATTGGTCAGCAATCGGCCATAGCCCGTCGGATCTACGGCCTCGAATCCCAGCACCGCCACTCCCGCGCCCTGCTCCAAAGCATCGCGCATCTGCTTGAGCGTCGCCGCCGTGAGCAGCGGCGTATCGCCGTAGAGGACCAGCACATCGCCCTTGTGCGCTGCCAGCGCTGTTGCAGCTGCCAGAACGGCATCCGCAGTCCCACGCCGCTCCGCCTGGATGAATGTCTCGACGGCCGGAGCCGCCGCCCGGCCTTCGGCTGCCACATCCTCCATGCCGGGTCCGACAACCAGCGCCAGCCGCTCCGGCGTCAACCCCCGCACCACATCGAGCACATGGCCGAGCATCGACCGCCCGGCAATCTTGTGCAGCACCTTGGGCAAATCGGAGCGCATCCGCGTGCCCTGGCCTGCTGCCAGCACAACGGTCAGGAGAGGTGCGGCCATAGTGTGCTTCCTCGGTAGGGCCTAGCCCGCCGACACGATTGCGCCGAGCGACTGCGCCGCCTCCATCTGGCAACGTCCGCGTGGCGCGTCAATTCCGGCCGCCACCCTTGCCCACCTGAAAGTCCGTGGCGTGGCAGCTTGCGTCGCCCCGCTTCCGCTGGCCGCCCCTCCGCCCCTCCCGTACCCATCCCCTCACAGTCTCGTCAGCCATCAAAATGCCGCTTGACGTCCATGCCTCTGCCATGAAAAAGAACGATCGTTCGTTTTTATTGCGACGCACAACGACGATCGACGGTATCGGCAACATGGCAAAGCTTAGCCCCGAAACCCTGCGCGAGCGCAGCGACCATATTCTCGACGCCGCGGGACGCTGCTTCGCGCGTGCCGGCTTCCACCGCACGACCATGCAGGACATCTGCCGCGAGGCTGAGGTCAGCCCGGGTGCGCTCTACATCTATTTCAACAGCAAGGAAGCCCTGATCGCCGGCATCTGCGAACGGGATCGGGCCGAGTTCGCAAGCCGCTTTGCCGCAATGCCCGTCGGCGGCGATTTCATGGAGGCGCTCGCGGATCTCGGCCGCTATTTCCTGGAGGAGTCTCTCGATCGTCGGCTCCTGTGCATCGAGATCGGCATCGAGGCCACGCGCAATCCAAGGGTCGGCGAGATCCAGAAGTCGGTCGATGACTTCATCCGCATATCGTTCCGAGAGCTCTTCACCAAGCTCAAGGACGAAGGCCGCATCGCCCCTGTCTTCGACATCGAGACAGTCCTCGATGCCTTCCTCACGATCGCAGACGGACTGCTTTGGCGGCGCGCGGTCGATGAAAATTTCAAGGCGGATGTCGTTCTGCCGCCGCTACTGCACGCCGTCGCAGCCCTGCTGCGTCCGGTCACCGACGGGGCCAAGTCATGAAAAAGAAATTCGTCCTGTGGGCGCTTCCCCTAGTGGTCGTCGGCCTCGCTGCCGCTGCCTATGGCACTGGCTTCCTGCCCAAGGCCGCCGCCGACAAGAAGGCAGCCGCACCGACCGCTGCCCCTAATGTCCACATCAGCGTTAGCGTTGCCCGCGTCGCACCGCACGCTTTCGTCGAAACGCTCACGCTCAGCGGCTCACTCGTCCCGCGTGAAGAGATCCTGATCGGACCGGAGATCGAAGGCCTGCGCGTGCTCAACGTGCTCGTCGATGAAGGTGACGAGGTTAGACGTGGGCAGGTTCTCGCGCGGCTCGTTCCCGATACACTCGATGCGCAGCTCGCGCAGAATGAAGCTGCCCTTGCCCGCAATGCTGCAGCAACAGCGCAGGCACGTAGTGCCATCTCCGAAGCCGAGGCGCGCCTGAAGGAAGCCAAGAACGCCATCGAGCGCGCGCGCACGCTCAAGGAGGCGGGGCATGTCTCAGAGGCCGTCTTCGATCAGCGGGAGTCGGTTTTCAAGCTTGGCGAGGCACAGCTTGTCGCTGCCCGCGATGGTCTGAAGGCCTCCGAGGCCGACCGCGCGAGCATCGAGGCGCAGCGCCGCGAGCTTCTGTGGCGGCGTTCGAAGACCGAAGTCACCGCACCTGCCGATGGCGTCATCAGCCACCGTCGCGCCCGCATCGGCGCCACTGCCGTGCTCGTTTCGCAGGAGCCGATGTTCCGCATGATCGAGAAGGGCGAGATCGAGCTCGATGCCGAGGTGCCGCAGGCGCATATCGTCCGCCTCGCCCTCGGACAGAAGGCGCGCATCGCCATTCCTGGCAATGGCGAGGTCGAAGGTACCGTTCGACTCATCTCGCCGGCCGTAGACCCCTCGACCCGGCTTGGCCGCGTGCGCATCCTGCTCGGCAAGGAGCCGAACTTGCGCATCGGCACATTCGCCCGCGGCGAGGTCATCGTCGCCCGCGGCACGGGACTCGCAGTTCCGCGCTCGGCAGTGCTCTTCGGCAAATCCGGCGCCAGCGTGCAGATCGTCGAGAATGATACGGTCGCAACCCGGCCGGTCACGCTCGGCCTCGCCGAGGCCGACAAGCTCGAAGTCCGCGATGGTGTTGTCGAGGGCATGCTCGTCGTCGCGAAGTCCGGCACATTCCTGCGTAACGGCGATCGCGTCCGTCCTGTCGTACTTCCCAGCACTGTTGCTGAGGGGCGCTAAGCGATGAACTTCAACATCTCGGCGTGGTCGATCCGTAACCCGGTTCCGCCACTCACCCTCTTCCTCGTGCTGATGGTGCTCGGCGTGCTCGCCTTCAAGGCGCTGCCGATCACGCGCTTTCCGAACATCGATGTTCCGATCGTCCGGGTCCACATCTACCAGACCGGCTCGGCGCCTGCCGAACTCGAGGCGCAGGTGACGAAGCGCGTCGAGGATGCCATCGCGAGCGTCAACGGCGTCAAGCACATCACGTCGACCGTCACCGAGGGCATCTCACTCACGGTCATCGAGTTCCGCCTCGAGACGAACCCGGACCGCGCCGTCAACGACGTCAAGGATGCCATCGCGCGCATCCGCTCGGAGCTGCCGCGTACTATAGAGGAGCCGGTCGTCGCCCGTCTCGACGTCGAGGGCCTGCCGATCGTCACCTATGCCGTGCGCGCGCCGGCCATGACGCCGCAGGAGATCTCTTGGTTCGTCGATGACGTCGTCGTCCGCATGCTTCAGGGCGTGCGTGGTGTCGGCGAGGTCCTACGCGTGGGTGGCGTGAAGCGCGAAATCCGCGTCGCTCTCGATCCGAGCCGTCTGCTCTCGCTCGGCATCACCGCGGGCGATTTCAATCGCCAGCTCCGCGCCACGAACGTCGATCTCGCCGGCGGACGGGGGGAGATCGGCGGCCGCGAACAGGCCATCCGCACGCTCGCTGGCCAAACCACGGTGGCGAAGCTCGCTGCCACGATGATCGCGCTTCCCGGCGACCGTAAGGTGCGGCTCGACGAGCTTGGAACCGTCACGGACTCTTACGAGGAGCCACGCGCGTTCGCCGTCGTCGACAAGGAACCCGTCGTCGCCTTCTCGGTGACGCGCGCCAAAGGCGCAAGCGATACCACCGTCTCGGACGATGTCCAAAAAGCTATCGGCGAACTCAACAAGCTCTATCCCAACGTTCAGATCTCTCTCGTCGACACGACCACGACCGCGGTGCGCGGCGCCTACACCTCGACCATGCAGACGCTGATAGAGGGCGCGCTGCTCGCCATCGTCGTCGTCTTCCTGTTCCTGCGCAATTGGCGCGCGACGATCATCACGGCGATCGCTCTGCCGTTGTCGATCATGCCCGCGTTCTTTGTCATGCACACGCTTGGGTTCTCGCTGAACCTTGTCAGTCTGCTCGCCATCACGATCGCAACTGGCATCCTCGTCGACGACGCCATCGTCGAGATCGAGAACATCGAGCGCCACATGGCCATGGGCAAGCAGCCCTATCGCGCCTCACTCGACGCCGCCGATCAGATCGGCCTCGCCGTTATTGCGATCACTTTCACGATCGTCGCGGTCTTCACGCCCGTGAGTTTCATGGGCGGCATTGCCGGGATGTACTTCAAGCAGTTCGGTCTGACGGTCTCGATCGCGGTGTTCTTCTCGCTCATCGTCGCACGCCTGCTGACGCCGCTGCTTGCCGCATACTTCCTTCGGCCACGTCCACACAGCGATCATGAGCCGCGCTGGCTGCGCGCGTATACGCGTCTCGCGCGCTGGTCGGTGCGCCATCGCTTTCTCACACTGATTGCCGGTCTCGGGATTTTCGCGGGCTCCATCGGCAGCTTCTTCCTGCTGCCATCCGCCTTCCTCCCGACCGATGACACGGGACGCATCCTGCTTGCCGTCGAGCTGCCGCCCGGATCGCGCCTCGACGACACGCGACGCCTTACGAATGAGCTCACCGAACGCATCAAGCGCCGGCCCGAAGTCGTCAGCGTGCTCGTGACGGGTGGTCAGGTGCTCGGCTCCGGCGCTGAGGTGCGCAAGGCGACACTGACGATCAACCTCGTCCCGAAATCCAAGCGCAAGGACACGCAGCTCACCATCACTGAATCGCTCGGTGCCGAGCTCGCGGACGTTCCCGACATCCGCTACTGGTTCCTGCGCGACAATGGTCAGCGCGCCTTCACGGTGGTCGTGACCGGGCGCGAGGGCGGTGAGGTCGATCGCGTCGCCGCCGGCCTGACATCTGAAGCCAAGCGCGTCGTCGACGAGGACGGCAAGCCGCTGCTTCTCAACGTCGTCTCGACGGCCGAGCTCGACCGACCGGAGCTGCTCGTCGTGCCGCGCACAGAGCTCGCGGCCGATCTCGGCGTCTCGACCGAAACTATTTCGGAGACGGTCCGCATTGCCACCATCGGCGACATCCCGGCCGCGCTCGCGAAGATGAACATCGACGACCGCCAGATTCCAATCCGAGTACAGCTCTCGGAGGACGCGCGCGGCGAACGCGCCACGCTCGAGAGTCTCAAGGTGCCGACCGCATCGGGCGGCGCCATTCCGCTCAGCGTCGTCGCTGACTTCAACATGAGCCAGGGTCCCACGGCCATCAGCCGCTACGATCGCCGTCGGCAGGTGGTGATCGGCGCCGATCTCGCCGGCAATACGCCGCTTGGCGACGCGTTGAAGGCTGTGCTCGCGCAGCCTTCGGCGCAGAATTTGCCGGCGGGCGTCGAAGTGCGCCAGTTCGGTGACGCCGAGGTCATGGCGGAAGTCTTCCAGAGCTTCGCGCAAGCCATGGGCGCCGGCATCATGATGATGTACGCGGTGCTCGTGCTGCTCTTCGGCTCATTCCTGCAGCCGATCACGATCCTCTTCTCGCTACCGCTCTCGATCGGCGGCGCCATCTTCGCGCTTTACCTCGCCAACCAGCCCGTCAGTCTGCCGGTCGTCATCGGCATACTCATGCTCATGGGCATCGTGACCAAGAACGCGATCCTGCTCGTCGACTTCGCCGTCGAGGAAATGGCGAAGGGCGTACGTCGCGCAGAGGCCATCGTCGATGCCGGCCGCAAGCGCGCGCGCCCCATCATCATGACCACGATCGCCATGGTCGGCGGCATGATCCCGGCGGCGATCAATGCTGGCGAAGGCGGCGAGTTCCGCGTGCCGATGGCCGTCGCGGTCATCGGCGGCCTCCTGTCGTCGACATTGCTGAGCCTGCTCTTCGTGCCGGCGGTGTTCGCCGTGATGGACGATGTCTCGCGGTTCATGTGGTGGATCTTCGGCCGTTTCGTCGGTCCGAGCGAGGAGCCCTCGGCCCCGGCATCGGTCAAGCCCGCGGATGACCATCAGCCTTCATTCGACCTGCCGATGCCTAGCCATGCCGGCCAGCCACCGCGCCCCGTGGCTGCAGAATAGGTGTTTTTCTTCAGATCCCTACCGTAATACCCGATAGATGGGAGTAATACGGTGCGCACACTGCTCGTATCAGTAGCGGGAGTACGCGACCATGTTTGATGCGAAGAGCCTACTCGAGATGATGGTTCGAGGCGCGGCCTCGAATTCCCCTCAATCCCAGCAAGCCCAGTCCCGCGGCGGTCTCGAAGACCTCCTCGGCCAGCTCCTCGGCGGCGGCCAGCAAGCCACGCCCTCGCGTGACTCCGCCGGCAATCCTGGCGGCATCGGTGGCCTCGAAGATCTTCTGCGGCAGTTCACGGGCGGCGCAGCGCCTGCTGGTAGCCGTGCAGCGACTCCCACACCGGGCGCAGCGCCGAGCCCTGGCCAAGGTGGCGGCAATCCTCTCGAAGATCTCCTGCGCAACCTCGCGCCGAAGGGTGGTAGCGGTGCGGGCGGCGGTCTGCTCGACGTTCTCGGCCAGATCCTCGGCCAGGCGACGGCCGGTGTGAAGGAAGGCGCGCAGCGCGTCGATGATGCAACCGGTGCCTCGGGCCAACTTCGCGATATCCTCACGCGTACGACCGGCAAGTCACCCGAAGAGCTGATGAACTCAGCGAAGGAGCTGGTCGAGAAGAACAAGATGGGTGCCGGCGTTGCCGCGGGCGGCCTTGGCGCTGTCGTACTCGGCACGAATACAGGTCGTGCGCTCGCAGGAAGCGCCCTCAAGCTCGGGGCGCTCGCGCTGATCGGCGGTCTCGCCTACAAAGCCGTGCAGAACTATCAGGCCGGCAAGCCACTGCTCGGCGGTGATAGTCCACAGTCTCTCGTCGAGGCGCCGACCGGCTCAGGCTATGAGGCCCGCGCTGTCACAAACGAATCCGCGCTGCTCTACATTCGGGCCATGATCGCGGCCGCGGCTGCCGACGGCCGCATCGACGACGTCGAGATGAAAAAGATCATCGGTGGGCTCAAGCAGATGGGCGTTGATCGCGAAGCCGAGGAGTTCCTGGCGAACGAGCTGAACAGCCCGGCCACGACGCAGCAGCTCGCGAGTGCCGTCCATGGCGATGCCGAAGCCGTGCAGGTCTTCACTGCGGCCCGCATTGCGATCGACCTCGACAATGCCGAAGAGCACGATTTCCTCGTGCGCCTTGCGGATGATCTCGGCCTCGATCGCGAGCTCGTCGCACACATCGACGCCACGACGCGGCAGGCCGCATAGAATACGTTCGACGACAAGTAGCCCCGCCGGCATGGCACCACGGATGAGACGGAGAACCTCTTCCCAGCAGCCGGCGGCAAACAACAAGAACAATCAACCGCCGAACAGCACGGCGTGCATGATCCGGCCCGGCACGAACGTGAAGAAGCCGGCGATGATCAGCGCGCCGGCATAAAGGCCGATCATGCCCTTCTTGTGCGCGGAGATGCTTCCGCGCCGCGCCATCATGACGGCGAACGGCGTGTACAGTAGCACCCAGATCGACAAGAGGTGGATGACACTGAAGCCGCGCCACTGGTTGATGTCGTGTATCCAGAACGAGCTGGCGGCGATCACGAGCATCAAGACAACCCAGGCATAGCCGAACAGACGATGCGGTCCATCGCCCTTGCGTCGAGTGAGTTGCACAAGCCCAAGCCCGAACGCCGTCATCGCTGCAAAGGCATGAAGCTGAATAGCGGGGCTCGCTGAGAGCAGCGGCTGAAGCGTCATGTGGCCTCCTGCACCGCGCTGATCTCCGGCGGTGGATCGAAATCCTCCGGAATGCCCGCGAGCCCCACCCGCTTGAACCAGCGGCCGAGCGCAGGCGACGCCGTCAGCACCGCGAAGGGAATGGCAACAAGATAGCCCGCCGTGAGAGGTAAACTCCACCAGAATACAGCGGGATTAATCAGCAAAAGCAGCCCACACACGACGACGCCGAACAGCGTCTGCGGCCACAGGGTGCGCACGGCCGTCGCCCACGAGATGCCGTAGGCATCCCGCGACTGCCCGCCCCACACGACCGATTTCCCAAACGCGAGACCGATCATGAAGATCGAGGTGCGGATCGTCGAGATCGCACCTTGCAGGAACGAGAAGACGAGTTCGAGCGCCGCCGACACGGCGAACCGCACCGGCCCGCCGTAGCGATCGACGCCACCCTTGGTCAGGACGGCATCGATAAGGCCCGCGATCTTCGGGCTCAGGTACATCACGAAGAACAGGACATAGAGAAAGATCGCCGAGCCGACGGGATAGTCGGCAATCGATTGCCCCTCCCACGCGGCGATCGGCAACAGCGCGATCATCAGCGTCCACGCCGGGATGCCGATGAACATCAGGATTGCCCACAGGAGCTGGAAGCGGCTCATGGCATAGAGCCCCGGCAGATCCAGCAGCTTGATGTACTGCATGTTGCCCTGGCACCAACGCACATCGCGCTGCGCGAAGTCGAGCATGGTCGGCGGGTTCTCTTCCCACGAGCCGTTCTCGACTGGCAGCACGCGCACCTCGTATCCGGCACGACGCATGAGTGTCGCCTCGACCTGATCATGCGAGAGCACGTGGCCGCCGAGCGGCGGCTTGCCCGGCAACAGCGGCAGATCGCAGTCCTCAACGAACGGCTTGATGCGGACAACGGCGTTGTGCCCCCAGAACGGACCGCAGTCGCCGACCCACCACGCCTGTCCCATCGTGTAGGAGCGCATGCCGTGGCGCATCCCGAACTGGAAGATGCGCGCGAACGCCGATGATGACGGCATCCCCACCACCAGCGACTGCAGAATGCCGATCCGGGGATGTGCCTGCATCATGCGCACGAGGCGCACAATCGCCGGACCGGACATGACGCTATCCGCATCCAGCGGCAGCATCAGCTCGTAGTCTTTGCCCCAACGCTCGCAGAAGTCGCGGACGTTGCCCGCCTTGTATCCCTTGTTCTCCTCGCGACGACGGTACGTGATGCGCGCAGCATCCGGGTCCGCGGCCTTCCATGCCACGATCGCCGCCTCCTCGGCCGCGGCCACTTCCGGCCGGTTGGTGTCCGAGAGCACGAAGTAGCTGAAGGCCGCACCCTCGCCCGTTGCGTCGATGCTCTCTTTCACGATGCGCAGGCGGCGAATGGCGCGCGACGGATCCTCGTTGCGCAGCGTCATGAAGACCGCGGTCTTGATCGTGATCGGCGTTGCCACGTCGCCCGCTCCAGCATACGGCGCGACGGCCCCCATGGCGTCCTTGTGGAAGTGCAGCAACCAGAGGCCGATGACCGAGTTCCAGAAGCCGACGACCGTCCACGGCGTGCCGAACGCGAAGCAGACGAACATGATCATATCGACCACGGTCCAGCCGCCCGCACCGAGCACCTTGGCCGCCAGCCACAGCATGGCGAACCAGGTTACGATGTTGAGCACCGCCATGATCAGGCGGCGCCGCGAAAGCTCGGCGTTTGCCTGGAGGCCCGTCGGTACGCTAAGGCTTTGAGCGCTTGCGAGGCTCGCCCCGCGCGGTGCCGCATTATCAACGTCGTTGGTCATTGCTGTACTTGCTGAGATGTTGAGGAAATGCCCGGTCGACGGGCGGGACGCGTCAGATCGGATCTGAATATGGCTGACAAGCCCAGAGATACCGCGGGAGACACGCCTCTGGCGAACGCCTCGTCAGCCTCTTCGTTCCGACCAGCCGATCCTGGCCGTGCTGCCCGCGCCATCTGGTACACGGCTCCGGGCGCAGTGGAAATACGCTCATGCACGCTTCCATCCGTCGGAGCCGGCCAAGCCCTCGTGCGGACGGCATTCAGCGGTATCAGCCGCGGTACCGAGCGACTGGTCATCAGTGGTGCCGTCGGTCAGCAGGAATGGGAACGCATGCGCGCGCCCCTGCAAGAGGGCGCGTTTCCATTCCCAGTCAAATACGGCTATTGCGCGACCGGAACGGTTGAAGAAGGCCACGACGCCCTCAAAGGCCGCGACGTTTTCTGCCTGCACCCGCATCAGGACCGCTTCATCGCGCCTGTCGAAATGCTGGTACCCCTGCCGGCTGGGTTGCCTGTGCGCCGCGCAACGCTCGCCGCCAACATGGAAACGGCTCTCAATGCCGTTTGGGATTCGGGCGCTAGCGCCGGCGACCGGATCGTGATTGTGGGGGCAGGAATCGTCGGGCTTCTGGTTGCACATCTGACAGCGCGCCTCCCCGGCGCCGACGTGACCGTCGTCGATGTTGCCGATCGGGGTGGCCTCGCGACGAGCCTCGGTGCACGGTTCGCGGCGCCCGCCGATGCACCGCGCAACGCAGATGTCGTGTTCCACAGCAGCGCCTCGCCAGCGGGCCTCGCAACAGCCATCGCCTGTGCCGGCCTCGAAGCGACTGTCGTCGAGCTCTCCTGGTACGGCGACAAGGATGTGCCAGCCCCCCTCGGTGGCGCCTTTCACAGCCAGCGACTGCGTCTGCAATCCACCCAGGTCGGCCAAGTCTCGCCGGGTCACCGCCCGCGCTGGAGCTATCGACGCCGCATGGAGAAGGCGCTCGCGCTGCTTGCCGACCCGACCCTGGACGCGCTCGTCACCGACGAGATCGCCTTCGATGATGCGCCCATCGCGCTGCCACGCATCCTCGCGCCCGGTGCCGCTGGCCTCGCACCGGTCATCAGGTATTCAGGCGCCGCTTAGAAGAAGAGCGACAGCGCCCGCAACCACGGCAAACGCCGAAACCGCGGCCATGAGCCGACCCATGCCCGCGCCACCGATCCACCACGCCATCATCGTCTTGGACACCGTATTCACCGCCACGGCGATGAAGATGGCGACCGCCGCGGTGGCTGCATCGCCGCCCGCGCCACGCGCCATCGACAGCGTCACGGCATCGACGTCGGCCACTCCCGACACCGCCGCCACGAGATAGGCGCCCGCCGCGCCGACTGCGCCTGTGAGCAGCTTCGTCGCCAGCAGCACGATCGCGAGGATCGCACCGAACTTCAGCACCGTCGCAAGCTCGAATGGATTCTTGAGCTCGATGGCCGTCCCATCGCCCACTTCACCGTCGGCACTGCGCCACATCAGCACGACAGCCCCGAGTGCCAGCACCACGCCGACGGCACCGATCGGCAGCGCGATTGCCGTGAGCAGGCTGGGATTGATCACTCCCACGATCGCCAGCACGCGGCCTGACATCACAGCGCTCGCGAGCAGAACACCCGCAGTCAACAGCGTCCGCTGCTCCGGATTCTCGCGTGCCACCTGTGCAAGCGTCATCGTGACGGCCGTAGACGAAGCCAACCCTCCGGCAATGCCGGTGATCGCTGTGCCGTGTCTGTCGCCCGTGAGCTTGACCGCGACGTAGCCGACGAAGCTGATGAGCGCGATCATGATCGTCATCAACCAGATCTCGTAGGGGTTCAGCGCGCCCCAGGGATCGACCGTCCTGTTTGGCAGCAGCGGCAGCAGGATGAAGGTCATCGCCAGCAGGACGAGACCAGAGCGCAACTCCTGCTGCGTCAGCCGCGTGAGCCACGTATGAAGCAGGCTCTTCCAGGCCAGCAGAGCGGTGACCGCAACCCCACCCGCAGCCGCGACCTCCGCGCTTCCCAGAACCGCGTACGCACCGAGGGCGAACGCCAGCATCACGGCAACAACCGTCGTCGCCCCAAACGTCCCCTCGCGCACGTTCTCCCGATAGCGGAAAACGGCGATGATCGCCGCATGAACAGCAAAGGCGAGACCCAGGGCGATCGCACCGCCGCCGTCCCCGGCCGTCTTCGCGATCGCAGCCCAGACGCCACCCAGCAGACCACTGAGCGCGAAGGTCCTGAGGCCGGCCGTTCGATCGCCCTCCTCCTCCTTCCGCTCACGCCAACCGCGCTCGAGGCCGATCAGCAGGCCGACCGCCAGCGCCACCGAAAGCCGCTGAAAAAGCTCGAATGTGTCCACTGCCGTCCAATCTCCGAAGCCACCCGACAGGCTAAGCGCGTTTACCGCATATCGGATAGGCGCTGCCTACAGAAGGGCGCCGAGATCTGTCGGGTTTCGATCATTGATCTTAACGAGTAGAACCCAGGTTAGCCGGCCCGTTTGGCCCCTTCCCCAACACAACGAGACAGCCATGAGCGCAACATCCATCAGTAAGGCTCTCACGCCACCCGATATCCTCTCGCGCAAGAGTGGCACGCCGATCGCCTGCCTCACAGCTTACACAACGCCCATCGCGCGCATCGTCGACCGTCATTGCGACCTGATCCTCGTCGGCGACAGCGTCGGCATGGTGTTGCATGGCCTGCCGTCGACCATCGGCGTCACACTCGACATGATGATCATGCATGGCCAGGCCGTGCACCGCGGCGCCGAACGCGCGCTCGTCGTCGTGGATCTGCCGTTCGGCTCGTATGAGGAGAGTCCGGAGCAGGCCTTCCGCAGCGCCGCGCGCGTCATGGCCGAAACGAGCTGCGGTGCCGTCAAGCTCGAGGGCGGTGAAAGCATGGCGGAGACCATCCGCTTTCTGACGCGCCGCGGCATTCCCGTCATGGCCCACGTTGGCTTGACACCGCAAGCGGTCAACACTTTCGGTGGCTACAAGGTGCAGGGTCGTGGTGCCAGCGCCGAGCAAATCCTCCGGGACTCCAAAGCCGTCAGCGACGCCGGAGCTTTCAGCATCGTACTCGAGAAGGTCACAGAGCCGCTCGCGCGCGCCATAACCGACGCCGTCGCCATTCCGACCATCGGCATCGGTGCATCACCTCACTGCGATGGCCAGATCCTCGTCATCGACGATGTGCTTGGAATTTTCAGTGATTTCCGGCCGAAGTTCGTCAAGCGCTATGCCGAGCTCGGTCGCGACGCAGACGCTGCCATCGCCGCCTATGCCGCCGAGGTTCGCGAGCGCCGCTTCCCTGGCTCCGAGCATGTCTTTGGCGAGTCGGCGAAGCGCAAGGGATGAAGCGCGCTTGCGCCGCTCCGTCACCGCAGCCATGATTGCCACACACGAGGTCTCAGACAGCAGGAGCACACCATGGCCGCCATGCGCTATCGCACGCTCGGACGCAGCGGGCTCAAGGTATCCGAGCTCTGCCTCGGCACGATGATGTTCGGCGGCCCGACCGCTGAGCCCGAGGCCCAGCGCATTGCCGATCACGCAGCCGACTCCGGCGTCAATTTCATCGACACGGCTAATGTCTATGAGAAGGGACGCTCGGAGGAAGTGACCGGGCACATCATCAAGGCGAAGCGAAGCCAATGGATTCTCGCGAGCAAGCTCGCACAGCCGACTGGGCCGGGGCCGAACGATCGCGGGCTCTCACGCCGGCACATGGTCGAAGCCGTCGATGCTTCCTTGAAGCGCCTCGGCACCGATCATATCGATATCGAGTACATCCATCGCGTCGATCCGAACGTGCCGTGGGAGAGCGTGGCCGAGACCTTCGGCGACCTGATCCGCGCCGGCAAGCTCCGCTACTGGGGCCTCTCCAATGTGCGCGCCTGGCACATTCCGGCGATCGATACGGCCTGCAAGGCCGTTGGCGCGCCGACGCCGGTCGTGCTCCAGCCCTACTACAACATCATGAACCGGATGCCCGAGGTGGAGGTGCTGCCTGCCGCCCGCGCGTACGGTCTCGGCGTTGCCTCCTACAGCCCGATCGCGCGCGGCGTGCTCTCAGGCAAGTATCAACCCGGCAGCAATGCCCCGCCCGATACGCGTGCCGGCCGCAACGACAAGCGTATGCTGGAGACGGAGTGGCGACCCGAGTCGCTCGCCGTCGCGGCAAAGCTCAAGGCACACTGCGATGCCAAGGGCGTGAGCCTCATCCACTTCGCCGTGGCGTGGGTGCTGAACAATTCAGCGGTGTCATCGGTGATCGCAGGCCCACGCACCTTCGAGCAGTGGGCCAACTATCCCGGCGCGCTCGAGTACACGTGGACAAAGGACGACGAAGCGCTGGTCGACAGCCTCGTCCGGCCCGGACATCCCTCGTCACCCGGCTACACGGATCCGGGCTATCCGATCGAAGGCCGCTTCGCGAAGTCCGCGTAGCTATCTCACCTGGCGTGCCGTCGACTTGAGGATGTCGGCGGCCTCATGAACCATGCGCGAGATGATCTTCTCCGCTGGCTCGACCGTATCGATAAGGCCTAAACCCTCGCCGGCGACGAGGCCGGCAATCGTCGCATCTCCCGCCGCCACGGCCGTCTGGAAGCGCGACATCTCAGCGGGCTTTTGCGCCAGCAGCTCGCTTTCGCGGCCGTGCCACTGTTCGGTGAACGCATTGCGCATGATGCGCGTCGTATAGCGCTCGGGCCAATCCTTTTCCCGCACGATATCGGTCACCGTCGTTCGTATCGTGTCGTCGCCGGTCGCGGCGAGACCGGCGGCGTGCATGCTCGGATGAACCAGCGCCTCTTCGGCTGCCCAGAAGCGCGTGCCGACAACAACACCGTCCGCGCCGAGTGCCAGCGCGGCAGCAAGACCGCGCCCATCCGCGATCCCGCCGGAGGCACACAGCAAAGTCTCCGGCGCCTCGCGCGCCAGCAGGTCTGCGATCTCCGGCACCAGCGTCATCGTCGCGCGTCGCACGCCGTGGCCTCCAGCTTCCGCTCCCTGCGCAACGATCACATCGGCGCCTCCCTCGATCGCATCCAGGCAGTCCTGGCGCGACTGAATCTGGCATAGGAGCAGAGCGCCCGTGGCCTTGATCTCGGGCGCGAATGGCCGCGGATCGCCGAACGACAGAAACACGGCGACAGGCTTGTGCGAGAGCATCAATCCAAGGAGATGCGGTGCTTTCGCCAGGGACCACGTGATAAATCCCCCGCCGACCCGCTCATTGCCGGCCTCGCGAAACTCTCGCTCGATTCGATCGGCATCGCCATAGCCGCCGCCGACCAAGCCGAGTCCGCCGGCACGCGCGACGGCGCTCGCAAGTTTTCCTCCGGCGACTGGGTCCATGGGCGCCAGTATGATGGGATGTCTGATCCCGAGCCGCTGTGTCAGTCGCGTTTCGATGCGCATCCACATGCCTCCGGCCCACCTACCGGCCCTTGAACGCGGGGCGACGCTTCTCCATGAAGGCGCGGCGGCCTTCGACATAATCCTCGCTGGCGAAACACGCATCGATCGCCGCCTCGAGCGTGGCCGTATCGCGCTTATCCGCATCCTGCGTCGCGGCGTGAATGGCGAGCTTCGCGGCCTTGATCGTCAGCGGCGCGTTGTCGGCGATCGTGGCCGCGTACTTGCGCACGTAGGCTTCGAGCTCTTCGGCCGGCACCACGCGATTGACGAGCCCCATGATGCGCGCGTCCTCGGCCGTGAAGCGGTTCGCAGTAAAGAAAATCTCCTTGGCAAAAGCCGGGCCGACGATATCGACGAGGCGCTTGATGCCAGAAGCCCGGTAGCCGAGCCCCAGGCGCGCGGCCGGCACCGCGAAGAAGCTGTCGTGGCCACAGATGCGGATGTCGGTGTTGAGCGCAATCGCGACGCCGCCGCCGACGCAGAGGCCGCGGATCATGGCGATCGTCGGCTTGCTCACGTTGGCGATCGCCGCCTGCGCCGTCGAGCCGGCCTTGTCATAGACCTTGATGGTCTCCTCGCGGTCCCGCTTCTTATCGAACTCGGAAATGTCTGCGCCGGAGACGAAGGCCTTGTCGCCGGCCCCCGTCAGCACGATCACGCGCACGGCCGGATCGGCTTCGAAGTCGGCGATGATCTTCGGGATCGCGACCCACATCTCGTAGGACACGGCGTTGCGCTTCTCGGGCTGGTTGAAGACCATCCAACCGATCCCGCCCTCCTTGCGCGCAAGCATCTTGGTCGTACCGAGATCCATGTTGCAGTCTCCAGGGCGGCGAGGAATGAGGCGCGGGCGGCGGCTGGCGCACACTTGAGGGACCGATACCGGTTCCGCTCAGGCTGAGACTATCCTCGAACAACATGGCGACATTGGCAATCGCATCCGGACATGGCTGCCCGCCCAGAGCGCGCGCCAGGTTGGCCCGCGATGTGAGTGACGACCAGAATGCGTTGACGGATCACAGGTTTCCGACCGGAGCGGCACGCCGCTCCGGACATTCGGACTTTAGTCGCAAGCGGTTCAGCCAGCCGCGCGCACGGCTTCGGTGATCTTCTTTGCTGCGTCGGCAAGATTGTCGGCGCTGAGAATCTTCAAGCCCGACTCCGCCATGATCTTCTTTCCGAGATCGACGTTCGTGCCTTCGAGGCGCACGACGAGTGGCACAGTCACGCCGAGCTCACGCGCCGCCGCGACCACGCCCTCCGCGATGATATCGCAGCGCATGATGCCGCCGAAGATGTTGACGAGAATACCCTTCACGTTCGGGTCGTTGAGGATGATCTTGAAAGCCGCCGTGACCTTCTCCTTCGAGGCCGAACCGCCGACATCGAGGAAGTTCGCCGGCTCCATCCCGTGAAGCTTGATGATGTCCATGGTCGCCATGGCGAGGCCGGCACCATTGACGAGACAGCCGATCTGGCCATCGAGCTTGACGTACGAGAGGTCATACTTCGACGCCTCGACCTCCGAGGGATCCTCCTCAGCGAGGTCGCGCATGGCGACGACTTCCTTCTGACGGAAGAGCGCGTTCGAGTCGAAGTTCATTTTACCGTCAAGCGCCAGCAGGTTGCCGGCTTTGGTGACGACGAGCGGATTGATCTCGAGAAGCGCCATGTCCTTCTCGACGACCATCCGGTAGAGATCGCCGATGAGCTTGACGCACTGCTTCACCTGATCGCCCTCGAGGCCCAGCGCGAAGGCGACCTTGCGGCCGTGATAGGGGAAGTAGCCCGAGGCGGGATCGATCGAGAACGTAAGGATCTTTTCCGGCGTGTCGTGGGCGACCTGCTCGATGTCCATGCCGCCTTCGGTCGACACGATGAAGGCGACGCGGCTCGTTTCGCGATCGACCAGTGCAGACAGATACAGCTCGCGCGCAATCGCCGAGCCGTCCTCGATGTAGAGTCGCTGCACCTTGCGTCCTTCAGGACCTGTCTGCACGGTGACGAGCGTATTGCCGAGCATCTGGCCCGCGAACGCCTCAACCTCCTCGACGGACTTCGCGAGCCGAACGCCGCCGCCTGAGCCGGCTGAGGATTCCTTGAACTTGCCCTTGCCGCGACCACCTGCGTGGATCTGCGATTTGACCACCCACACCG
>JAEZAW010000332.1 GCA_023430315.1 Pseudomonadota bacterium | reverse complement strand
TCCTGCATACGCCCGGAGGCCTCGTTCTCGCCGCGATGCAGATTGCTCGGGCCGTCGAAGCGCATCCTGCGAAGGTGTCCGTTTATGTGCCCGTCTACGCCATGTCGGGCGGCACGCTCATCGCGCTGGCGGCGGACGAGATCATGATGGGCGAGTTCTCGGTGCTCGGGCCGATCGATCCGCAGATTGCCGGGTTTCCTGCGGCGAGCATCGCCAAAGTGCCGAAGATCAAGCCCATCGAGCAGGTGTTCGACCTCACTCTCGTGCTCGCCGACGTCAGCGAGAAGGCGCTCGAGCAGGTCAAGCGCGGCGCGGTCGAGCTGCTCACGCCGCAGATGGAGGAGGGGGCGGCACGAGCACTCGCCGAGAAGCTCGCCGGCGGCCATTGGACGCACGACTATGCGCTGACCGCCGAGGAGGCGCGATCGCTCGGACTGCCGGTGAAGGTCGCGATGCCGAACGAGGTGCTCGACCTGATGAAGCTCTACCCGCAGCCCGTGCAGCAGTCGGGCGTGGATTTCCTGCCGATCGACATGCCGCGCCGCCGCCAGACCTGATGCAGTGCAGCGCCTTCGCCACAGCCGTTTACCATAGAATTTCACGGCACGGATTATCGGCGACACCCGCTGCCAAAAATGCTAGTGTCTGCAATCAGAAATGGCGAACCGCGCGAGCGTGTGCGGTCGGCAACCACGACAATACATAGGTTGGCGAGGGCGGGGCGGTGGGCCTCTGCATGGCTTGACGCCAGCTTGCTCGTCAGGACGAATGATCAAGGCCCTCACAGCGCCTGATATCTCGCAGGACTTTCGATGCGGTTGCGCGTCTATCTGCCGACGCTTCTGATCCTGCTGCTACTCCTCGGCGCGACGGGCATCGCCTCCTGGCTCTTGTTCTCCGACGCGAGCGACAAAGCTCGCCGGCAATTCCAGGAGGAGGCAAGCGCGTTCGAAGGCCTCATGGTCGATGCCATGCGCTCGTACCAGCAGGTGCTGCGGGCTGGCGTTGCGGCGATGAATGCCATTCCGGCCATGACACGCGAGCAGTGGCGGCTCTTCATCCGCGACCTCGCCGTCGACGACTTCTACCCGGGCATCCAGGGTGTCGGTTACGTCAAGCGGCTGCGCTACGAGGAGATCGACGGCTTCGTCGAGGGGCAGCGTCGAGCCGGGCGTCCGGACTATCGCTTCAATCCCGAAGGCAAGCGCGACGACTACACCGCAATCGTCTATCTGGAGCCCGAGAACTGGCGCAACAGCCGGGCCATCGGCTACGACATGTTCTCCGAGCCCCGCCGCCGTGCCGCTATGGAACGTGCGCGCGATACGGGTGGCCCCGCCCTCAGTCGCAAAGTTGCGCTCATGCAGGAGACGGGCGAGGACGTCCAGGCAGGCACTCTCGTCTATATGCCCGTGTACGCCGACGGCATGACCCCCGACACCGCCGAGGGTCGGCGCGCCGCGCTCACCGGCTATGTCTACGGCACGTTCCGGATGGGCGATTTCATCCCGCGTGTCATCGAGCGCAATCTTCCAGGCACTCTGCAGGGGCTCCACGTCCAGATCTACGACGGCACCGAGACGACCGAGGCGGATCTGATGTTCGACGATCGCATGCTGACGCATGACCGCCTGTCGCGCCTCCCACCGCTCGCGCGGGAGCCACTCTTCACGAACCGCCGCACTATCACCGTTGCCGGCACCGACTGGACGATCGTGCTGCAGTCGAAAACTGCGCTTGAAGGCATGATAGATCGATCGAAGGCCTGGATGGTTCTTCTCGGCGGGACGGTCATCAGCCTCCTCATTGCCGGGATGGTGGGCTCGCTCGCCTATGCTCGTGAGCGTTATGCTGCGACGGAGCAAAGGCTCTCCATCGAGGTTGCCGAGCGCAAGCGGGCGCAAGAGCAGGCCCAGCTCGCCAATCGAGAGCTGATCCATCGCGTCAAGAATATGTTGGCGATCGTCACCGCGATCGCCTCACAGACGGCTCGATACAGTTCCACGGTCGACGTTTTCAACAAATCTTTCCGCGAGCGTCTGACGTCACTCGCGCGGGTGCATGACCTGCTGCGCCCCGATCCGGCTCACACGCCCGATCTCGGGTCCTTCATCCGGGAAATTCTCGCGCCCTACTGTCATTGGCAGGGTGCGCTCGTCGCACAAGGTCCCGCGATCGACGTCACGCAGAACCAAGCCGTCCTGCTGAGCCTGCTCATCAACGAGCTGGCTACGAATGCGACGAAGTACGGCGCGTGGTCAGCCGAGCGGGCAGGTCATGGTCACGTGGGGCGAGGAGCAGAGCTCGGATGGGGATGAGCTAGATGGCATTCACATTGTCTGGCAGGAGCGGAATGGTCCGCCGGTTGAGGCGCCGTCGAAGAGCGGCTTTGGCACGAATGTGATGAAGTTTTCTATCGAGCGTGGCCTCGGCGGCCGCATCACGACCAGCTTCCATCCTTCCGGAGTGCGTCACGAGGTGAGATTGCCGAAGTCGGGCGCGCCGGACGCCGACGAGGATCAGCCCACCCTCGCGGCCGAGAGCCGCAACGGTGCTGACGGCTGATTGCGGGCGTGCCTCATCCTCACCGCCGCTTCGGCGTCAGATGACGCCGAAGATGTTGAGCAGGATGAGCACCGAGATCGGCACGCCGAGCATCCATAGAATGAGGTTCTTGGCCATCTGTTCTCTCTCCGAGGGCAAGGGTACGAACGACACTCGGGAAGCTGGTTTGTCACGCCGACCGAGTTACGCTTGAATAACTCTGGCGCCTGCAGATGGGTTGCGCGTGCGGCAAAGGCAAAAAGCGCTCTCAGTCGATCGTCTCGGTTTCGCGCGTCTGCTCGGTCGTGCGCGTGTCCTCTGCTGCGCGCTGTTCCCGTCGCGGGGCGCAGTCGAGCGCGGCCACGATCGGCGCGATCGTCGTGTGCACGCGCATCTGCCCATCCTCCTCGCGCCGTTCCGTGTCATCGCGCGGAACGAGCCTCGGAGGTGCCAGAACGAAGAGGTGCGCTTCGGGAAAGTCTCGTGCGGCGCGCCTCGCAATGAGTCGGAGCTGCTTTTCATCGACGCCGCCGACGGTCGCTATGACGATCGTGTCGACATCCTGATATTCCTCCATGGCCTGGAGGTCCGCGATTGCCGTGAGCCCAGTAGAGTGCGTCGCAACGACCGCGCGACATGGCGTCTGGCGACTCACCAGAAGCGCAATATGGTCGGCCCCGGCCCGATCGATCATGCCGCGCGCCGGAATGACGCAAACAGTTGGCGGCTCCTTGCCGTTGGCGCGCTTTGCCTCCTCATCAGGCTCGTCGAAGTAGAGGCTCGACGTCTCGCGCATCGTCTCTCGTAAGTGTTCCGCCTTCTCCGCATCTACGCGCTGGGCGCGATGGTCGAACGCTGCAAGGCGTAGCGCCGGCAGCACGAGCCGATCGCTGATTTCCACTGGTGGCAGCTCCTCCGCTTCTTCCTCCAGTGTCGAAGCCGCTGCCACGGGATCGCCCGCGAGCAGGCGATGATAGAGCTCCTGCGCCGGGTCGAGCGGAGGCTCATCTCCGAACAGCACGGAGATGAACTCGAGCCCGCGCACGTGATGACCGAAGACGACGATGGTGGTCGTCAGCGGCGCTGAGAGCAAAAGGCCGATCGGCCCCCAGACGACCGTCCAGAAGCTTGCGGCAACAGCCATGCCGAATGCGGTGATGCCAGCCCTTTTGCCGAGCATGAACGGTTCGACGACGTTGTTGAAGATGATCTCGCCGACAATGATGAGCGAGACGGTCAGGATGAGCGTGGTCCATCCGGGATCGACGGCTGCGGCCAGCACGATCGGCGGGACGGCCGCCAGCAATGGGCCCGCGAAAGGCACGAAGCGCAGGAGTGCCGCGAGGATGCCCCAGAGCAGTGCATTGGGTACGCCGATGAGCCAGAGGCCGATGCCGATGGCGAAGCCATAGCCCGCATTCATCGTCGCCAGCGCGAGAAAGAGCTCGGACAGTTTGCTGCCGGCATCGCTGATGGCGGCTGCCGTCCCGCTCAGGCGATCCGTGCCGGCAATCCTGACGACGCGGTCGCGAATGTCGTGATGCTGCAGGAGCAGCAGCATGGCGAACAGGATGGTGATGCCGACTTGTGCCAGCGGCTCGAGCGCGCCGCCGATGCCGAGCAGAATTTGTAGAGGCGTACCCTTTTGCTGCTCTACGACGAGAGGATCCGTTTTCGTCGCAATGCCGCGCCCGAGCTCGCGCTCGATATCAGTGCCAAGCGTCTCGACGGCCGTTACGGCGCGCTTGATCAATCCGTCCGAGCGCCCCATGTCGGCCACCGAGCGCACCTTCTCGACGAGGTTGTGCTTGTAGCTGCCGAGCTCGGCCGCAAGGGACAGAAGCTGCGCGCTGACGGCAAATGACAAGGCGAAAATCAACAGTAAGGCGGCGACCAGTACGCCAACGGCGGCCACAGGCTGCGGCACGCCATATGCGGTCAAGCGCCTGACGAGCGGCGCGAGAATGAAGGCGATCACCACGGCGATGGCCAGAGGAATGAAGATGGCGCTGCCCACGACGAGGGCCGCGATGACGAGCGCCATGACGATCAGCGATGCCGAGAGATTGCGCAGGTTGTCTGCAAGCAGCGGCATCTTGGTTGTCCCTTGAATGGTGAGGTGAGGAGCGCAGCGCTTTCTCACGCGCCTCGCGAGCACAGGCCCATAGAAACGTTGACTACGGCCTCCTGGTTGCAGTGGCGGGCGTCCGGACGGGGCAGGTGAACTGCGCGGTGAAAGGAACGATCTCAGCGCTTTGGCGTTTGAATGGGCATCCCTGACGAATTCAGGAAACGAGACATCAGGAGCTGAGAAATGGGCAATCTGCTTCACTATGCCGTGGTCTTCCTCGTTGTCGCGCTCGTGGCGGCCTTCCTCGGCTTCGGAGGCGTCGCCGGCACCGCAATGGAAGGGGCGCGGATCCTTTTCTGGGTCGCGATCGTGCTCTTTATCATCGCGCTGGTGGGCGGTTGGATACGGCGAGCTTGACGCTTTAGCTGTTCCGACGCAGGGCTATCGGCCGGCGTAGCCGGAGACCAACGTCTCCGGTGATTGCCGGCCGCGGCACGTCGCGGCGCACGACTTCCGACTTACGGATTGGCCATGGCGAAAAGCAGCTCCGCGACCAGCGCCGCACGCTACATTCTCATCGCGACGGCACTTCTGCTGCCGACCCTGTCGCTCGTCCCGCTGGGCGGCCTCTATCTTTGGGAAAAGGGCCTCATTCTCTGGTGGGCGCTCGGAGCATTGATCTGCGTCGGCGCAGTCACGCTCATGCAGCGCCTGCTTATTGCCGGGGCGGTACGCTATCCCCCGGCCGAGGCAAAGCGCGAAGCCCCGAGCGAGCTCGATGAGGCAGGCCTCGCCGATCCGACGTGGAGCCCGCTGGAGGCCAAAGCATGGGCCGACGTGAAGGTGGTCGCATCGCGGGTCGATCTCGAGCGCATGAACGATCTCGACGCGGTCATGCTGCTCGGACGCAATACCATCGAGGTCGTGGCCGAACGTCTCCATCCAACGCGCGAGGATGCCGTCTGGCAGTTCACGCTCCCCGAAGCGCTCGCTATCACCGAGCGGGTAAGCCGGCGCCTCGGCCGTATGATCGAGAACAACGTGCCTTTTGGCGACCGCATGACCGTGTCGCAGTTCATCAGCATCTATCGCTGGCGGCATATGCTCGATGCCGCCGAGCGCGCCTACGACGTCTGGCGCCTGGTGCGTCTCGTCAATCCGGCCACGGCCATCACGAACGAGGCGCGGGAGCGGCTCTCTCGCGCTCTTTTCCAATGGGGGCGCGAGCACGTCATGCGCCGCCTCGTCGAAGCCTATGTCGAAGAGGTGGGGCGGGCCGCGATCGATCTTTATGGCGGCCGCCTGCGCATCCCGCGTGTGCCGGCTGACGTCGCCGCAGACGCCCCCGAGAGCGTCGCCGCCATGACGCGCTCGCCGATCACGGTGCTCGTCGCCGGCGGGACGGCCGAAGCGCGTGAGACCACGGCAGCGCTTCTGCGCATGGTGGAGCAGGACGAAGCACGCGCCATGCTCGCCAGTCTCGACCGGAAGGATCCCTCCGCATCGACCTGGGATCTCGTCGGCCTGGAAGTGCGCGTTTCCGAGGCTGATATCGCCGCCGGTAAGCACATTCGCCATCTCGTCGATGAGGTCGCGGGGGCCGACCTCGTAGTATGGGCACTTCCGGACGGTGTGGCGACGGAACAGCAGCGCGCTGCGCTCGCAGCCGTTGCCGATCATTTCAAGATGACCCCGAGCCTCCTTGCGCCCGCCGTCCTGCCTGTCGAGCTCTCGGGAGCGGCCGCCTCACCCGCGGCGGGCGAGAAAGGACGCGCATTCGCGAGCGAGGGTGTGGTCGTGATGACGCCCATCGTCATCGATCCCAAGTCCGCGAATCCTGAAGCCGATGGCGCCCGCATCGCTGCCGCACTGCGTCGCAGCTATGGGCTTGCGCGGCGCGTCAAAGCGGTGCGTTGGCTCGGTCAGATGAAGGCTCAGCGGGACTACGTGGGTGCAGGTCGCCAGGCTGCATCCGCGATCGGTTCCGCCGTGCGCTCGATCTTCTGGCGCCGCTAGGCCGCGAACCTCGCCTGCGACGATCCTGCACCGACCTCTTTTATGATGTGCCCGGAACTCTGACTGGGGCGGAACGTTCTCCTTTCATGAACGCAGGGGCAAAGTTGACCCACCCCGCATGTCTAAGGAGTTCACCAATGCAGACGGCAAAAACCTACCCCCATGAGAGCGGCAAGCGGGCGCAGAGCACAGCTAGCGACGTTGCCGATCAGGTTGCCGACAAGGCAGCCGAATACGCAGGCAAGGCCGGCGAGCAGCTGGAGCGAGCCTATGAGACCGCCGACGCGACCGTGCGCTCAGTAGCTGAATCCGGTCGTGAGGCTGGAGAGCGCGTGCAAGAGGTCGCCGGGAACTTCAAGACGGCGGTCAACAAGTCCGTGAAGGACCAGCCGATGGCCACCCTCGCCGTGGTCGGTGCGCTCGGGTTCGTTCTCGGCGCGCTCTGGAAGTCCTGATCCGGCAGGCGTGAACCGCGGAGGGGATTGTCATGTTCGGTAGTTTGTTCCGCCGCGCGCAGGCGACCGTCGATCGAGCGATCGACGGTCTTATCACTCGCGCGATTGTGGCCATCCCCTTCCTCATCGCTGGCGGCTTCGGTACCGCGGCCTTGGCAATGCGGCTCAATCGTGAGTACGGGCCGGAGACTGGGTCGCTTATCCTGGCCGGCGGGTTTGTGGGTCTTGGCCTGCTCGTCGCGCTGGTCGTTCGAGTACGCTCGGAGGCCCCTGCCGAGAGCGAGGCAGTTGCCGAGGAGGCGCCGGCTCCGGAGGCTGCGAGCGCAGCGTCCGCCGATGCGCCTGATTTTTCGGGGGCGGACCGTGAGCTGATCATGGCCGCACTCACCTCGGCAGCACCGATTGCTCTTCCTGCGATCGTGCGTACCGTCGGCCGGAATCTGCCGCTCTTGGCGGCTGTGGCGGCAGCCGCATTCATCATTTCTCGCGATGGTCAGGGGAGTGATGCCGCCGGTGCCGCCTTGGAGCCGGGCGAATAGCGCTTCAGAGACTTCAGCAAACTTCTTAACTAACTATACGAGCTGTTCTTTTACCGAAGTGGATGGGGCGGGGAACCTGACGGCAGTTCGCGTGTTATTATCCGCGTCGGCAGCTTGTGCGCGCCGTAAGGGTCGCGCGCCGAGCATTATGGGCTCCGGCCTGGCCTCTCAGGAGTTACGGGGAATGGGGGGACGAATGACAGATGAAAAGCAAAGTGACGAGCAGATGCGGCAAGAGGCCAAAGTCGTGACCATGACACCCGAGCCCGCCCAGGAGGGTGGGCTCCCTTCGGAGGCGCACGGACTCATCGGGCACCAGTTGCGCGAGGAGTATCGGCGCGTACTCGCCGAACCGCTTCCCGACAAATTCACCAAGCTGCTCGAGGAGTTGGCGCGATCGGAAGGTCAGTCCGCAAGCAAGTCGGAGAGCAAGGAATGACGGCAGGCAGCACAGGGGACCTGCAGTCCCAGCTGGCCGCGCTCGTCCCCAATTTGCGCGCCTTCGCGAGATCGCTTTGCGGGGCCGCGGACCAAGCTGACGATCTAGTGCAGGAGACGCTCGTGAAAGCGTGGAAGAGCCGCGCGAGCTTCGATCCGGGCTCCAATCTCAAGGCGTGGCTCTTCACCATTCTGCGCAACACCTACCTCTCTGAACTGCGCAAACGTAAGTACGAGGTTCAGGACCACGACGGCGAGCTTGCCCAGCAGCTCAGCGTGAAAGACAGCCAGTCCGGTCATATGGACCTGGTCGATTTCACGAAGGCCTTCGCGGTCCTTTCAGCAGAACAGCGCGAGGCGCTGATCCTGATTGGCGCGGAAGGCTTCTCCTATGACGAGGCCGCTTTGATGTGCGGCTGCGCGGTAGGGACCATGAAAAGTCGCGTCAACCGGGCGCGCGGCAAGCTGGCCGAGCTCATGGGCGTCGATGTGGCCGAGGATTTTGGTGGCGAGCATACACCACGCCCGCGCGGCATTGCCGTGGGATGAGCACCTTTGCCAATCTCCGGCGGTTACGGAACTGTTAGCCGTCCAGTGCGTTTCCTGCCCTAGCGGTCGTGGTAGCTGTCGAACCTGCCACGGAGTATCCGAGACCCACAGTTAACGACTAGAGCCTCGCGAACGGGGGAGTTGCTACAGATGACTAGCTCTGTTGCCGATCAGATCGCGCCACAGATTCCGTATCTTCGACGCTATGCCCGAGCCTTGACCGGCTCTCAGGACCGGGGCGATGCGTACGTCGTCGCGACCCTTGAAGCGCTGGTCGCCGATCAGCGGAGTTTCCGGCGCGATCTGACGCCTCGCGCCGCCCTTTACCACACGTTCGTCAGGGTATGGGGTGCACTCCCCATCAACCAGGTACCTGAGCCTGTGGAAGCTGGTCCTGGCGGCGTTGTCGACCGTCGCATCGAGACGCTGACACCGCTGCCGCGACAGGCGTTCCTTCTCGCGGCCCTCGAGGAGTTTTCGACAGCGGAGATCGCCGAGATTCTCAGCACCACCGAAGACGACGTTTGCCGGCTCATGGACGTTGCAGGGGCGGAGATCGCCGAGCAGATCACGGCACAAGTGCTCATCATCGAGGACGAGCCGCTCATAGCGCTCGACATCGAAGGGATCGTCGGCGATCTCGGGCACAACGTCGTCGGCATCGCGACGACGCGCACGGAAGCGGGCGATCTGGCGCGCAAGGCGAAGCCGGGTCTCGTGCTCGCGGATATCCAGCTTGCCGATGGCAGTTCGGGCATCGATGCGGTCAACGACATCCTGCAGGGCGCCAATATGCCGGTGATCTTCATCACGGCTTATCCCGAGCGCCTGCTCACGGGCGAGCGCGCCGAGCCGACCTTCCTGATCACGAAGCCGTTCAAGCCCGAGATGGTGAAAGCTGTCATCAGCCAAGCGCTGTTCTTCGATGTGCGCGCCGGGGGGCGACCGCGCGGCGCGGCAGCGTGAGGGCGTCAATCCGGACATTGGGTCTCGTGAGAGATTGGTCTCGTGAACTAATCTCATCCACAGCCAATGCAACCGATCGTGCAAAATAGCTCTATCCCTGCAACTCGGAGAGATAGAAACGAAGCGAAGTGGAAAAGTTCGCAGCAGCAGCGAAAGTCGAGCGAGAGGCTTCGAGGGTCGCAACGCGAGCGAAATCCTTATGCGCGGCGGTGGGCGGGAGCCACCAGCCAACGGGGGGCTCGATCGGGGTTCGGTGTAGATCATGACATCGTCAAAGCGGCCGAGCAGCTTCGACGCACCCCATGGTGGTGCGCCAGCTGAGCACGCCCTTGATGTGGGGGGGAACAGGCCACTCGAAGTTCCTGTCGGTCTTGCTGCAATGCTGCTCGACGCGAGCCCGGACTGCGTCATGCTGATCGATAGCCGTGGGACTGTGAGCTACATCAATCCGGCCGGCTGCTTGCTTATTGAGATCGATGACGCCGCTGCTATCCGGGGGCGTCCTTGGTCCGCTCTGTGGCCTGAGGCAGCACGTACTACCGTCGAGCGCGCGATTGCCGACGCCGCGCGTGGTGAGGTCGTTCATTTCAGCGCCACGTGCCCCACGGCGAAGGGTACCTCGAAGTGGTGGGATGTGACCGTCAATCCCGTTCGCGGCGACGGCGATCGGATCGAGCAACTCCTCTGCGTCTCGCGGGATGTCACCTCGCAGAAGGTGGCCGAGCTTTCGTTGAAGGCCAGCGAGCAGCGTTTCCGCGCGCTCGCCGACAACATGGCGCAGTTCGCCTGGATGGCCTACCCCTCGGGCTACGTGTTCTGGCACAACCAGCGCTGGTTCGACTACTCGGGTCTGGATCCGGCGGAGTCCGCCGGCGAGGGCTGGCACGAGGTCATCCACGCCGACTTCTCCGAGCGGGTTGTGCGTCAGCTGAAGCGTGCCTTCGAGAGCGGCGAGACATGGGAGGATACGTTCCCCATGCGCGGTGCCGACGGCACATTCCGCTGGTTTCTTTCGCGTGCCATGCCCTTGCGCGATGACCAGGGCCGCGTCGTGCTCTGGTGCGGCACCGATACCGACATCACGGATCAGCGGCGGCTCAACGAGCGCTTGGTGAAGCACCAGCGCGTCATCGAGCTTTCGCACGAGGCCATGCTCGTGTGGGAGCTTGGCGAGGGTATCATCCTCTTCAATCGCGGATGCGAGGAGCTTTACGGCTACAGCAAGAGCGACGCGCTGGGCGCCATCCCCGCGGAGTTGCTCAAGACACGCTATCCCATGTCGCTCGAAGCACTGCTCGAGCATCTCGATGCCGAAGGCAAGTGGAGCGGCGAGCTGCCTCAGGCTTCGAAGAATGGCGCCGAGATCTGGGTCGACAGCCGTCTCGAGCTGATCCGTACCGGCGGGCGCAGCCTCGTCGTCGAAACGAACCGCGACATCACCGAGCGCCGCAAGTCGGATGATGTCCGCAATCTCCTGGTCGGCGAGCTCAATCATCGCGTGAAGAACACGCTCGCGATCGTTCAGGCCATCGTGGCGCAGACCGCGCGCACGTCCGCCACCATCGACCAATTCGTTACTGGCCTCAACGGCCGCATTCAATCCATGTCGAGTGCGCATCACATGCTCACGGAGGCACATTGGTCGGGTGCCTCGCTTCGTGAGATCGCGACCTCGCAGATCGAGGTGAGCGCCGGCGAAACCAGCAACGTCGAGATCATCGGCGATGACGTCTTCGTGCCTCCTCAGACGGCACTCCAGCTCACGCTCATGCTGCATGAGCTTGCGACCAATGCGGTCAAGCACGGTTCTCTGTCGCGGCCCGAGGGGCGCGTCACGATCTCGTGGACAACCGAGATGCACGACACGCCGCGCATCATCCTGCTGTGGACCGAGCGTGGCGGACCGCCGGTGACGCCACCCGCTGCGCGTGGCTTCGGAACGCTGCTGCTGGAGCGATCGGGCAAGCTGCCTCATCTTCAGGCACGCCTCGAGTTCGATCCGAAGGGGGTTGTCTGCCGCATCGAGGCCAAGCTCGGCGTGGCCGGAGAGGGCGAGCAATTCTATTTCAACCCGCGTCGAGGGCAGATCCTCGACGGGCCCGGCACCGCCGTTTCCTGACAGGTGCTGGAACCGGAAGTTATCCCCGCGCGTTGTACCTGAGTGTTCAATTCTGCCGTCCCGACGGGCGGCAGCGCGTGGGCGGGTGCATGCAGGCCCCCGCCGCTATGGAACAACGGAGCACAAGGAATGTCAGAGATCATGCGCATTGAGCCGGAGAAGGCGCGCCAGGATCCCGAGGCGGTCTTCGATCGGCCTGCAGACATCGGAAAGGAAGTCGGCCTCACGCGCGGTCAGAAGATCGCGACGTTGAAGCGCTGGGAGATGGACGTCACGCGGCGCCTGGAGTCGACGGATGAGGGCATGCCGCAGAACGATGACGATGGCGATAACTCCAACGACGCCGTCCTGCTCAAAGAGATCAAGATGGTGATCGATGCCATCCAGACGGGCGAAGCCCCCGATAAGGCCGAGATACTGAACTAGTGGTGCTGATCGTCGTCTCTAACTACGGCCGAGAGGTGAAACTTCGCCGCTCGGCCGTTTCTTCGTGCTCAGCCTTCTTTGAGCAGACTGGCGAGCGGGCCGGTTATGGCCTTGGGCGCGCCGGTTTCATAGCCGCCGCGCTTCGATGTCTTGTGTCCAAGCGCGACGAGCATTTCCGCGAGTTTCACGGCGGCGCCAACGCCGTCGATGACAGGACAATGGTGCTGCACCGAGAGGTCCCGGGCGAGCTTGGCCATGCCCGCACAGCCGAGCACGATGGCCTCGGCACGATCCTCCGCCAGGGCATACGCGATCTCAGCGTCTATGCGGGCACGCGCATCTGATTTCTCGTCCTCGAGCGCAAGCACGGGCACTTCGGCAGCGCGAACCTTTGCGCGACGCTCGAAGCCGTACTTCATGAGATTGTGCTCGAGCGCGGGAATGGATCGCGCGAGCGTCGTCACGACGGTGAACCGGTTCGCGACCAGTGCGGCCGCATGATAAGCGGCCTCGCCGATGCCAATGACCGGGCCTGTCGCAATCTGGCGGGCCGCATCGAGGCCGGTATCGTCGAAGCAGGCAATGACGTACGCGTCGGCTCCCGCAGCGTCGCCCCTGCGCACTTCCATCAGCAATCCAGGCAGTGAAAGCGCTTCGTCGAAGTAGCCTTCGATGGATACCGGGCCGGTCGACGAGGTCACCGCGTCGATGGTCGTGCCTGCGGCTGCAGCCTCTTCCGCCGCGCGCGCGATCGTTGCCGTCATCGCGGCGGTCGTGTTTGGATTGATGACGCGAATGCGCATAGAGCTAGCTTGTCACGGCCGGCGCCAGCGCTGCAACCTTGTTTGCGGTCTCGGCCGTCCTGAAGCAGCGCACGCGATGACCGCCGCCGAGATCGACCGGCTCGGGCACGCTCGCGCGGCATTCTTCCGCTGCGATCGCGCAGCGCGGCGCGAAAGCACATCCCGGTGGCAGGTTCGCGAGGTCCGGCGGGCTGCCCGGAATGGCCGGCAGGCGATGTCCTTCCAGGCGGCCGCCATGAGCGCGCGTCGAAAGCAGGCCGATGGTGTAGGGGTGGCGTGGGCTGCGGATGACGTCGCGCACCGTCCCCGTCTCGACAATGCGCCCGGCGTACATAACGGCAATGCGATCCGCGACCTCGACCGCGACCGAGATGTCGTGCGTGACGAAGATCATCGACAGCCCAAGCTCGCGCTGCAGCTCTCGCAGCAGCAGCAGCACCTGCACCTGCACAGTGGCGTCGAGGGCCGTCGTCGGCTCATCGGCCAGAAGAATGCGCGGCTTGCTGGATAGCGCGAGTGCGATCATGGCGCGCTGGCGCATGCCGCCCGACATCTCATGCGGATAGGCCTGCAGGCGCCGCTCGGGGCTCGGAATGCGCACGAGCGTCAGCATCTCGAGCGCACGCGCACGGGCATCGGCAGCCGAGATGCTCTCGTGGTTGCGCACGGCCTCGGTGATCTGCTGCCCGACCGTGTACACAGGGTCCATGGCCAGCATGGGCTCCTGGAAGACCATCGACACGGTCTTGCCGCGGAAGGCTTCGAGCGCGCGACCTTCGAGCGTGGTCACGTCCACGCCCTCGACCTTGATGCTGCCTTCGATGCGCGAGCGTTTCGGTGGATGCAAGCGCAGGATCGAGCGCAGTGTCACGCTCTTGCCCGAGCCGGATTCGCCGAGAAGCGCGATGACCTCGCCGCGTCCGAGTGTCAGATCGACGCCGTCCAGCGCACGCACCGGCTTCGGCCCGCCGCCGAAAGTGACGGTAAGACCGCGGATGTCGAGGACCGGGTCGCTCGTCGTCGTCATTGAGCTTCCTCCGCGTGCATCATGCGGCGGCCTTGCTGTGGCCGGAGGTGGGATCGACCATGTGGCAGGCCGCGAAGTGGCCGGCGCCGGTGACGGTGAGTGTCGGCATCTTCGCCGAGCAGACGGACTCGGCCATGGCGCAGCGCGTGTGGAAGCGGCAGCCGGACGGCGGGTCGATGGGGTTTGGCGGATCGCCCGCGAGCGGCGCTTCCATGGTGCGCTCGTCGGGGTTCATGGAGAGCATGGAGCCGAGGAGCGCGTTCGTGTACGGGTGGCGGCCGCCGGTGTAGAGGGCGTCTGTCGGGCCGATCTCCGCGACGCGGCCGAGATACATGACCATCACGCGGTTGGCGATGAAGCGCACGACCTCGAGGTCGTGACTGATGAAGATATAGGTGAGGCCGATCTCGTCCTTGAGATCGAGCAGCAGGTTCAGCACCTGCGCCTCGACGGACTTGTCGAGTGCGGAGACGGCTTCGTCGAGGATGATCACCTTGGGCTCGAGCGCCAAAGCGCGCGCGATGTTCACACGCTGGCGCTGGCCGCCGGAAAGCTCGTGCGGATAGCGCCCCGCAAAGCGCCGCGGGTCGAGGCCGACGCGATCGAGCAGGCGGCGCGCGCGGCGGATGGCGTCCGTCGAGGAGAGGCCGTGCACAGTCGGGCCATAGGCAATCGAGTCCTCGACGGTCAGCCGCGGATTGAGCGAGGCATAGCTGTCCTGGAAGACCATCTGCACCTGGGCGCGGAAGTCCTTTAGTGAGAGATCCGGCGTTCCCGGCGCACGACCGTTCAGCAGCACATTGCCG
>JAEZAW010000302.1 GCA_023430315.1 Pseudomonadota bacterium | reverse complement strand
ATTGTGCTGCGCGGGGCGACCCCCGGCGAGAGCGTGATCCGCTGGCGTCTGGAGCGCTCCGATCCGCCAACGCCTTCCAAATAGATGCAAATCATAAAAAGGCGGGGGCTCCGGGGGTGCCCCCCGGTTGGGTACAGGGCGAAAGCCCTGTTCGCGCCAGAGGCGCGACGCGTTGCCCCTAGGCGCTGCTTCGGCTACAAGGCGCACCAACCCCCACATGCCTGTGACGAGGATCTGCCCCCGATGGCCAACCCGCAATTCGTCTATCACATGCACCGCCTCTCGAAGACCTATCCGGGCGGCAAGCAGGTGCTGAAGGACATCAACCTCTCGTTCTATCCGGGCGCCAAGATCGGCGTCGTCGGCCTCAACGGCGCGGGCAAGTCGACCCTGCTCAAGATCATGGCCGGTCAGCTCGAAGATTTCACGGGTGAAGCCTGGGCGGCCGAAGGCATCAGCGTCGGCTATCTGCCGCAGGAGCCCGAGCTCGATCCCGAGAAGGATGTGCTCGGCAATGCCATGGAAGGCGTGGCGGAGAAGAAGGCCATCGTCGATCGCTTCAACGAGATCGCGGCCAACTACTCCGAGGAGACGGCCGACGAAATGACGGCCCTCCAGGACCAGATCGATTCGCAGAACCCCTGGGATCTCGATGCCCAGGTCGAGCAGGCGCTCGATGCGCTCCGCTGCCCGCCCGGCGAGGCCGATGTCACGAAGCTGTCGGGTGGTGAGCGGCGACGCGTTGCGCTGACCAAATTATTGCTCGCGAAGCCGGACATCCTGCTGCTCGACGAGCCGACGAACCATCTCGATGCCGAAAGCGTCGCGTGGCTCGAGCGGTTCCTCAAGGAGTATACGGGCTGCGTCATTCTCGTTACGCACGACCGCTACTTCCTCGACAACATCACGGAATGGACGCTGGAGCTCGATCGCGGACAGGGCGTGCCCTACAAGGGTAATTACTCGAGCTGGCTCGAGCAGAAGGCGAAGCGCCTCGAAGTCGAAAAGGGTCAGGAGGAAGGCCGGCAGCGCGCGCTCAAGCGCGAGCTCGAATGGATCCAGTCCTCGCCCAAGGCACGGCAGGCGAAGTCCAAGGCGCGTATTCAGGCGTACGACAAACTCGCCGAGGAAGCAGGTCGCGAGGACGTCGGACGCGCTTCCATCCAGATTGCGCAGGGCCCGCGTCTTGGTGACATGGTGGTCGAGAGCGAAGGGCTGAAGAAGGCCTTTGGCGACCGTCTGCTGATCGACGACCTGTCGTTCAAACTGCCCCCGGGCGGGATTGTTGGCGTCATCGGTCCCAACGGCGCCGGCAAGACGACACTGTTCAAGATGCTCGTTGGGCAGGAGAAGCCCGACAGCGGCACTATCCGTGTCGGCGATACCGTCAAGATCTCGTACGTCGATCAGTCGCGCTCCCATCTCGACGATAAGAAGACCGTGTGGGAAGAGCTTTCCGGCGGCCTCGACCAGATCAGCCTCGGCGGCAAGCGCGAAGTGAACTCACGCGCCTATTGCGGCTGGTTCAACTTCAAGGGCGCCGACCAGCAGAAGAAGGTCGGGATGCTTTCGGGCGGCGAGCGCAATCGCGTGCATCTCGCCAAGCTGCTCAAGGAAGGTGGCAACCTGCTGCTGCTCGACGAGCCGACGAACGACCTCGATACCGAGACGCTCTCCGCGCTCGAAGCGGCACTCGAGGATTTCGCCGGCTGCGCGGTGGTCATCTCGCACGATCGCTTCTTCCTCGATCGCATCGCGACGCACATCCTCGCTTTCGAAGGCGACAGCCACGTCGAGTGGTTCGAAGGGAACTTCGCCGACTACGAGGAGGACAAAAAGCGCCGCCTCGGCGACGCCGCCGTCGAGCCGCACCGCATCAAGTTCAAGAGGTTTGAGAGGTAAGACCGGCGCGCTTTTAACGGCAAGCCTTTGTCTGTTACGGACCGAAGGCCTGCTGATGAGGGGGCAGCATGTTCCGATTCAGGTGCACGGATTGCGACGAATGGCATGAGGGGATGCCTAGCTTTGGGGCTTCTGCGCCTCTCTACTACTACTCCGTCCCTGAAGCGGAGCGCTCGGCGCGTTGCGAGCTCACAGCAGACACATGCGTTGTCGATCGTGAATTCTTTTTCGTAAGGGGATGCATCGACATTCCGGTGCACGGCGTGGATGAGCCATTCAGTTGGGGGGCATGGGTCTCACTGGCCCGACATAATTTCGAGGAGCTCGTCAGCCTTTTGAATCGCACGGATCGATCGACGTACGGCCCATACTTCGGTTGGTTGTCGGCCGACTTCAAAGTTTATCCAGCGGCAGAGAACCTCAAAACTTACGCGCATTTGCGGAACAACGGGATACGCCCGTTTATCGAGCTCGAACCGACCGATCATCCACTAGCTATCGAACAGAGAGAAGGCATCACTGCAGATCGCGTCGCAGAGATCTACGCAGCCTATATGCACTGAGTTACAGAGCGCACGCTCTATTCCAGAGATTGCTTCTTATCCACGTGACCGAGCGACCGCTCGGGCGCGATGTGATCGCGGGTCAGGCGTTTCAGCTCGCCGATATCGGGAAAGCGTCCGGTCTCCTTGCGCGACCAGACGAGATCGCCGTCGATGCGGACCTCGAACACGCCGCCGCTTGCGTCGGGCGTGAGCGTGACCGATCCGATTTCCTCGGCGAACGTCGACAGGAGCTCCTGCGCCATCCATGAAGCGCGCAGGCCCCAGTTGCAGAGGCGGCAGTATGTGATGTCGACGTTCGGTGTTTTGGCCATAGGTCGAGTTTAGCGCGCAGAATTCTTGCGAGGGAAGTGGTCCGTTTGAGCATAGCGCGCCTCGCCAAATCGCCTCACACCTGCCCAATTTGGACGCCCATTCTCTGCTCGCACAGTGGGAGGGGGACGCAGCTATGGGCATGGTGCCGCGGCAGGTGCCGAGCGACGCGGGGAATGTTGCGATTGATACGGTCGTGAAGCGCGACGGCGGGCGGGTCGCGACGTTCGTGGCGCTCATCGCGCTGCTTTTCTCTGCTTACAGCCTCTGGGAAACGTCGCTCAAGCAGCCGGATGTGCGTATGTTCGTGCCGCCGGTCATTCAGTTCGCGGCGCCGTACAACAACTCCAACCTCGAGATAATCGCGATCCCGCTGACGTTCGCCAACGAGGGCGCGCGCACCGGCACAGTGCTCTCGATGGAGCTTGCGGTCACTGATCCGCGCACGAGCCAGACGAAACTTTTCTATGCTGCGGATTTCGGCCGCTGGACCATGGAGAAGACGCGCGCCGGGGCCTACCAGCCCTTTGCACCGATCTCGCTGGCGGGTCGCACATCGCGCACGGAAACCGTGCTCTTCTACACGCGCGGCGACGATCAGCAGCCCGCACAGCTCATTCAAGCGACTGGTCCCTATCAGTTCAAGCTGACGCTCGAGCAGGCGGTCGCCGACGATCTCGGCGTGGTGGATCAATGGCTCGCCACAGGCCCCGTTTCAGTGAGCTTCGAGCGCGAGCTGCGCTTCTATGATGCGCGCGCCTTCAACAACGGCACGCTGTCGCTCTATGCGAAGGACTGGCGCTCGACGCAGGGTGCGGCGACGGCTACGGTGAAATAACACAATCATCCCCTCTCCCCGCGCTTGCGGGGAGAGGGTTAGGGTGCGGGGGGGCGGCAAACGCCGACATCAGCACCAGCGGCCGCCCCTCATCCCGACCTTCTCCCCGTGAGAACGGGGAGAAGGAGAAGAAACAGCGCGCCGCAGGCGCGATTGCTCACGTCACGAGCGAAATCAGCGTCGTCTGCTCGAGCGTGTCACCGAACCACGCGGTGATGGCGGCTTCGCGCTTGCCGATGAACGTCGGCTTCCCGTCGCGCAGCACCATCGGAACATCGTGCCCGGGCACAAGCAGCGTGTTCGGCTTCTTCCGCCAGAGCCTCCACATCAGCTCGATCGAGGCGCGCGTGACGGCAGGGTCGTACGTCATGTCCGCTTCGAGAGTCGTCAGCTCGACGCGGTTCTTGGCGGCATCACCGGTGAAGATGACGTCGCGTTCTGCGCCTTCGATCATGAAAATGAGATGGCCTGGTGTATGGCCTGGCGCGTGATGGCTCACGATCCCCGGCAGCACTTCGCTGCCGGCCGTGACGCGTACGAGCTGCGGCGAGCCCGCGAGTTCGCGCACGTACAGCTCCGGTACGGGCGACGTACCCCAGGGTTCCTTCAGCGACCACTCGAGCTCGCCCGCGCCGATGTGCACGCGCGCCTTCGGGAACATGAGCCAGTTCACCGAGTGATCGTGATGAGAATGCGTGAGGATCACATCGGTGACGTCCGCGGGCACGAGGCCGTGCGCGGCGAGCTGCTTCTGGATAAGCGTGCGCTGGTTGAACGAGCCGACATCGATGAGGGCGACACGGCCCTCCCCGCGCAGGAGCGCAATCGTGCTCCAGCCGAGGCTACCGTGGCAGACGGACTTTCCCGGATAGCCGGTGATAAGGATGTCGAGGTTGTAGCTCCCGAACTTCATGGATGCCATCCCGCCCTACTGAGTCAGCACGATCTTGCCGAAATGCTCGTTCGCCTTCATGTGGCCGAGCGCTTCCGCGGCCTTGTCGAGGGGATAGGTCTTGTCGATCGGCAGCGCGAGCTTGCCGCTCTCGACGGCATCCCAGAGATCGACGCGCATGAGGCGGTTGATCTCGCGCACTTCCTCGACGGAGCGTGTGCGGAACGTGACGCCGATGTAATCGATGCGCTTCATGGCATGGAGGTCGAAGTCGAACTCGCCGATGAAGCCGCCGAGACGACCGACATTGACGATGCGGCCGAGCACCTTTGCGGCTTTGAGATTGCCATTCGCGACCGGCGCCGAGATCTGGTCCACGATGACGTCGACGCCCTTGCCGTCCGTCGCCTTGATGACGGCGTCCGGCCATGTGGCATCCGTCGTGTCGATGGCAATATCCGCGCCAAATTCCTTGAGGCGCGCGCGCCTACTAGCATTCGTCGACGAGCCGAGCACGAGGCTCGCGCCCATGTGCTTTGCGATCTGCATGCCCATGAGCCCGACACCGGAGCTCGCGCCCTGGATGAGAATGCTCTCGCCTTTCCTGAGGCGACCTGCCGTCACCACGGCGTTGTGCATGGTCTGGAGCGCGACGGGCAATGTCGCGGCCTGCGTAAAAGTCATGTTGTTCGCAGGAATCTTCGCGACGCGGCCATAGTCGGTGACGGCATACTCGGCATAGCCAGCATTACCCGAGCACATGACGCGGTCACCCGCCTTGATGCCGCTCACCTGACTGCCGACGTCCACGACCTCGCCGGCAAACTCGAGTCCGAGGATCGCGCCGGCACCGCCGTGCGCACCATGCGGTCGGCCAGAGGCCATGATGAGATCAGCGCGATTGAGCCCGCTCGCCCGCACGCGCACCAGAACCTGTGTCGGCCCGGGTGTGGGCTTCGGCACCTCGCGCACTTCGACGCCGGACGAGCCGACGACCACAGCCTTCATCATGTCGCTTCCTCCGCAATACGTCCGAGCCAATTCGGCTTCTAGCTAATGATACTCCATTGGCGCGCGGCGGTAAGGCCTGTATCGGGGCGTTCGCGGAGCATTCGTCGGTGGCGACCCAATCGCTCGATCAGCGCGGTGCGTACCACCACGTATCGACATTGAAGCCGAACAGCGTCGGGCGTGGGGCCGGCACAAGATAGGCCCAATAGCCGACCCACTGCCGCCGCGCATGGAACAGCGGGATCACGTAGTCGCCAGAGATGAGCGCGCGGTCGAGCGCACGTACGCCAGCCTCGAAGTCCTCGCGCTCTTCGGCCTTGAGCAGCGCCTCGATCATGGCGTCAACGGCAGGGTTCTTCACGCCGGGATAGTTGAGCGAGCGGTCGATATCCGCGGCGGCGCTACCCCAGCGGTTGACCTGCTCGTTGCCGGGAGAAAGAGAAGCGGACCAGTTCGCCTGGATCATATCGAAGTCGAAGGTGCGAAGGCGCTCCTGATATTGCGTGCTGTCCACCTGCCGGACGCGGACCTCGATGCCCAGCCGCTGGAGCGTATTGGTAAAGCTTAGCATGAGGCGCTCCTGCGCCCGCGTTGCGGCGAGTATCTCGAAGGTGAGAGGTCGCCCATCGGCAGCCTGCATGCGCCCGCGCTGGAGGGCAAATCCCGCCTCCTTGAGCAGTGCGATGCCGCGCGAGAGGTTCTCGCGATTGTGACCGGAGCCGTCGCTCACCGGGAGCTGCCATTTTCCTTCCAGCACCTCCGGCTTGATCAGTTTGCCGAAGGGAGCGAGCAATGCGCGTTCGCGCGCATCCGCCGGCCGGCCCGTCGAAGCCAGCGCTGAGCGCTCGAAGTAGCTTTGCGTGCGCGCAAAACCACCGTGGTAGAGGTTGCTGTTGATCCACTCAAAGTCGAACATCTGGATCAAAGCCTGACGCACGCGCACGTCATTGAATGGCCAGCGGCGCGTATTGAAGGCAAAAGCTGCCATGCCCGCCGGGACACCAACGTCGAACTCGGCAATTTTTATGCGTCCATCGGCAACAGCGGGAAGCGCGCGGCCTTCGACCCAGCGCGCCGGATCCTCCTCGGGCCTGAACGAGATCTGGCCGCTCTTGAAGGCCTCGAAGAGTGCGGTCGCATCGCGGTAGTAGTCGAAGCGCACCTCGTCGAAGTTGAAGCGTCCGCGATTGATCGGCAGGTCGCGTCCCCACCATTCGGGATTGCGCTGATAGGTGATGGTCCGCCCCGCTTCGAGCGATCCGACGACATAGGGTCCGCTGCCGATCGGGATCTCGAGCGATGTCTGCTCGAAGGTCTCGGCATCCAGGCGATGCTTAGGCAGAATGGGCATGAGCCCCAGAAGCAGCGGCGCTTCGCGGTTGCCATGTCCTTCGAAGTCGAAGCGGATGGCGTGCGGCGGCAGGATCGTCGCCTTGACGACCGTCCTGTAGTGGGCCCGCATGTAGGGTGGGCCTTTGTCCTTGAGCTGCTCCCAGGAGAAGAGCACGTCCTCAGGTGTGATCGGCTGGCCGTCGGAGAAGCGCGCGCGCGCATCGATGTGAAATGTGATGGAGCTGCGATCCGGCGGCACCTCGATGGACTTCGCGACGAGGCCGTAGAGCGAAAAGGGCTCGTCCTGCGATCGCGCCAGCAGGCTTTCATAGACATAGTCGCGCAGGCCAGCTGCGGCGACACCGCGGATGATGAAGGGCGTGAGGCTGTCAAACGTACCGTGCTGGCCGAGCACGATGCGCCCGCCCTTCGGCGCGTCCGGATTGACGTAGGGGAGATGCGGGAAGTCCGCCGGCAGCGCGGGCGTGCCGTGCATGGCAATACCGTGCCGAGGTTGCGCTCCCGCTACAGCGCGATCGCTGATAAGGCCCGCGAATATCAGCGCGACAAGAAAGAGCGTACACGCCTCAGTCCATCCGCCGAGACGCGTCAGTCGCGCAGTATTGGCTCGACCTTCCGGCGCCCTCCAACCCATGCTGCGACACATGCACGCCGATCGCGGCGGGATCAAGTCTGGCGGTCCTTTCCGCAGCCCTTTCATTGGAATGGCTACAGTCTGCGAGAGCTCCTGCGCGCACGTGGCGCGCCCTCGCGTGGCCGGAACGCCACGGTTAGGTCGCATCGCCTGTGCACGATGAACCAAGCTCAAGACCACGTCACGGGAATGCCGTATTCGGGCCCTTAGTGCCGGGGCAATAGGCGGACAAGGACGCGGTGCCGGAGCGCCGCAGAATTTCGCGGGCCAGTGAGGCCCGAATTTTCAAAGGGATGCCGGCCACGCGGCCGCTTTGCAGGACGAGGGTTGGAGGACAATGATCGAGACGACTCGGGTTATCGGGTGGCTGTCCTGCGGCGCACGCGCCGTGACTGTTGCCGCCTGCGCGCTCGCACTCGCGACGGGCGTGGCGCTGGCGCAGCAGCCGCCGAAGAAGGATCAGAAGGATACGAAGGGTAAGGCCCCTCCCGCCGCCGCTGCAAAGCAGCCGGCGCAGGGCGGCGACGCCCCGCAGAGCGCATGGGTCAAGCTCTGTGAGAAGGCGCCCATCGTGCTGCGTGACAAGGAGGGCAAGCCCTCGCGAGAGCAGCGCAATATCTGCCTCACGCACCACGAGCGTCTCGACGGCAATACCGGCATGGTTCTCGTGTCTGCCGCGTTCCGCCAGGTCGAGGGCGAGGAAAAGCAGCACATCATGATCATGGTGCCGCTCGGCATGGCCATCGGTCCGGGCTTGCGCGCGACGGTCTATAACGCCGAGCTTTGGGACAAGATCCAGAAGAACGAGAAGTTCGACGACACCAAACTCGAGCCGGTGAAGTTCTCCTACACGCTCTGCCATCCGGCGGGCTGCACCGCCGAGATCGAAGCGAGCAAGGCGCTCATCGATGGGCTCAAGGCCGGCGCCGGCCTCATGGTGCTCGCGATCAATGCCCAGGGACAGGTCGTGGCCTTCCCGATCCCGCTCGTCGGCTTCAAAGAGGCCCTCGATGGCCAGCCGATCGACAACCAAAAGTACTCCGAGGCGCGCAAGGCCCTCATGATGCAGATCGCACAGCGTCAGCAGCAGTTGGCGGAGGAAGCGCGCAAGCGTCAGGCCGAAGCCGCCGCGGCGGGCAAGGACGGAAAGGGCGCGCCGCCAGCCGCCGCGCCCCCGGCGCAGAAGAAGTAGGATCCCGCTTCCTTCGTGAAACGGAAAACCCCTCGCACCAGCCAGTGTGAGGGGTTTTGATTTGGTGAGAAATTTCGCGTGACGCGGGACGCCGCTCAGTTCGCGAAGCGGAAGTGCATCACGTCGCCGTCCTGGACGACGTATTCCTTGCCCTCGAGCCGCATCTTGCCGGCATCGCGAGATCCTGCCTCTCCCTTGAAGGCGACGTAATCGGCGTAAGCGATCGTCTCGGCGCGAATGAAGCCCTTCTCGAAGTCCGTGTGGATGACACCGGCGGATTGCGGCGCCTTGGTACCGCGCTCGACCGTCCAGGCGCGTGCCTCCTTTGGCCCCACCGTGAAGAACGTCACGAGTCCCAACAGATTGTAACCCGCGCGAATGAGGCGATTGAGGCCCGGCTCCTCGAGCCCCATCTCGGCGAGGAAGGCCTGCCGCTCGTCGGCGGCGAGGCCTGCAAGCTCCGCTTCGATCTTGGCGGAGATGATGACGACGGCCGCACCTTCGGCCTTGGCCCGCTCCACGACGATCGCAGAGTATGCGTTGCCCGAGCTCGCCGAGGCCTCGTCGACATTGCAGACGTAGAGCACGGGCTTGGCCGTGAGGAGCTGCAGCGCGCGGAAGGCCGCTCGGTCCTCCTCGGGAACGATCGCCGTCCGGGCAGGCTTGCCTTCGCGTAGCGGTCCCAAGGCGAGTTGCATGAGCGCAACCTGTGCGATGGATTCCTTGTCGCCGCTCTTGGCCTTCTTCTCCACCGTGGCGAGGCGCCGCTCCAAGCTCTCCATGTCGGCGAGCATGAGCTCAGTCTCGACGACCTCGGCATCGGCGAGCGGATCGATCTTGTTGGCGACGTGCGTGACATCGTCATCGTCGAAGCAGCGCAGCACGTAGGCGACGGCATCGACCTCGCGGATGTGCGCGAGAAACTTGTTGCCGAGCCCTTCGCCGCGCGAGGCGCCTTTCACGAGGCCCGCGATGTCGACGAACGTCAGCCGCGTCGGAATGGTCTCGCCAGACTTGGCGATGGCCGCAAGCTCATCGAGGCGCGTATCCGGCACGCCCACCTCCCCGACATTCGGCTCGATGGTGCAGAAAGGATAGTTCGCGGCTTCCGCTGCCGCCGTCTGCGTCAGTGCATTGAAAAGCGTGGACTTGCCGACATTGGGCAAGCCGACGATACCGCATTTGAAGCCCATGAATTCAGTCCTTGGATTCGTCTTTTGGGCGGCGCTTGGCCAGCCAGTTCTTCAGGTTCTCGGCCAATGCCGTTGCTCGCTTCGCAGCCCGGTCCCCCGTTGGATGGGTCGCCCGCCCGGCCCGCCGCTCCGCGGGCGCGCGATCCTCGGTGCTGTGCCGCGGCTTCGGCGGCTCTTTGTCGTCGCCCTCACTGGCAAGCTGGCGCGCGACGTCCGTAAGAAAACGGGCCGCATCGTCCGCAGCGAGGCGGGGAGCGGCATCGGCGATGGCATCGAGCAGCGGATCGAGCCAGGCCTCGTCGGCGCGGGCAAAATCATGCAGCACCCACGACTGGACGAGCTCCTTCGCGCCGGGATGGCCGATACCGATGCGGACGCGCGCATACTCGTTGTCGAGATGGGCCGTGAGCGAGCGCAGGCCGTTGTGGCCGGCATTGCCGCCGCCCGATTTGACCTTGAGCTTTCCCGGCAGGAGATCGAGCTCGTCATGGAAGACCACGATGTCGCTCGTCGCGAGCTTGAGGAAGCGCGCCGCCTCGCCGACGGCGCGCCCGCTCTCGTTCACATAGGTATCGGGCTTGAGCAGGAGGATCTTGCAACCATCCAGCTCGCCGTCGGCCGTCAGACCCTGGAAGCGCCGGCGCCAGGGACCAAACCCGTGGTGCTCGGCGATCCGTTCGACGGCCATGAAGCCGACGTTGTGGCGATGTCGGGCGTATTTCGCCCCGGGATTCCCGAGACCGACGAAGAGCTTCATGGCTCACTCGCGTGCTGGCCGCCCCGGGGACGCGCCGACTATTTCTTGCCCTTCGGGGCCTCCTTGGCGGCAGGAGCAGCTTTCGCCGCAGGTGCAGCCGCTGCCGGCGCGGCCTTGGCATCACCCGCCGGAGCTGCCGCGGCAGCCGCCGGGGTATCCTCGTCGTCCTTGCCGCCAGTGCCGGCGATCGTCGCGATCGTGAAATCACGGTCGGCGATGGTCGGCTTGACGCCCTCGGGCAGCGCTACGGCCGAAATATGGACCGAGCGGCCGATGGCGAGACCCGTCAGATCGACCTCGAAGTGATCCGGGATCTTGTCGGCCGGGCACCAGACCTCGACTTCATGGCGCACGATGTTCAACACGCCGCCCCGCTTCAGGCCGGGCGAGAGCGCCTCATTGATAAAGCGCACGGGGACGCCGACGCGCACCCGATTGTCCGCTCCGATACGCTGGAAGTCGACGTGGAGGGGGAAGTCCTTGACGGGATCGAGCTGGACATCCCGGGGGATCGCCCTCAGCTTGCGCCCATCGACGTCGATTTCGAACACCGTGGAGAGGAAGCGTCCCTTTTTAATGAGGATAAACAGATCGTTAGAATCGATCTGGATGGTATCAGCGCTTCCTTCGTCGCCACCATAGACGACTCCGGGAACACTGCCGGTGCGCCGTACAGCACGAGCGGCCCCCTTGCCGCCTGCTGCGCGCGCCGAAGCCTTGATCACATTGGCCTGGGCCATTTTGCAGTCTCCAAACAAAACCGGCCCCGACCAAGCATGACCGGGGCGCTTGCCTTATGCCCACCGGCCTCCAAGGGTGCCGCGTGAGCTCTCAATCGTTGAGATGCGCCGCTTATAGCGATCCGGCAGCCGGAGCGCAATCATGGCCAACAGCCTCTGGGAGCAGCGACAATCGCACGTTCCTGGGTGAACAGCGGTCGCTATCAGCTGCAGCGCGTGACGCGACCGTGTGACACAGCGGGTGTTGACTTGGGGCAACGCCGCCCAGCAGTTCCTAACAGATCATGCCTTTTTAACTTTCCTTTGTCGCCGGTCGAACCCCTAATGACCCCTTACGAGGGTGAGTGAGTCGGCCTCCGTACGAAGCATGGCCGAGTATGAGTAGCTTCGAGCGGGTCGTGAGTGTGTACCAGT
>JAEZAW010000273.1 GCA_023430315.1 Pseudomonadota bacterium | reverse complement strand
CTCGTAGACCGTCATCATGCGCTCGGCGACGAGACGCGGCTTCAAAGCAAGCCAGAGACGCAGCGTTACGTCGGCATCTTCGGCGGCGTATTCCGTCGCCTTGTCGATGGGGACGCCCGCAAACGTGCGATCGGACTTCTTCTTGGCGGGCGGCGCGTGCTCGATCACCTGCGTGAAGGCGAGCGGCGTGTGCCCGAGATGACGCTCGGAAAGCGCGTCCATGCCCTGCAGGCCCTTACCCGCATCGAGCGCGTACGAGATCAGCATCGTGTCGTCGATCGACGTGATGCGAATGCCATAGCGGCGCATGACGAGGCAGTCGTATTTGAGATTTTGCCCGATCTTCAGAATGCTCGGATCCTCGAGCAGGGGCTTAAGAACTTCGAGTGCCGCGCGCGTGTCGATCTGTCCTTCGACGAGACCGCTCGCGCCGAAAAGATCGCCGCTGCCGGTCGTGTGGCCGAGCGGCACGTAGCAGGCCTTGCCAGGCTCGGTTGCGAGCGAGAAGCCGACGAGGTCGGCGGTCATGGCATCGAGGCCTGTCGTCTCGGTGTCGAAAGCGACATGGCCGGCTTCGCGCGCCGCAGCAATCCAGGCGCTGAGCCGCGTGAGATCGCGCACGGTCTCGTAAGCCGCGCGATCGATCTTGGGCTCTCGTGCAGCCGCACGCCCGAACTCGACGGCAGCCGCTGGCGATTCCGCGCCGGCCTTTGCTGCAGCCGTGTCGTCGGCTTCTTTCTTGGACGGGCTCGCCGGCCTCACACTGGAGCCAACGGACTTCTCGAGTGGTGGCGGCGCCTCGACACCGATGGCCTCCGCCATACGCTTCGTCAGCGTGTTGAACTCCATGGCGCGCATGAAGCTCAGCAGCGGATCGGCAAGCTGCTCCTGCAGGCCGAGCTTTTCGATCGGAACCTCGATGGGGACATCGTCCTTGAGGCGCACGAGCTCGCGGCTCATGCGCGCCTGCTCGGCGAACTCGATGAGCTTTTCGCGACGCTTCGGTTGCTTGATCTCGCCGGCACGCGCGAGCAGAGAATCGAGATCGCCGTACTCGCGGATCAGCTCCGCCGCCGTCTTGATGCCGATGCCGGGCACGCCGGGTACATTGTCCGTCGAATCGCCGGCGAGGGCCTGGATGTCGACGACGCACGCCGGCTCCAGGCCGAACTTCTCGATGACTTCCTCGCGCCCGATGAGCTTGTTCTTCATCGTATCGAGCATGACGATGCCCGGCTTGACGAGCTGCATGAGATCCTTGTCGGAGGACACGATCGTCACATCGCCACCGGCATTGATGGCGGCGCGCGCGTACGTCGCGATGAGATCGTCGGCCTCGAAGCCCTCTTGCTCGATGGAGGCGATGTTGAAGGCTTTGACCGCCGCGCGGATGAGCGGGAACTGCGGGATAAGCTCTTCGGGCGCGGGCGGTCGATTGGCCTTGTAGTCGGGATAGATGTCGTTGCGGTAGTTGAGGCGCGAGGCGTCGAAGATGACGGCGATGTGCGTCGGCCCGCGCCCGGCCTTGGCGTCCTGGATGAGCTTCCACAGCATCGCGCAGAAGCCGTGCACGGCTCCGACGGGCAGGCCGTCGGATGGCCGCGTGAGCGGCGGTAGCGCGTGGAAAGCGCGGAAAATGTAGCCCGAACCATCGACCAGATAGATGTGGCTGCCCTTGCCGACCGGCACAGGCTCGCCATCGGGCACGGTGATGCGCCCGTTCGGCGCGGTTTCGCTTGCAGTCATGCTCTCGGTGCTCATGGGCGCGGAGTATAGAAGGCGTGCATAGCGCGGTCAGCCAATTCTCGCCATGGCAGGATGTGGAGCTGTGGCCAGCGCTGTGGCAGGAGGATCGCCAGCTCGGTTATAGTTCGCCCATGCGGACTTCTGAAATCGACATGTTGATCGTGCCGGGCTGGACAAATTCCGGCCCGGATCACTGGCAATCGCGCTGGGAGCGCCATTTCAAGACGGCGCGACGCATCAAGCAAGCTGACTGGGACACGCCGCGCCTCGCCGACTGGGTAGAGCGGATTGTCGAGGAAGTGACAAAGGCGACGCGGCCCGTGGTGCTCGTGGCGCACAGTTGTGGTGTATCGGCCGTGGTGCACGCAGCGCCGCGCCTGGTGCCGAGCCGCCTCATGGGCGCCTTCCTCGTGGCACCGGCCGATCTCGAAGGCACGGACACTTGGCCGGCCAGGGAGGGCGGGTTCACGCCCCTGCCCATGGTGCCGCTCCCTTTTCCGGCGCGCTTGATCGGCAGTTCAACAGATCCTCATTGCTCCATCGAGCGCGCGCAGGAATTCGGCGCGGCCTGGGGCGCCGATGTCTCGATCATCGCCAATGCAGGGCACCTGAACACGGCGTCGGGACATGGGCCCTGGCCGGAAGGGCTGCTCACTTTCGGGCTGTTCCTGCGTTCGCTCGGCAATGTGCCGGGGCGCGCGTAGTTCAGCCGACCTGCCCGCGGTGGCGCAGGAAGTGGTCGGCCAGCACCAGCGCCATCATGGCTTCACCGACCGGCACGGCGCGAATGCCGACGCAGGGGTCGTGACGACCCTTGGTAATGATCTCCGTGTCGTGGCCGTGGATATCGACCGTCCGGCGCGGCTGGAGGATCGAGGACGTCGGCTTCACGGCGAAACGCGCCACCACCGGCTGGCCCGTCGAGATGCCGCCGAGAATGCCGCCCGCGTGGTTCGAGAGAAATACCGGTTTGCCGTCGTTTCCGGCGCGCATTTCATCCGCATTGGCTTCACCCGTCAGGGCAGCCGCGGCAAAGCCATCGCCGATTTCCACGCCTTTCACCGCATTGATGCTCATCATGGCCGAGGCCAGATCCTGGTCGAGCTTGCCGTAGATGGGTGCGCCCCAGCCAGCCGGCACGCCCTCGGCGATGACTTCGATGATGGCGCCGAGCGAGGAGCCGGCCTTGCGCACCGCGTCGAGGTCGTCCGCCCACTGGGCCGCGGTCGTCGCGTCCGGGCAGAAGAAGGGGTTGTTGTCGACCTCGTCCCAGTTCCAGCTGTTACGGTCGATGGCACGGCTGCCGATCTGCACGAGTGCGCCGCGGATCGAGACGCCATCGAGCACCACGCGCGCGACCGCGCCGGCCGCCACGCGTGCCGCCGTCTCGCGTGCTGATGAACGCCCGCCGCCGCGATAGTCGCGGATGCCGTACTTGGCGAAGTACGTGTAGTCCGCGTGCCCGGGCCGGAATTTCTCGGCGATCTCGCCGTAGTCCTTGGAGCGCTGGTCCGTGTTCTCGATCATGAGCGAGATCGGCGTCCCGGTCGTCACCTGTCGGCCCGCATCGTCATCGAAGACGCCCGACAGGATCTTCACCTCATCCGGCTCGCGGCGCTGGGTGGTGTAGCGCGACTGCCCCGGTCTGCGCCGATCGAGGTAAACCTGAATGTCCTCGGCCTTGAGGGCGATGCCGGGCGGGCAGCCGTCGATCACGCAGCCGAGCGCCGGCCCGTGGCTCTCGCCCCAGGTCGTGACGCGGAAAAGATGACCGAAAGTGTTGTGCGACATAGGCTATCCGGTATTTGCGGCACTGCAGCAACAATACCTATAGCACAACTGTCTTACTGGCGTCTCTGCTGAAGATTAACAAGCGTTCATGTGGTAGATTAACAACCATTCAAGTAGCTGAGCACGGAATATGTGTGACTAACGCACAACGAAGGGGGTTTATATTGATCATATATTCAGTGTTGCTTCCTAAGTTCACAAGAAAGTGTAAGTGTGAAGCCGGCACTGGTGCAGTTGCAGGCTCAGACCTCCAGCGGCAGCAGTGCCTTGCTTGCAAGCTGATGCTGACTGTGGAGGAATTACCATGAAACTCGTGAAGCTGGCCGTGGCCGGTGTGCTCAGCGCGTTCCTGTTCACCTCGGTGCAGGCCGCGCCGGCGGTGATGCCCGCCTCGAAGATCACGTCTGACAGCGTGATCCAGCTGGCTCAGGAAAAGAAGAAGGCCGCGGCCAAGAAGAAGGCCGCTCCGAAGAAGAAAGTAGCCAAGAAGGCCGCGCCCAAGAAGGCTGCCAAGAAGAAGGCAGGCCCTGGCAAGTGCGGCACCATGAGCTACTACAACATGAAGACGAAGAAGTGCACGTCGAAGGGCTGATCTAGCTTCACGCGTGACAAAGTGGGGTCGGGCGTCTGCCCGGCCCTTCTTCGTTTCTGGGTTTCTGGGGGGCGTGGTTCAGCGCCAGCCGAAGGCGATGCGTTCGACCTTGGCGTCGCCCAAGGCATCGAAGAGACGTGCAACGGGGCGGCCGCCGCGGCGCCAGTAGAAATGACAGGCCTGGTCGTTCTCGGCGAGGGCCCAGACGATGAGGCCGGACAGCCGGCGCACGTCGAGGGCATGGCGCGCCGCTTCGAAGAGGTGCTCACCGAAGCCGAGGCCCTGGTGGGTGGGTGTGACGTACAGCTCGAAGATTTCGCCCTGAAAGCGGCCCTTCGAACGGGCCCGGCCGAACGTCGTGTATCCGGCCACCGTGCCGCTCACCTCGAGGATCAGCATACCTTCGCTACGGCTCGTGACGCCGCGCCACCACTCGACGGACCGGCGGCGGATGATGCCTTCCAGATGGGCGTGCGGAATGATGCCGGTATAGGCGAGCCGCCACGACAGGCCGAATAGCTCTGCCAGCGCTTCCGCATCACTCGTCTGCGGCTTGCGGACAACGATATCGGTACGGGACTGGAGCATTTGCTCACTATAGACCATCATTGTGGCGCAGGTCAGCTCACGTCGTCGCGAAAAGAGCGCGGGGACGCTGGGTCGCAGGGCGCGCTCGCTGCCCATTTGCGCTTGGCGAGGGGGCTGTGCTAGAGGGTCCCGCGTGCGTCGCGCCCCGCGAGCTGCAAGCAGCAGGGTCTCACCCGGACGCATGTTTCATCGGCTGGTCCGTTGCAGGATGTCGATGGCGTGGCGACGTGGCGGAGTGGTGACGCAGCGGACTGCAAATCCGTAAACGCCGGTTCGATTCCGGCCGTCGCCTCCAAATCAACCTTCAAACATTGGTCGGGCTCCTCTTTCGGCGCGCATCGCCCTTCCGTGTCCTGCGATGCTCCGCCAGTAGACCCATCGCCTCCCGCCGTGCGATGGAAAGAGGAAATTGCCCAATCCAAGCCGACTTCCGGGAGGACCAATGATCCGCATCAAGGCCCAGGCGCTCGAGGAACTCGTGCGCGATATCTTCATCAAGGCGGGCTGCTCGGAGGCCGAGGGCAAGCGCATCGGCAAATACCTCGTCATCGCGAACCTCACCGGTCACGACAGTCACGGCGTGCAGCGCGTGCCGCGCTACCTGCAATGGAAGGCCGATGGTGATTTCGTCGCCGACCGCACCGTGAAGGTCGTCTCGGAGACGCCGGTGGTCGCGGTGCTCGATGGCCAGTACGGTTTTGGCCAGACGATCGGGCCACAGGCCGTCGAGATCGGCATCAAGAAGTGCAAGGAGATGGGGCTCTCCTGCGTGGCGCTGCGCAATGTCGGTCACATCGGCCGCATTGGCGACTGGTCGGAGATGGCGGCAGCGGAAGGGCTCGTCTCGGTGCATTTCGTCAATGCCGCGGGCAGCGTACTCGTCGCGCCGTATGGTGGCACGGAGCGGCGATTCTCCACCGCGCCGTACAGTGTCGGCGTGCCGCGTCCCGGACAGCGGCCTGTGATCCTCGATTTCGCGACATCGGTTGTCGCGGAGGGCAAGGTGCTCAATGCCTCCTTCGGCGGCAAGGCGCTGCCGGGCGACGCTCTGATCGGCCCCGACGGCAAGGCTGGCAATGACCCGCACATGCTCTACGGTGACTACACGCCGACAGGCCCGCGCAATCACAGCAAGGGCACGGGTGCCATCCGCGCCTTCGGCGATCATAAGGGCTCGGGCCTCGCCATGATGTGCGAGCTGCTCGGCGGTTCGCTCACCGGCACGGGTGCGACGGAGCATGGCCGCAAATTCTCGAACGGGATGCTCTCCTTCTACGTCGACCCGGCCAAGCTCGACACGACTGGGTTCTTTCCAGCGGACGTGCAGCGCTACGTTGATTTCGTGAAGAGCGCCAATCCGTCGACGCCCGGCGGTGAGGTTCTCATCCCTGGCGAGCCGGAGGAGCGGACCAAGGCCGAGCGTCTCGCCAATGGCGTGCCACTGCCAGAGGATACCTGGGGTGCCATCGTCGAGGCCGCGCGCAAGGTCGGCGTCGACGAGCGCCGCATTCAGCTCGCGGCGCAGTAAGGCGGACAGATCAGAAGCCCCCGCGCTTCAACACGCACTACGCAATCCCTCCCCCCTTGTGGGGGAGGCTAGGATGGGGGATTGCAGAACAATAGTTGTCGGGATTCCCCCCACCCCTAACCCCTCCCCACAAGGGGGAGGGGAATGAGCAAACCGAGGACCGCCCATGACCACAGTCTCTGCAGCGACGCTTGAATTCCTGAAGACCGTCGATACGCCGACGATCTGCAACGCCCTCGAGATCGTGGCGCCTGAGCGCCGTCTCTTCGGTTACACGGTGAGGCCGTTCGTGTGTCCGTTCCCGGATGTCGTCGCCGTCGTCGGCTACGCGCGGGTTGCGACCTGCCGCGCCACGCACGCCAATGAGCTCACGGGAGAAGCGGCGCGCAACCAGCGCATTGGCTACTACGAGTACATTGCTTCGGGGCCTGGAC
>JAEZAW010000251.1 GCA_023430315.1 Pseudomonadota bacterium | reverse complement strand
CTGCGGCTCGGCAATGAGCCGCTCACGATCCGCCGGCGTATTCGCGAGATGCCAGAGGCTCGACCCGATAAATATAAAAATCATATCGATCCCTGCGATCAGGAGCAGACGGATCATGCCCAGCACTTCCTGCGGCGGCAGCGGCTTTCCATCCTGGCGCGCCATGATGATGCGGCTGATCAAGTCATCGCCCGGCTTCTTCGTGCGTGCCTCGACATAACCCGCGTAGTACATGCTGATTTCGTGCACGGCCTTCATGAGGATATCGTCGTCGGTAATGCCTAGCTCCAGGATCTCGTGAATCCACTGGATGAACTGGTCGCCGTCGCTCTCGGGCACGCCGAGCATGTGGGCAATGACGCGGACGGGAATGTGCCGCGTGTACATCTGCGCCGCGTCGCAGCGCCCATCGGCAATGAATTGGTCGATCAGCTCGTTGCAGATCGCCCGCGCACGTGGCTCGAGCTTCTTCATCTCGTCCGGCGTAAATGGGGGCAGCAGGAGTTGCTTGGCCGGCTTATGGTGGGGCGGATCGGACGAGATCGGCGGCGCCGGCATGGGCGGCTCCGGCCGCACCTCGCGGATGACGACCCGCCGGGAAGAGAAGCTCTTGGTGTCGTAGGCAATCGCCTTTACCGCCGCGTAGCTCGTTGGCAGGTAGGCGCCGAGGTAGCGCTTCGTGTGCGCGATCGGGCATTTCTCCCTGAGCTCGTCCCAGATGGGAAAGGGATTGTCGCGCCATTCCTGAGCGAGATGATCCCAGTCAGTCGTCCAGTCGGTGACCGGAGGGCGGGTCCGCGAGGTTTCCTGAGCCATGGCTAGCGTCCCTATTCCTCGATGATCTCGACGGCCATCTCGGGGCAGTTCGCCCGCGCGAGATGGGCCGCCTCCAGTTGACCTTCGGGAACAACGCCGTCGCCGATCTCCTTGGAGTTGCCGTACTCGTCGAGCTCGAAGAGCGCCGGTGCAAGCGCCTTGCAGCGGTTGTGGCCCTGACATTTGTCGGGGTCCACCCGGACCCGCACGACCTTTCCGCCCGCCATATCGCTCCCTCCAAATTTTGCTTATTTAGAATGCTTATGGTCTACCCGTGCGCGGTCACGCGCAAGGCTATCCTTGGACTGATCGTTGTTTTCCGGATCGCGACGGCCATCGGCGCCTCGCGTTGACAGGTAGCAGCGGCCAAGCGTAGGACCGGCCACTTCAATTCATGATCAGAGATACGGCTCAGACATGCTCGATAAGACCTATTCGCCCGCCGAGATCGAGGCGCGCGTCCACACGGACTGGGAGGCCGGGGAAGCCTTCAAGGCCGGCCGGGCGGACCGCGCCGGGGCCGAGACCTACTGCATTGTCATTCCGCCGCCGAATGTGACGGGTTCGCTTCATATCGGACACGCGCTCAACAATACCCTGCAGGACATTCTCTGCCGCTACCAGCGCATGCTGGGGAAGGACGTCCTCTGGCAGCCGGGGACGGATCACGCCGGCATCGCGACGCAGCTCGTCGTCTCGCGCCAGCTCGCCGAGAAGCAGATCCAATACAAGGACCTCGGGCGCGAGACCTTCATCGAGAAGGTCTGGGAGTGGAAGGCGGAGTCCGGCGGCACCATCCTCAATCAGTTGAAGCGCCTCGGCGCCTCCTGCGATTGGAGCCGCGAGCGCTTCACCATGGACGAGGGCCTCTCGAAGGCCGTTCTCAAGGTGTTCGTCGATCTGCACAAGCAGGGGCTCATCTACCGCGACAAGCGGCTCGTGAACTGGGATCCGGCCTTCCAGTCGGCGATCTCCGATCTCGAAGTCGAGCAGCGCGAGCACACCGGCACCTTCAAGTGGTCGCCGGACCTCAAGGACAAGGAAGGCAATCCGGTCCCATTCGATGGCGCGGCGCTGGCCAAGGTGCTCACGCGCGATCCGAACGGGCACATGTATTACATCCGCTATGCGATCAAGGACGCGCCGGGTGAGTTCGTGACCGTCGGCACGACGCGCCCCGAGACTATGCTCGGCGATACCGGCGTCGCCATCCATCCCGACAACGAGAAGCTCAAGCATCTCATCGGCAAGAAGGCCGTGCTGCCGCTCGTCGGACGCGAGATCCCGATCGTCGGCGATACGTATGCCGATCCCGAGAAGGGCACGGGCGCGGTCAAGATCACGCCGGCGCACGACTTCAATGACTGGGATGTCGGCAAGCGCACGGGCCTCGAAGTCATCAACATTCTGGATGCGACGGGCCGCATCATTTCTGGCCCCCGCAGCGGTGCACCTTCGCCGGAATATCCAGTCCGCGGGAAGCCAAACCTCACTCAAGGGCATCCCGACGGGCAGATCGCCGAGCGCTATCACGAGATACCGACGGCATTGCGTGGTCTTGATCGCTTCGAAGCCCGTGCACGCATTGTCGCGATGCTTGTTGCAGAAGGCGTTCTCGAAAAGGTCGAGCCGCACACGCACGCCGTCCCGCACGCCCAGCGCGGCGATGCCGTTGTCGAGCCGTGGCTGACGGATCAGTGGTACGTCGACGCGGCAACGCTCGCGAAGCCGGCCTTGGAGGCCGTCCGCTCAGGTAAGACGGCGTTCGTTCCCGAGAAGTATGCGGCCGACTACTTCCGCTGGCTAGAGAACATCCAGCCCTGGTGCGTCTCGCGCCAGCTTTGGTGGGGGCATCAGATTCCGGCGTGGTATGGCCCGGACGGCAAGCATTTCGTCGCTCATGACGAAGCAGAAGCAGCTGAGCAGGCGAAGAAGCACTATGGCGAGGCCGTCGCGCTCGCCCGCGACCCCGACGTTCTCGACACGTGGTTCTCGTCGGCGCTTTGGCCGTTCTCGACTCTCGGCTGGCCCGAGGAGACGAAGGAACTCGCGCGCTTCTATCCGACGAGTACGCTCGTCACGGGCTTCGACATCATCTTCTTCTGGGTTGCCCGCATGATGATGATGGGCACGCACTTCATGAAGGAGGTGCCCTTCCGCGACGTCTTCATCCACGGCCTCGTTCGCGACGAGAAGGGCCGCAAGATGTCGAAGACGCTCGGCAACGTCATGGACCCGCTCGAGCTGATCGAGAAGTACGGCGCCGATGCGCTGCGCTTCACGCTGGCCGCAATGACGACCCAGGGTCGCGACGTGAAGCTCACCACGGCGCGCGTCGAGGGCTATCGCAATTTCGCGACCAAGCTCTGGAATGCCGCGCGCTTCCTCGAGATGAACGAGTGCCGCCGCGTCGAGGGCTTCGATCCCAAAGCGATCAAGCATCGGCTCAACCGCTGGATCGCTGGCGAAACCGAGCGCGCCGTCGGCGAGGTCGAGACCGCGCTCAAAGCCTATAAGTTCAATGAGGCGGCCGGCGCGGCCTACCAGTTCGTCTGGGGCATTACCTGCGACTGGTATCTGGAGCTCGCCAAGCCGCTGCTGACGGGAAGCGATGAAGCAGCGAAGGCCGAGACGCGGGCGACCGCTGCCTGGGTGCTCGATCAGATCCTGCCGCTGCTGCACCCCTTCATACCCTTCATCACGGAGGAGCTTTGGGCGAAGACGGGCGAGGATGGCCCCGCGCGCACGTCACTGCTCGCGCTGGCGCCTTGGCCGAGGTTGCTCGGTCTCTCCGATCCGGAGGCCGATGCCGAGATCAACTGGGTTGTATCGCTCGTCTCTGAAGTGCGCTCCGTGCGCGCTGAAATGAACGTGCCGGCCGGCGCCAAGGTGCCACTGGTTTTGGTCAATGCCAGCGCCGAGACACGTGCGCGTGCCGAGCGTCATGACGAGACGCTGAAGCGTCTTGCGCGGCTCGATGCCATCACGATCGAGGCGTCGGCGCCCAAAGGCGCGGCGCAGATCGTCGTCGGCGATACGACGGCGGCCATCCCGCTCGCCGGCATCATCGATATGAGCGCGGAAGCCAAGCGGCTCGCCAAGGAGATCGACAAGACCGTTGTCGAGATCAAGAAGGTGACTGACCGGCTCGGCAATCCGCAGTTCATGGCCAAGGCGCCCGAGGACGTTATCGACGAGCTGCGCGAGCGCCAGACAGATTTCGAGGCGCGGCAGGACAAGCTCAAGGCAGCCCTCGCGCGCGTCGAGGCGGCGGCCTGAACACGGCACGGTTGGAGACAGACCATGTACGTACCGGAACATTTCAAGCTGGGTGACGTCGGCGAGCAGCACGCGCTCATGCGTGCCTATCCCTTTGCCGCGCTGATCACGACCAGCGAGGCCGGCTTCGAGGTCACGCACCTGCCGACCGTGCTCAAATCAGAAGGTGCGCTCGGCGTCGTCGAGTGCCATGTCTCGCGCGCCAATCCGCACTGGAAGGAGATCGCCAAGAGCGGTCGCGGGCTTCTGATCTACACGGGCCCTGAAGCGTACATCACGCCCGCCTGGTATCCCTCCAAGCACGCGCACGGCAAGGTCGTGCCGACGTGGAACTATGCCGTCGTGCACGCGCACGGCTCGGCCGAGATCGTCGACGATCGCGAATGGCTCGTGCGCCATGTGAGCGAGCTGACCGATCAGCAGGAGGCCGGCGCCGCTGTGCCCTGGGCGACGAGCGATGCGCCCGGCAACTACGTCGAGATGCTCTCGCGCGGTATTGTAGGCATGCGCTTCACGATCGATCGGATCGAAGGCAAAGCGAAGATGAGCCAGAACCGCGAGCTGCCGGATCGCGCGGGCGTCGTCGCCGGACTCAAGAGCCGCGGCACCGCGGCGGATGCCAAGGTCGCCGACATCGTTGCGGCGAAGGCCGAGAGCGTCCCGAAACCTTGAGCGTCTATCGCGCGACCGGCTTCTTCATGTAGACGGTGAAGCCTTCCTTGAACGGCTCCTCGAGATAGATCTCGTAGCCGAACCGCAGATAGAGCTCGATGTTCTCGGTGAAGGCCTTGTTGGTGAAGAGCCGGACCTCGTCGTAGTCGAGTGAGGCGGCAAGCGTCTCGGCGTGGGCCAATAGCCGCCGGCCGAGCCCCCTCCGCTGGAATCCCGGTGCGACGGCGACGTTGTTGATCTCCAGATGATCCGGCTTCCGGATCGTGTGCATGAGGGCGGCCAGCACGGGGCCGACGTAAATCAGGTCGACACGGTCCTTGCGCAAAATGTCGCTATAGTCGGCATTCATCGGCAGAGGCTCACGGCCGATGACCGGCACCCATTTGGCATAGGCCGCCCGCGTCAGGGCCAATATAGCGGGCGCATCGGGTTCAGCGGCCCGCCGCAGTATCGTTTCGCCGCGCATAGCCTGCCTCCACGCCGGCCTCAATTCCCTCTTGTAGTCCAGGAGTGCGCCTTTGCGCCATGACAACGCTCATTGGAACCGCTAAAAGCCCGCGCCATGAGCCAAACGAAGACTTCGGGCCAATCCCGCCGCACCGGAAAATCCACCTCCACGCCCCTGCCGAAGGCAGCGGCCGGCCCCCGGCTGCGCAAGATGAAGGCGCCGCCCAAGGTCGGCTTCGTCTCGCTCGGCTGCCCGAAAGCGCTCGTCGATTCCGAGCGCATCATCACGCGGCTACGCGCCGAGGGTTACGCAATCGCCCCCAACTACGACGGTGCCGACGTCGTGGTCGTGAACACATGCGGCTTCCTCGACTCCGCGAAACAGGAGAGCCTCGACGCCATCGGCGAGGCCATGGCCGAGAACGGCCGCGTCATCGTCACGGGCTGCTTCGGCGTCGAGAAGGATACGATCCGCCAGGCACATCCCGGCGTGCTCGCGATCACCGGCCCGCACCAGTACGAAGCGGTCATGGAGGCCGTGCACGACGTGGTGCCGCCCCTGCACGACCCGTTCCTCGATCTCGTGCCGCCGGAAGGCCTGCGCCTCACGCCGCGTCACTACGCCTATCTGAAGATCTCCGAGGGTTGTAACAACCGCTGCACGTTCTGCATCATTCCTTCGCTGCGCGGTGATCTCGTCAGCCGGCCCGCGAACCACGTCATGACCGAGGCCGAGCGGCTCGTGAAAGCCGGCGTGAAGGAACTGCTCGTTATCAGCCAGGATACGAGCGCCTATGGCCTCGACATCAAATACGCGACGAGCCCTTGGAAAGGTGCGCCACTTGCCGCCCGCTTCCTCGATCTGACGAAGGCGCTGGGCGATCTCGGCGCGTGGGTGCGCCTGCACTACGTCTATCCTTACCCGCACGTCGATCAGGTCATCCCGCTCATGGCCGAGGGCAAGATCCTTCCGTATCTCGACATTCCCTTTCAGCACGCCAGTCCGAATGTCCTGAAGGCCATGCGGCGTCCTGCAGCCATTGCGAAGACGCTCGAACGCCTGAAGTCCTGGCGCGGCGTCTGTCCTGATCTGGCGATCCGCTCGACCTTCATCGTCGGCTTCCCCGGTGAGACCGAGGAGGACTTCCAGTATCTGCTCGACTGGCTGGGTGAGGCGCGTCTCGACCGTGTCGGCTGCTTCAAATACGAGCCTGTGGCCGGCGCTGCGGCAAACGCCTTGGAGGGCGCCGTGCCGGAAGAGGTCAAGGAAGAGCGCTGGCACCGTCTGATGCAGGCTCAGCAGAAGATCTCCGAGGACATCATGGTCGCGCGGGTCGGCCGGACCGTTCAAGTTCTGATCGACGAGGTCGACGAGGAAGGCGCCGTCGGGCGCTCCGTCTGGGATGCGCCCGAGATCGACGGCACGGTGTTCCTGAATGGCGCCGAGGGCCTCAAGCCCGGCGATCTGCTGCAGGCCAAGGTCATTGCGGCGGATGCCTATGATCTGTGGGCGGAACCGATCACGGGTTCGTGATAATTGTTACAGATCATCCCTGCGACGGAAGTGACATTCCCTTTGCGTTTGAAGGGCATGAACGCGCTGCACCGGCTTCGTCAGACGGTTAGGTGAGGTTCAGCTTAGGGCCATCATTCTGACGCAAGACGTCTGGATGCTTGGGACTAAGGTCGAATCGGCGCACGGGAATGCCATCGGCCCCGCCAACGCTCGTCGGCGGATCATTTTCAGGGGAAGACTCATGAAGAAGACATTTGTGGCGGCCGCCTTCGCGCTGGCCGCGGCGGGCTTCGCTCTCCCGACATCGGCGAGCGCTGCCCCGGTGACGGCAACTCAGATCGGCGCTGCTCTCGGCAATGACAACGCGATGACCACCGAGGTGCAATACCGCGGCTATCGGCGTGGCGGGCGCGGTTGGCACCGTGGCTATCACGCGGGCTATCGCTACCGTCATCGTCCGCACTACGGCACGATCGTTGGCGGCATCGCCCTCGGTGCGCTGCTCGCCGGTTCGGCCTACGCATATTCGAGGCCTCCGGCGCCCGGCCTTTGCTGGTATTGGGCAGATCCCTACGAGCGCCATGGCTACTGGGACTACTGCTGATCTCCAGCGGTAACCGCCTTTCAGACAGGTGCTGCGCTCCGCGCGGCACCTGTTTTTCTTTGCGTTCTCCATAGCGAATCATGCAACTTATAGTTGTTTCTCCTGGAGCAACACCCCATGAAGAAGGCAGTAGCTGCGGTCCTGCTCGCGATGATCGCGATGGCATATTCGATGGCCCCACAGGCAGCCTCGCTCTCAGGGGCGCGAATAGGGATCAACAGTGCTGATATCTCCAACGTTCGGCACGTTCGCAGCAAGAACGGATCGATCGCCCGCAGTACGGGCCAGCTCCGCACTTTCCGGCCAAGCCAAGTTGACCGCATCCGGCCGACATTCGGGCAACATAAGGTACGCCCGCTCGTTCGTCGCAGTACCCCTCGGCCGCTCAATTTCGATCGTAAACCTCACGACCAATCCGCCTATCGCAAGCGACCGCGCCGTCTGCATCACGTTCATGTTGCCGAAGGCGTACCGCCCGAAATCCCGCCGGCAGCGGCTTCCGAGGGCGAGAGGCGGGACGACAGCCCGATGTCACCGGATTTCTGCCGGTACTGGGGCGATCGAGGCGAGGTCGGCCCGCAGTGGAACCTCTGCTGGTAGCAACCGATATTTCTCACCTCGCGAGACTGCGCCCCATGAACAGGAGCGCCGAGCCCTTCCAATCCAACTCCCGCAGCGGCTCGAACCCGCAACGGCGGTAGAAGCCGACATTGCGCGCATCGGCACCCGTCACGATGTGCACGCCCAGCGCGCCGTGCTGCGCAGCATGACGGGCGAAATGCTCCACGAGCCGCGCCCCAATGCCCTGACTGCGCCAGGCAGCATCCAGATTGATGTGGAGATGCGCGGGATACCGCACCGTCAGATCGGCGAGCTCCGCGAAGAATCCCATGTCCTCGAAACGCGACGCCACGGCTGGATCGTCGAGAGTGCCGATCAGGTAGCCGGCGACACTCCCGTCATCCACACGCGCAACGAATGCGTGCTGCCGATCATGCAGCAGATAGCGTCCGAGCCACAGCTCTCGAAATGCGCTCCGCTCGGCATCATCGGCAAACGTCTGCCGCCGGCTCGACGCGAAGAAGATCCGCTCGACCGCGGCAAGCGTCTCCGGAGTTGCATCATCACCGAGCGGCTCGATCCTTACCATGATCCCTCGGAGGCCCAGTCGCAGCGGCGCAGCTTTGCACGCGGACGGGCTTCTCGCCACCCGGACGGCATGGTGCTATGCCACCCGCAGAACTCCTTGGCAAAGCGAGTGAGTACGTGGCGCGGCTCTCGGCAAGCATCATCGGCGGCGGCATCTTCGGGCTCTGGCAGGCTTACGAGCTGGCCCGGCGCGGCCATGACGTGACGCTGTACGAGGCCATGAGCGAGGCCGAAACGGGCGGCGCGAGTCGTGTCGCCGGCGCCATGCTCGCTCCCTACTGTGAGGCCGAGGGCGCAGAGCCGATCGTCCAGGAGCTGGGCGTGCGCGGGCTCGCCCTGTGGCGCGCGGCCGTGCCCCAGATCACCATGAACGGCAGCCTCGTCGTCGCCGCGCCCCGTGACCAGGGCGAGCTCGCCCGTTTCGCGCGCATGACCGAGGGCCACCGCACGATCGATGCGGCGACCGTCGACACGCTCGAGCCTGATCTCGCCGGACGCTTCGGCCGCGCACTCTGGTATCCGGACGAGGGCCACATGGAGCCGCGTCAGGTGCTCACGTTCCTCGTTGGAGAGATCCGCCGGCTCGGCGGCACATTGCGCTTCGGCGCGGCTGTACCTGCACCTGTCTGGCGTGCGTCGAGCGATGGCGGCGTCGTCATCGACTGCCGCGGTCTCGGTGCGCGCGAGGACCTGCCAGATCTGCGCGGCGTACGCGGCGAGATGGCCGTGCTACGCAGCAGCGAGGTCCGCCTCTCGCGCCCGGTGCGGCTCCTTCATCCGCGCTTCGGACTCTACGTCGTGCCCTGGAGTGGGGACCGCTACATGGTCGGTGCGACGGTCATCGAGCGTGATGATGCCGGCCCGGTGACGGTGCGCTCGGCGCTTGATTTGCTCGGCACCGCGTACGCGCTGCATCCGGGATTTGGCGAGGCGGAGATCCTCGAGCTTTCTGCCGGCGTCCGGCCGGCCTTTCCCGACAACGTGCCGCGCATTGTCGCCAGGGGCCGCCGTCTGCTGGTCAACGGCGCCTTCCGCCATGGCTATCTTCTCGCGCCGGTCATGGCCGAGATCGCCGCCAACTATCTCGAGACGGGTGCAAGCCACCCGATCCTCGTCGCCGAATGACACGCTCCTCAGGCCGTCGCCATGGCTGCAGACGACGAGGAGCACCTATCCGAGAAACGGCAGCCTGACCAGCAGCCAAAACCCGTTCATCATCAGCAGTATTCCGAGTGCTCCGGCCGCGTAGCTGCCATAGAGCAGCGTATTGGTTCCCGCGATGATGGCGACCGAAGCGAGGACAATCGCGATCTGAATCAGCGCCTGCGAGAAATCGAAATAAGGGTCCTTGCGTAGCGCCGCATCGCGCTCGCTCTCGAGTGCCTTGGCGCGTGCGCTGAGCTCGTTGAGCCCTTCCTGCGTATCCGGCTCGCTGCGGTAGCGGTCCGCCGTCGTCCGCCACGCGCTGATCTTGCTCTTAACCGCCGCGCTCGCTTCCGCCGACAGGCTAGGTTGCGTGACCAAGGTCAGCTCCAGCTCGTCGGCGGCGATGATATAGCTCGTCCGCCGGATGTTCTTGGCCTGGAAAAACGACCACAGGTTGGACGCGTCGATGTTGGCGCGGTTGGCGTCCTTGGCGGCATTGTCGCCGCCGACCCCGCAGACGGCCAGGAGCACGGCAAGGATGCCGATCCAGACACCAATCCATTTGGTGCGCGCATCGTCTCCGGCGACCGCGTCGCGGACATCGTCGATAGACATAAGTTTCCTCCCCACCGTCAGCACCGACGGCCCCAGTCCGAGGGATATCCCATCCGTTCCCGGCCGTTGCGACCGGATCTTTATCCGAGGTCAATGCCGTCTTTGCGACGGCCGCATCGTCTTGATCTCGAGGCGGCGATCCTCCATGCTGTCCTGAAAGCGGCCGCATCGAGGCTGCGTGCGACACTGTCCGGAGGAAATCACCATGCCTTATACGCTCGAAGCGCTCGCGAACGATATCCGCTCGACGCTCAAGTCCGGTCCCGTTTCGGAGACCGGCCCAAAGGTCGTCACGCTCGTCGAGAAGGCCCTCAAGGACAAGGAATTCATCCAAGCCAACCTCGGCCGTCCGAACATGAAGGTCCGCGAGGTCATCTACGAGGATCCGGAGACCGGCTTCTGCGTCTGCGCGCACACGTACGAAGGCGCCGCGACCTCGCCCGCGCACGACCACGGTCCGAGCTGGGCGATCTACGGCCAGGCGCTGGGCGTCACCGAGATGACCGACTGGAAGATCATCAAGAAGGGCACCGGTGAAGATCCATCGCTCGTCGAGGCCGTCCGTACGTATAAGCTCGAACCGGGCATGGCAAAGTTCTACGACGTCGGCGCCGTCCACTCACCGAAGCGCGACAGCGCGACCAAGCTCATTCGCATCGAGGGCAAGAACCTCGACACGGTGAAGCGCTCGAACATTAAGGTCGCATAGCGGCCGCCACCGTCTCCGACCAAGTATGCCATTCCCCGGCGCGTAACTCGACGAACAGCGTATTTCCCAGGCTTGCTCGCTTGGGAGAATGCCGTTAGTACGAAAGTTCCATTCGCGCCTTGGGGAGGAAGCGATGCGTGAGGAGGGAGCTGCGGCCCTGATGAGGGACGCGGCGAGCCGGATCGCTCTGCAAAGTCTCGTGCTCGACACGACCGCCGAGGATGGCGCCACATGCGCCTGATCTCGTTCGGCATCATCCTCTTTCTCTTCTGGCTGGGCCTCTCCGGCTATTTCAAGGCCTTCCTGCTTACGGGTGGCCTCCTCTGCACGCTCTTCGTGCTCTACATATCGCGCCGTATGAAGCTCCTCGACAGCGAGGGCTATCCCGCGCATCTCCTCCCGGCAGCTTCGACGTATTGGCCCTGGCTGCTCTGGGAGATCATCAAGGCCGGTTGGAGCGTAACCAAGGCCATCGTGAAACCCGGGCGCTCCATTTCCCCTGTCATGACGCGCGTGGTTGCGGGCCAGCACACATCAGCCGGCATCGCCACATATGCGAACTCCATCACGCTCACACCCGGCACGATCACGACCGGCGTGAAGGGCAACATCCTCACCGTGCACGCCCTGGAGCGCAGCGGCGCACTCGACCTCGAGGAAGGCGGCATGGACGCACGCGTGACCCGCTTCGAGAGGGGGAACTGATGTTTGCGGCCGCCATGCTTGCGGTGATCGCCGCACTCGTTCTCGTGGTCATCCGGGTGATCAGAGGCCCGACCGTCTTCGATCGGGTTCTTGCAGGAAACTCGGTCGGCACGCTCGCGATCATTCTCGTCGCCGTGCTCGGTTTCCTCAATGGTCGTCCCGAGTTCCTCGACATTGGCCTCACCTATGGCGTACTCAACCTCATCAGCACGCTCGCGATCCTAAAATTCTTCCGCCATGGCGATTTCGCCCACGACGCGCAGGAGGACGACGCGTGATCCTCCTCGACGTCGCAAGCTGGGTGCTGATCCTCGCCGGATCGGCTTTCATCGTGGTGGGCGCGCTGGGCATGCTGCGCTTCCCGGATGTTTACGCGCGCATGCACGCCGCAAGTGTCATTGATACCCTCGGTGCCGGCTTTCTCTTTGCTGGTCTCATGATCCAGGCCGGCTTCACACAGGTGACGCTCAAGCTGCTCTTCATTTTGCTGCTGTTCTTCTTCACGGGGCCGGTAATCACGCACGCACTCGCCCAGGCCGCGTTTCATGCTGGATTGAAGCCCGAGATCGACGAGGACCGGCGCGACAGACTGCGCGACGAGACGGCGCGGGATGCAGGGAGGCAGCCATAGAAGGCTTCATCAACACCATCCTGCTCACGCTGCTGGTGATCGTCACGATTGCCATCGTGCGCATGCGGAATCTGTTTGGCGTCATCGCTCTCTCTGGCGTCTACAGCTTCCTCATGGCGAGCGTTCTGATGGTCTATGATGCCGTCGACGTCGCGATGACGGAAGCCGCTGTCGGTGCTGGCGTCTCGACCGTGCTTCTGCTCGCCGCGCTGTATCTGACCAAGTCGCTGGAGTATCCGCTACCGCGCCCGGCAGCACTCCCGTTGATTGTTGCCATCGGCGTGGGCCTCGCGCTGATCTGGGCAACATACGATCTTCCGGGCTTCGGCATCGCCGATGCCCCCATACACAAGCACGTTGCACCGCATTACCTGCAAAACGCCATCAAGGAGACACAGGTCGCCAACGTCGTCTCGGCCGTACTCGCCGACTACCGCGGGTTCGACACGTTCGGCGAGGTCATCGTGGTCTTCACTGCCGGTATCGGCGTCATGCTTCTGCTCAAGGGCCGCAGGACGCGAAGAGACGGCAGCCAGGGAGAGACGCCATGAGGCTCGACGTAATTCTGCGCGTCGGCGTCAAGCTGATCATCCCGTTCATGCTGGTGTTCGGCCTCTACGTTCAGCTGCATGGCGATTATGGTCCCGGGGGCGGCTTCCAGGCTGGCGTTATCATTGCCGGCGCCGTAATCGTCTATGCCCTCATCTTCGGCATCGAGGAAGCACAGCGCGTCGCTCCTCGAAAGCTGGTCGAGTTCCTGGTGCCGCTCGGCGTGCTCATCTATGCCGGAACCGGCGTGGTCGGGCTCATCGGCGGCCAGAACTTTCTCGACTATTCGGTATTGGCTGCTCATGCGCCGGCCGGCCGCGAGCGCGGCATTCTTCTCGTGGAGGCAGGTGTGCTCGTCACAGTAGCCTCGACCATGATCGCTCTCTTCTATGCCTTTTCGGAGCGAGGGCGCTGATGGAGGGTCTCGAGAATTTCTTCGCCCACTACAATTACATCGCGACGATCGTGCTGATGGTCGCCGGCCTCTACATCGTCATTGCCCGTGGCAACATGATCAAGAAGCTGATCGGGCTCATGCTCTTTCAGACGTCCGTCTATCTGCTTTACATCGCCCCCGGCAAGATCGTCGGCGGTACGCCGCCCATTCTCGACGCCAATTTCACCGTCTATTCGAATCCATTGCCGCACGTGCTGATCCTGACCGCGATCGTTGTCGGCGTCGCCACGATCGCGCTCGGCCTCGCAATCGTCTCGCGCATTCACGAGGCGTACGGCACGATCGAGGAAGACGAAATCTTCGCGCGGGATGAGCAGGAATGAATGCCGTCACCGCGCAGCTGCCGGCGCTTCAGGTCGTCATTCCGCTTCTCGGCGCGATCATCGCCGCCTTCATGAGGCGCGGCACGCTCGCATGGGCCTGGGCTGCGCTTATTACAGCCACAACACCTATCGTCGCCTTCGCGCTGCTCCTGCAGGTTTGGACGAACGGCACGATCTCCTACCATATGGGCGGATGGCCGCCGCCGATCGGTATCGAGTACCGCGTCGATCTGCTCAATGCCTTTGTGCTGGTTCTCGTGAGCCTCGTCAGCACGATCATGATGCCCTATGCGCGCCGCAGCGTCGCCCACGAGATCGATGGCGACAAGCAGGCGTGGTTCTACAGCATGTACCTGCTGTGCCTGACGGGCCTGCTCGGCATCACGATCACGGGCGATGC
>JAEZAW010000242.1 GCA_023430315.1 Pseudomonadota bacterium | reverse complement strand
ACCTGCGCCTCGCCGCCCCGCGCTGCGGCCGGAGCCGCGGGCGAGGTGACGGGTGCGTCGACAATGAGCGAATGAGCACTTTGCGCCGTCATCGGCTGGCTTTCCTTGGTGAGGATATCGGAGGAAGTCACAATGCGGCTCAAACCATCGCACGCTTGATCGCGAGAGATTTGAGGTACGCCATCGGATCGGCGGGATCGAAGACTTTGCCGTCGAAGAACTTCTCGACGCCGCGGCTCTCGGCCGTGGGATAATCCTTGAGGCCGAGCCCTTTCGCCGCTTCGATCCAGAGGTCGGAGCGGTTGGTCTTGTTGACGAGCCCTTTGATGTCGAAGTCGGCCTCGAACTTGCCCCACCGGATGTTCTCGGTGACGAACCACTGGTCGAGGCTCTTCCAGGGATAGGAGGTCTCGCCCTTCTCGCCCCAGAACTTCATCTTGAGGTTCGAGCCCTGAACCTTGCGTCCAAGGCCGTAGTTGATGTCGCCTTTGATGCGGCCGATGATGTCCGGCACGGGGACGTTGAACCACTGGCGACGGCCGATGATGGTCGCCATCTCCTCCTTGTTCTCCAATCTCTCGCACCACTGCTGCGCCTCCATCACGGCCATGAGGATGGCGAGCATCGCTTTCGGATTGGCGTCGACCCAGTCGGCGCGCATGCCGAGGATCTTCTCGGGGTGCTTGAACCAGAGTTCGCCGGTGGTGATGGCGCTGTAGCCGATGTCCTGATTGACGAGCTGCTCGTTCCAGGGCTCGCCGACGCAGAAGGCGTCCATGTTGCCGACCTTCATGTTGGCAACCATCTGCGGGGGCGGCACGACGATCGTCGAGACGTCCTTGTCGGGATCGATGCCGCCGGCCGCCATCCAGTAGCGGATCCAGAGGTCGTGGGTGCCTCCGGGAAAGGTCATGGCGACCTTCACTTCCTTGCCGGCAGCCTTCTTCTTCTCGAAGGCTGCTTTCAGCGGCGAGGAGTCGGCCTTGACGGCGAGCTCCTTGAACTCGTTGGAAATCGAGATCGCCTGGCCGTCTTCGTTGAGATTCAGCATCGTGTACATCGGCAAGGGCTGATTGTTCTGCATGACCTTGCCGGTCGAGTAGAGATGCACCTTCGGACGCAGGATGTGGCCGCCGTCGATGCCGTTGGCTTTCGTGCCGAGCGCCATGTTGTCGCGCGTCGCGCCCCACGACGCCTGCTTCAGGATCTCCATGTCGGGCAGGCCGTGTTTGGCGTAGAAACCCTTCTCCTTCGCGATGATCAGCGGTGCGGCGTCCGTGAGCGCGATGTAGCCGAGCTTGGTGCCTTTGACTTCGGGGCCGACGCCTTGCGCAAACACACCACCGGGAAAGGCTGCCTTGATCGTCGAGAGCAATGTGGCCGTTGCCGCTGTTGCCGAGGCCTGCCGAATGAATGTGCGGCGATCGATCGAGGCTGGGTCTGCCGCGGTACGAATGACGGATTTCGAACCTTTTGACTTGGGCATGCCTTGCTCCTGGCTCCGGGTTGAATGCCTCATGCAATGGCCCGCCTGCAGTGTTCCCTCCGTTTTTTTTGATGACGCCTCGGCCCGCTCCGGACACAAAAAAAGCGCCGCGACATCGAAGTCGGGACCTCCATTGAAGGTCCTTCATCGTGTCGGCGGCGCTGCCGGTAGCCCGTCGTTGGGCTGGGAAACTGGGACTGGCTTTAGTTAACCTTCAAAGCAGGAAGTGTGCCAATTCCAGAGTGTTTCTAAAATCAATTCTAGATCAGCTACTTAGATCTAACTGGCACTTTTTAGAAGTGGCTGTGCGCGGCTGCGATCTCGCCGGGAAAGTGGGCGATTGCGCACTTATTGTGCAGCGCAACTATCTCGTAGATCAGCGCAGATCGGTCGCTTTGACCGGCTGCGAGGCGAGATATTCCCCGACGCGTTCGGGGTCGAAGACGCCGCCGTCGAAGAAGCCATCGGGACCAAGAAAAAGACGGCCCACCGTCGATGGAACTGCCGTCTCGACGGCGAGCGCTCCTTCCATTTTGGAGTTGGCCGTAGGTAGCGGTACGCCAAGCGGCGCAAGCGCGGCGCGGTGCAGATCCGGCCGGTAGGTCGCTTGCGCGCGTGCGTAACCTTCCGCGCTCATCTTCGTCTCGCCCCAGCGGACCATTTGCGAGTAGAACCACGCCGCGTTGCTCTTCCAAGGAAAGTTCGCCGCGGACTTGGAGAAATTCAGGAAGCCGCCGACGCGGCTATCCTCGCCGTCATCGATCATGATGCGGCCGTCCAGGTTGGCGTGGAGGATCGGAACGGGGAGATCGAAGATCTCCGGGCGTGCGAGGAGCCGCGCCAGCTCCGGCCGGTTTGCCGGATCATCACACCACACGGCGGCTTTGTAGACCGCACGGATCAGGCGGAAGTGGCGCTCGGGATCCTCTTCGGCCCAATCCTGCGCCACGCCGAGAACCTTCTCGGGGCTCGCGCGCCAGATGGCGATATTCGTCGTGACGCAGCGGCCGGATCCGGCGACGGATGCGACCCTACCCCAGGGTTCGCCGGCGCAGAAGCCGTCGATCTGGCCAGCGGCAAGCGCAGCGGGCATCAGCGGCGGCGGAACAGCGACAATGTCGATCTCGACGTTCGGCATGATGCCCGCAGCCGCGAGCCAGTACGAAAGCTGATAGGTATGTGCCGAGTGATGATGGACGACGGCAAAGACGAGTTTCGCCGCTCCCTGGCGCTTTCTCTGCGCCACGACCTCGGCGAGCGCACGGGATGTGCCCTCGGCTTCCAGGTGTGTCGGCGCGCCAGCAGACTTTAGATTCGCCCACAGCGTCCGCGACACGGTGATCGTATTGCCGCCGAAGCCGAGCATGAGCGGCACGATGAGGCGATCGGGCAGCGGCGTCAGGCCCAAGGCGGCGGCAATGGGCATGGGCGCGAGCATATGGGCGGCATCGAGATGGCGCACGGCAATGCGGTCGCGCAGCGTCGCCCATGATGCCTCTTTGGTGAGGTTCACCTTCAAGCCCTCGGCCTCCGCGAAGCCGAGCAGACTTGCCGCGACGACCGGAGCACAGTCCGTCAGCGGCATGAAGCCCATGCGGACGAGGCTTGGATCGCTCGATCGCGTTGCGCGGTTCATGGTCCTTCCTCCTCGCCGAGCAGGCCGGCAGCCGTGATCAGGCTCTCGGCAATCTCGGCGATACGCTTGTTCTTCTGCATGGCGGTCGACCGCAGCAGAGCGTAGGCATTCTCCTCGCTGAGGCCACGCGTGCGCATGAGAATGCCCTTGGCTTTCTCGATCCGTTTTCGCTCGCTCAGCTCGCTGCGCGCCTGGTCGAGTTCGTCGCGCAGGCGCTCGAAGGCGCGGAAACGCCGGATCGCTGTATCGAGGATCGGCTTGATGCGCTCTTTCTTGAGGCCGTCCACGACATAGGCGGACACACCGGCGTCGATGGCCGCCTCGATGGAGGCATCGTCCGTGCGGTCGACGAACATGGCGACCGGGCGCTTGGCGGCGCGCGATACCTGGAACATGTGCTCGAGCGCGTCGCGGTTGGGGCTTTCGAGGTCGATCACGATCACGTCAGGGTCTAGCTCGACGATGCGACGCATGAGCCCCTTGGCCTCGTCGATGACGGTGACGCGCGCCTGTCCGGCCTCCTTGAGGCCCTCCTCGATGATGGAGGCCCGGATGCGGTTGGCGTCGATGACGAGGATGTGCAGCAGCGCACGATCATTCATCGCGGTATTTTGTGTGCACTGCACAATAACCGCAAGAGGTGGATATTGCCGCATTTTTGGGCGGTATTGGCGGGATAAGCGTCAAATCCGCCAACGACTCAGATCCGCCATTGGCTGACGGGGAGCTTGCTGCCGGCATTCCCGAGCGCCGAGTCGAGCGCTGCCCGACCGAGAAGGCCGCTCTGGGTATCAATGTAGCCCACCACGGAAGCCGAGTTGAGAGCGGCGGCGCGCATGGCATCCTCGGGGCCCCGTCCTTCGGCGAGCCACGTCGCAAGCGTCGCCGCATAGGCATCTCCCGCGCCGGCCGTGCCCGCAACCGTCGCAGGTGCTGCCGGGCAGAAGCGGATCAAATCCCGGTCGGCGAGGAAGGAACCGGCGGCCCCGTCCGTCACCAGCACGTAGCGCGCGCCGGCATCGCGCAGCGCCGTGAAGAAGGAACGCAGTCCCAGATGATAGCCGCCTCCAGTGAGGCCCTGACGCGCGAGCGAGCTCGATGGCTCTTCGCTATCGGGCCCGAGAGGCGGGCCGCCCTCGCCGACCTTCCCCGCGATCATCGGTACGAGTGCCGAGGCCTCGATCTTGTTGACCACGAGCAAGTCGATGCTGCCGAGCGCGTCCTGCAGCGCGACGCCGCGGCTCGAGAGCTGACGGATGCCGGGATTGGTGGAGAGGAAAGCACCGGTTCGCTTGGCTTCGGCGAGAATGCGCGGCACGCGGTCGGCGGAGCGGTTCGAGAGCGAGGAAACGTGCACGAGATCGACCTCGAAGGCATCGGGCTTGAGATCGGCGTCCTCGAGCAGCGTGTTGGCGCCGCGGAATGTGAAGATCGCCGCATTGCGCTCGTGGGATGAGACCATAACGGAAGCGCCCGTTGCGGCGCGATCGTCGCGGCTCATCCAGCGCGTCGAGACGCCAGCTTGCATGAGGCTCGATAGGATCGTCTCGGCGCGCTGGTCGCGCCCGAGCTTGGCGAGCGTCGCGACATCGAGGCCCAAGCGCGCCATGGCAATGGCCGTGTTGATGGCGCCGCCGCCCGTGTGTGTCGAAATTTCGAGCGCTTCCGTCTTGTGGCCTTCCGCGAGCAGCAGAAAGGACGTTTCCGCATTGAGCATGGTCATGCGCTCGATACGGCTCGATTCGATGATCGCGATCGTGTCGATCATCGCACTTCCGATGGTGAGAGCCTTCATTTCTGCTTTCCGGCGACTTTCTTGTGGCGAATACCCGGAACCATTTCCGGCTCGCATGCGTTCCAACCAGGGCGTGTGCGCATGGTCGTAAAATGTGGCGTGCCTGCAGGCACATGTGGGAGTGCTTGCGTACCCCGCCAATGAGGTTCAATCTAATATGCATAGAGCGACCGCAACGCGGTGCAACTACATCTTGCAGGCTGCCTGCGTGAGCGGCTGCTCGATGTGCACAGGTCGTTCTTCTCGGCGGACGCCACCGTAGCGCCGCGTTCGGATGTCCGCGCGCAACCACAGCAACGAACGTAGGGCCAATCGAAGGGGAGCATCGTTTTCGTTCCTATGTCCTTACCGATCCTGAGTAAGCCCGACAGCATCGCCTTCTTTCTCGATTTTGACGGCACGCTTGTCGAGCTGGCCGAGCGACCCGACGCCGTGCGGCTGACCGAGCGGACGCGCGACGCGATCAGCCGTCTTATTGATGCCACCGGAGGCGCCGTCGCCGTGATCACCGGCCGAGAGATCTCCGACCTCGACGAGATGCTTGCGCCCTTGAGGCTGCCGGCTGCAGGAGTCCACGGCCTGACGCGCCGGACACTCGCGGGGGAGAACCATGCTGCGCCGATCGACGAGGAGTTCCTGCGGCATGCCGAGCTACTGCTCGCGCCGCTCGTGCTGAGTGAGCCGGGCTTACTGCTCGAGCGCAAATCGAATGCTGTCGCGCTCCACTATCGCGCGCGCCCGGATCTCGAGGTCGACTGTGGCAGGGTCATGGACGAGCTCGCTTCGATCAGCAGGGGTGTCCAGATCAAGCGCGGCAAGATGGTCTTCGAGGCCAAGCCGGCTCTTGCCGACAAGGGGACCGCCATTCTCGACTTTCTGAAGGAAGCGCCCTTTGCAGGGCGCCGCCCGTTCTTCGCGGGCGACGATGCCACCGATGAGGATGCCTTTGCTGCCGTGAACAAGCTCGACGGTATCACGGTCAAGATTGGACCGGGCGCGACGATCGCGCAATATCGCGCGGAGGGCACGCCATTATTTCTCGACTGGCTTCACGCCACCTCGCTCGTCTTCATGCACGAGGTGGCCAATGATTGAGAAGCCCGGCGCAGAGAAGAGCACGCTCGATCTGGCGCTCATCGGCAATTGCTGCATCAGCGCCCTCATCGATCGGCGCGGGCGCATTGTCTGGAGCTGCTTTCCCCGCTTCGACGGCGATCCGGTATTTCACGCCCTGCTGGGTGGGCCGACCGGCGAACCAGCCGATGGGAGCTTCGAGATCGAGCTTCTCGACGCGGCATCTTTCAGCCAGAGCTACATCAACAACACTGCGATTGTGCGAACGGTGATCGAGGGGCGATCCGGCGCTATCGAGATCATCGACTTCGCTCCGCGCTTCATCTGGATGGGGGGACGGCGCTTCCGCCCGCAAACGCTCGTGCGGCGCGTGCGGCCTCTCAGAGGCAGCCCTCGCATCAAGATCAAAGTCAAGCCACGGTACGAGTACGGCAAGACCGCGCCACTCGCCGCGTACGGCTCCAACCACATTCGCTATATCAGCTCCGGCGTGTCGCTGCGCCTCACGACCGATGCGCCGATCGACTACATCGCCGGTGAAACCGCATTTATCCTCGACGATCAGATCAATCTTATCTTCGGGCCGGACGAGACCTTGACGAGCGGAGTCGCCGAGACGGCGCGCGACTTCGAGGAGCGCACGATCCAGTATTGGCGGGACTGGGTGCACCGCCTAGCCCTGCCGCTCGAATGGCAGGATGCCGTGATCCGCGCCGCCATCACGCTCAAGCTCTGCAGCTACGAGCCGACCGGCGCGATCGTTGCCGCGATGACGACAAGCATTCCCGAGGCCGCCGGCTCGGCGCGCAACTGGGACTATCGTTTCTGCTGGGTACGTGATGCTTTCTTCGTCGTGCGGGCTCTGAACTCGCTCGCGGCCGTGCGCACGATGGAACACTACTTCCGCTGGATGATGAATATCGTCGCTGATGCAAGCGAGGGTTTCATTCAGCCGGTCTACGGCATCGGCCTCGAGAAGGAACTCACGGAGAAGGACGTTCTAGCGTTACCGGGTTATCGCGGCATGGGGCCCGTGCGTGCAGGCAATCTCGCCTATCGCCAGTTCCAGCACGATACTTATGGCAACATGATCCTTGGTGCGGCTCAGGCCTTCGTCGATCGGCGCCTCTTCATGGAAGCCGGCGCCGTCGAGTATGCTCGGCTCGAGACTGTGGGCGAGCAGGCCTTCCTGCTGCACGACAAGCCGGATGCCGGCATGTGGGAGCTAAGGACACGCAACCGACCGCACACCTCATCGGCCATCATGTGCTGGGCCGGATGCGATCGTCTTGCCAAGATCGGGCACCATCTGGGTCTCGCCGATCGCGCGCAGATGTGGCGCCAGCGCGCCGACCAGATCAAGGCGACGGTGCTTGCGCGCTCGTGGTCCGACAAGCGTCAGGCCTTTGTCGAGAGCTTCGGCGGTCAGAACCTCGATGCGAGCGTGCTGCTTATGGCCGAGGTCGACATGATCGATCCCAAGGATCCGCGCTTCGTCTCGACCGTCGACCAACTGGAAAAAACTCTCGCGCGCGGGCCGTTCATGATGCGCTACGAAGAACCCGATGACTTCGGTGCGCCGGAGACGGCCTTCAATGTCTGCGCCTTCTGGCGCCTTGATGCACTGGCACGTATCGGCCGGCGAGAGCAGGCGCGCGAGATCTTCGAGGGATTGCTGGCGGCACGTAATCCGCTCGGTCTCATGTCGGAGGACACCGACGCGACAACCGGTGAGGCGTGGGGTAATTTTCCGCAAACCTACTCCATGGTTGGCATTATTAATGGAGCTATGAGGCTCTCTAGGCATTGGGAGTCGACCGTATGAGTCGGATCATCGTGGCATCGAATCGTGTCACCGATATCGATAAGGCCGTGCAGTCCGGCGGTCTCGCCGTCGCGCTGGAGGATGCGCTGCAGACCGGGCGCGGGCTTTGGTTCGGCTGGGATGGCACTACCGTCGACGATGATGCGGCGACCGGCATCAAGCTTCAGCAGTACAACGGCATTCGCACGGCCACGGTCCCGCTCTCGCGCCGCGACTACGAGGAATACTATCTCGGCTTCTCTAACCGCGCCTTGTGGCCGACTTTCCACTACCGACTCGATCTCGCTGTTTACGAGTATGCCTTCCTCGAAGGCTACCGTCGCGTCAATCAGCGGCTCGCCCAATCGCTCGCGGCCCTCATCGAGCCCGATGATCTCGTCTGGGTGCACGACTATCACCTGATCCCGTTCGCCGAGGACCTGCGCCAGCAAGGTGTCAAGGAGAAGATCGGTTTCTTCCTGCACATCCCGTTCCCTTCGCCCGATTTCTTCACCGCCATTCCAGAGCATGCATGGCTCGCAGAGGCGCTGTTCTCCTACGACGTCGTCGGCTTCCAGACTTCGAGCGATGCTTCGAACTTCGTACGCTATGCCGTCGAGGTCGCAGGCGGCGAAGCGCTCGACGGCGATCGCGTACGCGCCTTCGGCAAGACGACCATAGCTCGCGCATTCCCGATCGGGATCGATCCCGATTCCGTCTATCAGATGGCGCACACGCCCGAGGCCGATGCGCAGATGGCGCGCCTCCAGCGCCGCAGCATGGCCAACATGTTCGTCCTCGGCGTCGATCGGCTCGACTACACGAAGGGACTGCCCGGCCGGATGCGGGCCTTCAAGCGGTTGCTCGAGCTGCATCCGGAGCTCATGAAGCGGGTCACGATGATGCAGATCTCTCCGCCGACGCGCGAGGAGGTCGAGGCCTACACGGATATCCGTCAGGAACTCGAAGGGCTCTCTGGATCGATCAATGGCGAGTTCGGCGATTTCGACTGGACGCCAGTGCGCTACATCCACCGTGCGATCCCGCGCGCAACGTTGACCGCGCTCTTCCGCGCGAGCCAGGTGGGGCTTGTCACGCCTTTGCGCGATGGCATGAACCTCGTCGCCAAGGAGTACATCGCCTCACAGGATCCGTCTGATCCCGGTGTCCTCGTACTGTCGAAGTTCGCCGGTGCTGCCGAGGATCTGGTTGAGGCCATTACCGTGAATCCTTACGACGCCAATGAGGTGGCGGAGGCGTTGCATACTGCGCTGACCATGCCGACTGAGGAGCGCCGCGAGCGCTACGAGGCGCTTATCCAGCGCGTGAGGACGAACAACGTCACGCGCTGGCGCGAGGCATTCCTTGAGGCGCTGAGGTCGGCGCCGTCGGATCGTGCGTCATGACGGCCTGTCGGATCGTTGCGGATGTGGGCGGCACGAGGAGCCGCTTCGGCATCAGTGCCGATCCGGGCGATCTCGGCGAGATCCGGATCTATCCGACGGCGGGCGCGGCATCGTTCGCAGAGGCGCTGACAGCTTATCTTGCCGACATCGGCTCGGCTGCCGATCGGAGCTGGTGCAAGAGTGTGTGCATTGCTGCTGCCGGCCCCGTCGACGATGACGTCGTACAGCTCACGAATGCGTCGTGGTCGATCTCGGCGCGGGAAGTCTCGCAGCATCTTGGCGGCGTGCCGGTCGCGCTCGTGAACGACCTCGAGGCCGTGGGTCTGCTGCTGCCGCACCTGCAGCCATCGGACGTCACGCCCGTCGGCGTCGTCGTGCAGTCGGAACTTACCGGCAACCGCATTGCCGTGAATGTCGGGACGGGTTTCGGTGCAGCGACGGCTGTGCGCGCTACGAGAGGCCGATGGGCTGTTGCGGCCGGCGAGGCCGGACACATGTCACTCGCATCGGCGAGCGTCGAGGAAGCGGCCGTGATCGGTTATGGGCGGACGGTCGAGGATCTCATTTCCGGTGCCGGCGTCGCGCGCCTGTACGCTGCGCACTTGCAGGACCGCAGCGGCGAAGTCCGGCACACGGCGGACGCGGTCTTTGCCATGGCGGCGCGGAATTTGCCCGCGGCGCGGACGGTGGCCATGCTCTCGCGGATGCTTGGCCGCATCACGGGCGATATCGTTCTGGCGACGGCGGCATGGGATGGGGCTTTTCTCTGCGGCAGCGTCGCCAGGGCTTGGCTCGGTGTCGGCGATGTCGCCGCCTTCCGCGCAGCCTTCGAGGACAAGGGGCCGATGCAAGCCCGCATGGCCCAAGTGCCGACCTTTCTGATCAATGATCCGGAGCCGGCCTTGCTGGGGCTCACGCACGCCGAGACACCCGTGGGCTGAGGCCTATGGCATCGCGAGAGCCAAGACCCTATATCCCTCCGTGCCGAGGACGACCTCGGCGCCGCTGCGGCAGATAACGGGGACGACCCCATATCATGGAGATCGTCACCATGGCTTGGGCATTGCTCGTCGCTGCCGGCATTCTCGAGATCGGCTGGGCCATCGGCCTCAAGTACTCAGAGGGCTTCACGCGGCTTTGGCCGTCGATCTGGACGATCGCGGCCATAGTGCTCAGCTTGTACCTGCTGTCCATCGCCGCTCGTACCCTGCCGATCGGAACGGCTTATGCCGTGTGGGTCGGGATCGGCGCTGCCGGCGCCATGGTCCTCGGCATGGCCTTGCTCGGTGAGCCCCGAACGGTTGCGCGGATCGCATGTATCGGCCTGATCGTCGCGGGTGTTATCGGCCTCAAGCTCTTCGATCCGGCCTAGAGTCAGAGTTCTGCTCGATCCGAACCTTTTGCCCGCTCAATCCGACGGAGCACCCGAGCGGCTTTTGCCGAACGGACATTAACCGCATCCGGCCGAAAACATGGCATAGGATGCGGCCGGCCGGGTTAGTCCGGCCGGGAGGGCGCTCCGTCCGGCAATCTGAGAATTTTTGCCGGATTGAATGAACCAATTTTCATCTCGCTGCGACAGAGCCAATAGATCCAGGTTGCGCAATGCAGGACCAGACGGATGACCGGACGCTGATCACTCGGATCGCGGGTCAGGACCAGGCGGCACTGCGGGCGCTGCTCGGACGGCATCAGCTGCGCGTCTACCGGTTCGTGCTGCGTATTGTTCGCCGGGAAGCCGTCGCCGAGGAGGTGACAAATGAGGTTTTTCTCGAAGCATGGCGCAATGCGGGCAGCTACGAGGCCCGCTCGTCGGTCGGCACCTGGCTCCTCTCGATCGCCCACAATCGTGCGGTCAGCGTCATGCGGCGCCGGCGTGAGGAGGCCATCGACGAGGAAAGTGCGGGCGCCATTGCCGACGACGGCGATGACCCCGAGGTCGCCGCGCAGAAGCTCGACAAGGCCGCGCAGATGCGCCGGTGCATTGGCGAGCTTTCAGCGGAGCACCGAACGATCATCGATCTCGTCTATTATCACGAGAAGTCGATCAACGAGGTGAGTGAAATCCTGGGCATTCCGCTGAACACAGTGAAGACGCGGATGTTCTACGCACGAAAAAAACTCTCGGAGCTGCTGGCGGCAGCAGGGATCGACAGAGGCTGGCCATGAGCGGGATCGACGAACAACTTTCCGAGCGCGAGGAGATCGAGATGCTCCTCCCCTGGTACATGACCGGCAGGCTCGATGAGGCCGATATGGCGCGGGTCGAGGCCTACCTCGAGCAGCATCCGGACGTGCATCATCAGCTTGCGCTCATTGCCGAGGAGCAGACGGCGACGATCGAGGGCAACGAGGCCATTCAGCCGCGCCTCGCCTCGGCGGTCTCCTTGCTCGCCCGTACGGAGACGCCCGCCAGCGTGGTGAAATCGTGGTTTGCGGGTCTCATTGACGGCGTGAAGTCACTCTTCGAGGCGCCGACGCCGGGAGCCGTGCGCTGGGCTGCCGCGGCGGCCGTGGTCATCATCTGCCTGCAGGCGGCGGCGCTCGGCACGCTTCTCACGCAGGACACCGGCGGTGGTGGCTATCAGACCGCCTCTCGCCCGGGCGTCGAGGCCGATCATGGTGCTGTTGCTCTGATTGCCTTCACGGACAAAGCTGCCGTCGCTGAGATCACGCGTATACTGGCGGATAATCGCCTGCGAGTGGTCGATGGGCCGCTGCCGGGCGGATTTTACAGCGTTCGCTTCGAGGACAATGCGACGGGTGACGAACAGCGGAAGCGTTTTGATGCCATTCTTGCGCGCAAGGATCTCATCAGAGCCGTGATGACAGGTCGCTGAGACTTGGACGGGCGCTCGATCGCCCGATGGGAGTGGAAGAGTCATGTTCTTCATCTCGTTCTCTCGAACAGCTGCACTGGCTGCGCTCGCGGTGCTCCTGACGCTCGCGGCTTACTCCGACGCGGAGGCACAGGGACGCGGCGGGCGTGATGGGCAATACAGAGGTGGACGAGGCGGCGGCGGAGGCGTCGGTGTCTCCGTGGGTACAGGCTTGGTCATTCTCGGGATCATGGCTGCGCAGCAGGAAGAAGAAGAACGCAAACGTCGTCGTCCGCGTCCTGGAAAGCTGACCGAGGAGAAGAAATCCAAGCCGCGTTGTGGTGTGCCGGGCCGTCCCGCCTGCCAGGACAAAACGGCGGATGAGAAAAAGCCGACGTGTGGCGTGCGTGGTCGCCCGGCGTGCCCTGACCGCTCGCCGCCCGGTGGCGGAAAGATCCCGCCGATCATCGTCCTGCCCAATCCTGGTGGCGGCAGCAGCGGACCGCCTCCGCGCGCCTACGGCACGCGCCAGGAGCGCGCGCCGCAGGCACAGGCGGGCGCGCCCGATCTCTCCGTGGCGCGGCAGGTGCTCGTACTCGTCGCCGCAAACCAGCCTGGCGAGACGGAAGGCCAGCTCGCTCAGACGCATCGCTTGCAACTCGTGAGCAGCTCGAATGTGGCCCTGCTCGAGGCGCGCGCGCAGGTCTATCGCATCAGCGATCAGCGTCCGGTGCAGACCGTGATCGCTGCCCTCACGTCAGATCCCCGCGTGATGCTGGTCCAGCCGAACATGATCTATCAGCGCCAGGCCGGTGCGGGTGGAGCTGCGCGTGCGGCGCAGTACGCGCTCGACATGGTCGGTGCGGAAAGCGCACACGAGCTTGCGACGGGTCGTGGCGTGAAGATCGCCGTAATCGACTCAGGCGTCGATCAGGCGCACAGCGATCTCAAAGGCGCCGTCAGCGAGGCATTCGACGCGACGGGCACCAAAGATGCGAAGCCTGATGTGCATGGCACGGCCATTGCCGGCATCATCCGCGCGCGTGGCCTCGTCTCGGGCATTGCTCCCGATGCGAAATTGCTCGCCGTGCGCGCCTTCTTTGCCGTGCCGAAGCGCGATCTGCCGGAATCGACGAGCTTCATCATTCTGAAGTCGCTCGACTGGTCCGTGCAGCACGGCGCACAGATCATCAACCTGAGCTTCAGCGGTGGCCGCGATCCGGCTATCGAGCGGGCGGTTGCGGCAGTAGCGCGCCGCAACGTCATCCTCGTCGCTGCGGCCGGCAATGGAGGACCCGAGGCTGCGCCGTCATATCCAGCGGCCTACCCGGATGTCATCGCGGTGACAGCGCTCGATAGTGCCCAGCGGCTTTATACGCACGCAAATCGCGGCTCCTACATTTCATTTGCCGCGCCGGGTGTCGACATTCTCGTGCCTGGGCTGAAGAACGGTCACATGTTCATGTCGGGGACTTCCATGTCTGCGGCCTATGTGTCCGGCATCATGGCGCTCATTCTCGAGAAAATGCCGAATATACGGCCCGAGGATGTGTTGCGGGTCCTAGCTGAGACTTCCGAGGATCTCGGTCTCAAGGGACCTGACGATGAGTTTGGCGCCGGGCGCGTACATGCGCGAGCGGCACTTGAAGCATTGACCGATCAGCCAAAGGCTGTCGGCGCGCGGCAGTAGGGCACCGATACCGCTTCACTCAAGCGAAGGGAAGAGGTCCGCGGAAATCGCCGATCGGCACGTAGTGGGTGATCAGTCCGGTATCCGGCTGCCAGTGATGGAGCAGCATGGCCGGCGGATCGACGTAGGAGGCTGGTGCAGCCGCGGGATCGAGACGAAGCGCGATGGCTGTCGTCGTGCTCGGTGCTGTGCAGAGGATCGTCCCGCCGAACTGCAACTGCATATGGCGGTGAATGTGACCGCACAGAATGCGCACGACTGCGGGATAGCGTGAGACGACTTCGGCGAGACGCTCGCCGCGCCGGCAATCGTATTTGTCAATGTAGGGAATGCCGCTCGCGAACGGGTGCTGGTGCATCATGATGATGGTCGGGCGATCGGGCTCGCGCGCGAGCGTCGCGTCGAGCCACGCGACGGCCGCATCGTCCATGTCGCCATGGTGCTTGCCTGGCACCGTGATGTCCAAGCCGATGATGCGGACTGGACCGAACTCGGTTGCAGAGAAGCTCAGCGGTCCGGATTTCGGCCAATACGCATGATCGGGAAAGCTCCGCCGCATGGCCTCTCGCTCGTCGTGATTGCCGGGGATCATGAGCAGCGGTTCACGGATCGGAGCGAGCAATTCGCGCGCGTGTGCGTATTCCTCCTCGCTGCCGAAATCGACGAGATCACCGCTCAGGATCACGACATCGGGCCGCGGTGACAGAGCGTTGAGATGGTGCACGGCCGCCTCGAACATCGCATTCGAGTCGACGAGGTTCTGATAGAGAACGCCGCGCGGGCGGACGTGCGGATCGGAGAGGTGCGCGATCAGCATTTGATTGCCGAACTAGTGATCGCCGAGACCTTTCGACCACGTCGAGGGCTTGCCTTCGAAGGCGGACTTCGCGCGCTTCGCGAGCCAGTAGCGCATGGGTGGTGGCACGAGCATGAAATCCGGATCGGCGCCGAGCTTCTGTGCGGCATCCATGGCCCAATTGGGATTGTACATGAGCTCGCGTGCCAGCGCGATGAGGTCGGCACGTCCTTCGCGCAGGATTGCCTCGGCCTGATCGGCATGGACGATGTGCCCGACCGCCATGGTCTTGATGCCAGCCTCTTTGCGGATCGCTTCCGCGTAAGGCACCTGATAGCCGTACTTCTTGGAGCGTTCGCCATCCATGGGCGAATAGTTGAGCGTGCCGCCCGACGAGCAGTCGATCACATCGATGCCCTTGTCCTTGAGCAGGCGCGAGAGCCGAATGCTCTCGGCTGGCCCGAAGCCCGCATCATCCTCGCAGGAAAGGCGCATGAAGAGCGGCTTTTCCGCTGGCCAGACCGAGCGCACGTGCTCGGCCACCTCGAGCGCAAAACGCATCCGGTTCATCTCGTTGCCGCCGTACTCGTCCGTCCGCACGTTGGCGACCGGCGAGAGAAACTGATGAATGAGATAGCCATGCGCTGCGTGGATCTCCAGCACGTCGAAGCCGGCTTTGTCGGCGCGGACCGCAGCATCGCCCCACTTGCCGACGAAATCGCGCACTTCATTGTGTGAGAGCGCGCGCGGCACAGGTGCCTTGTCCGAGTGCGGCACGGCGCTCGGCGCGACAAGTTCCCAGTCGTCCCAATCGTAGACCTCGGGCTCGTCACCCTTGAGCGGCTTGCCACCTTCCCAGGGGCGTGTGAGCCGCGCCTTGCGGCCGGAATGGCCGAGCTGGATGGCGGCGGTGGCTCCCTGCTGCTTGATGAAGGTCGCGCAGCGCGCGAAGCCCTCGATGAAGCTGTCGTCCCACAGTGCGGTGTCGCCGACCGTGCCGCAGCCATTCCGCGCGACCTTGGTCGACTCCATCATGACCATGCCGGCGCCACCCGCGGCATAGCGGCCTGCATTCATGAGATGCCAGTCGGTGACGTGGCCCTTGATCGCCGAATACTGGTGCATGGGCGCGACGACGACGCGGTTCTTGAGCGTCACGCTGCGGAGCGTAATCGGCGTGAAAAGCATTGGCATCGTCATGTCTGATCTTCTCCGCGCCTTCCGGAACCACACACCTGCGCTGGGACGTCATAGCTCCATGCGCATGGAACTGAGAGGGATGACCACCCTTGCAAACCGCGATAGCCTCGCGATCAGGGAGAAAACGTCAAGGCAAAAGAGAGGAGCGGCAATGGCCAGACTAGCGCGCTATGCGGTGCAGATTGGTGCCGTCGATGCGGAAGGCGCCAGCGATGCGACGCTCTACCGCGAAGCGGTCGGCGATGCGCGGCGGGCGCAAGAGCTCTGCTACGAATCCGTGTGGCTCGTCGAGCACCACTTCTCCGACTACTACCCGACGCCCAATCCGCTGATGCTGCTCTCGCACATTGCAGCAGCTTGCCCAGGTCTCGGGCTCGGCACGGCGGTGATGGTGCTGCCGTGGTACGATCCGGTGCGCTTCGCCGAAGATGTCTCGATGCTCCGCACGCTCACGGATGGGCCGCTGCACATAGGCATGGGGCGCGGCACGGCCAAGCTCGAGTACGACGCCATGCGCGTGCCCATGACCGAGGCGCGCGAGCGCTTCCGCGAATGCTGGGAAGTCTTGCAGCTTGCGCTCGAGGGCAAGCCCTTCCGTTACAAGGGCCGGCATCTCGTCCTCGATCGCGAGATCGTGGTGCGACCTACGCTCGGCGACAACCGGCCGAATTTCTACGGTGCGATCGGCAGCCCCGAGAGTGCGGAGATCATGGCCGATCTCGGCCTGCCGCCGCTCTCGCTCGCGCAATTTCCGGACTATCTCCTGCTCAAGATTCTGACTCGTTGGCGCGAGCGCGCCGCGTCGCGCGGCTTTGCGACCGATGTCACGCTGCCCATCAGCTGCAAGTGCTTCATCGGGGACACGGAGGACGAGGCGCGCGCCGAAGCACGCCACCATCTCTCGCGCTACTACAAGCTCCAGGCCGAGCACTACACGGTCGACTCGACGCCTTGGGCCGATATCGAGGGTTACCAGCAGTTCGCGAAGATCTTCGGCGGCATGAAGGAAATGGCGGATCCCGAGAAGATCGATCCGATCCTCGATCGCAATCTCGTCGGCACGCCGGAGACGATTGCGGCGCAGATCACGCGCCTGCGCAGCATCGGCTTCGACTACTTCATCGTGTCGAATGCGACGGCAGGCGTGCCGCGCGAGGCGCGCCATCGCATGATGCGCCGCTTTGCCGAGGAGGTCGTGCCGATCGTCGCGCGGACGCCGGTTCCTGATGCGCCGGACATCGCTGCGCGCGCAGCCGAATAGTCGATAATCAAAAAATGGAGGAATGCCCGATGACGACAAGCGACGTCTACAAGCGCGGCGAGGCCGTGCGCCGTAAGCTGCGTGGAGACAAGGATTTTGAGCGCAACGCGGCGGCATACGCCAAGGACCCGGTGATGAAGAAATTCATCGACGTGGCGACCGAGGGCATCTTCGGCGTCTTGTGGACGCGGCCGGGTATCGATCTCAAGACGCGCACGCTCGTCTGCGTCGTGTCGGATGCTGCAACCGGCCGCTATCCCGAGCTAGACATTCACCTGCGCTTTGCCTTGAAGCAGGGCTGGACGGAGGAAGAGCTGACGGAGGTGTTGCTCCACCTCATCGGCTATGTCGGCGCACCCGTGATCCGCGACGCAATGATGGTCGCGTCGGAGGTGTTCAAGAGCGTGAAGGAAGAGGCGAAGTAGCGTCGCTACATCCGCGGGTAGCCGCGCACGCGGGCGAGTAGGTCGCGCAGCGGGTCGTCAGTCCAGGCGCGTAGCAGGAAATCGTGGTGCGTGGCACCGCTCGCCGCCGGCACGATGGCAACGTTGCCTGGCTCGATGCGCGGCGGTACGGCGTCCAAAGCCTGCAGGCCGCGAGCCTCGACAAGGCCCCTCAGCTCGCGATTACGTCCCTCTGTCGAGCCCGTATAGGTGCTGAGCAGGAAGGCATTGGGCGTGCGCGCGATCCAGTCGGCGAACACACCCATCTCGCCGTAGGCCGCATCGAGCAGCACGATGCCGCGCAGCCGCGATCCGAGATCGCCATTGCGGATGGCCCATGACGCCGGTCCGACACCACCGCTGTAGGCGACGATCACCACCGGCAGATTGGCGAATGTTGCCTCGGACCGCGGGTCGCCGTGCATGGTGGCGAGGCGGCTGGCCGTTTCATCGATGAAGTCACGAAGCGCGCCGCGCTGCCAGAGCTTGCCGGCGCTCGAGTCGGATGCGTTCACGGCGAACTGCGGCGCTGCGAGCACCGCGTTGCTGCGCGACATGGACACCTGCCACGGCACGCGCTGGCGCATGAACACGTCGCGACGCAGGTTGGCGCGGTGGCCATGGAAGTACAACACGAGCAGGCCCGGACGGCGGATGTCGAAGCCGCGCGGAATGTGCAGGAGCACACGGGGATCGTTGTACTTCTCGTCTTCCCAATAGACGCGACCGCCGGGCGTGCGATGGAAGCGGCGCCCCGTCTCGTCCGCCTCGATGAAGGGACGGTTGGCGCCCGGCACAAAGCCCTCGTAGGGGAAGGGGGCCGCATTGAGCGATGCGAGCCGCGTGACCGACTTCGGCAGCGGGCCTTGGCGCGAGACCACGGCGTGCGGCGTCGGTACGGTAGACACGACCCAGCCACTGGTGGCGACCCGGCGGGCTGGCTGCTGCGCCGCGGCCGGCTCCGTGACAAGCGCGAGCAGACAAAGGAGCAGAACGAGGCGCACGCCTAGCACTGCCACGCGGGAGTGCCGCACGGCCGAGACTGCCAGCGCTGATATCTCTGCGGTAGCCATGCCGTCGGTCGAAGTTCTCCAGCCCGTTCGGTGACGGGGCGCGCCACCCCTATGCTGATGCAACACTCGAACCTGAATAGAATCTCACATTCTTGGCCAGAACGTGGTTATGAACCCGTCAACGCTCGCTGAGGCAATCCGGGCCCGTAACTCATTGTGAGTGCTCAGACCCTCGGTTACAGTGCGCGGCGACCCGCATCCCATACGCGAGCAACGATGGCCTCTTCCGACAGTTCCAAGCCGGCTGCCACCATGGGCGAGGCCGGTTCTGCCACCGTAACCCTCGCGACGGCCACCGCGCTTGCCGTCGCCGATATGATCGGGATCGGCGTGTTCACGAGCCTCGGCTTTCAGGTCCGCGACCTGCCGACGGGGTTCTCGGTCGTCACGCTTTGGACGGTGGGCGGCATCGTGGCACTCTGCGGGGCGCTCTCCTATGCCGAGCTTGCGACGGCGCTGCCGCGCTCGGGCGGCGAATACAACTTTCTCTCGCGCATCTATCATCCCGCCCTCGGGTTTCTCGCCGGCTGGATATCGGCGACGGTCGGTTTCGCTGCGCCCGTGGCACTCGCTGCCATGGCTTTTGGCGACTATTTCGCCGGCGTTTTTCCCGGCGCGCCGAAGGTGTGGCTCGCGCTGGCATCCGTCTGGGGCGTCACGCTGGTCCTGCTGAGCGGCGCCAAACCCGGCGCACTTTTCACGAACGTCGCGACCTACCTCAAAGTGGCTCTGATCGTGGGCCTCATCTTCTGCGGCCTCATCTTCGGCACGCCGCAGCCCATCTCCTTCGCGCCCTCGTCGGGCGATCTGAGCTACATCGTCAGCGCGCCGTTCGCGATCGGCCTCATGTACGTGATGTACTCCTACTCCGGCTGGAACGCGGCGACCTACATCGCCGATGAGATCAAGGATCCCGCGCGCACGCTGCCGCCAGCGCTAGTCGCGGGTGTGCTCATCGTCATGGTTCTGTACGTCGCGCTGAATGCCGTGTTCCTCTACACGACACCCATGGAGCGCCTAGCGGGGCAACTCAATGTCGGTTTGGTCGCCGGCGAGCATATTTTCGGTGCCGGAGGCGGCCGCATTGTCGGTGGGCTCATCTGTTTCGGCCTCGTCTCCGCGATCACGGCCATGATGTGGATCGGCCCTCGCGTGACCATGGTTATGGGCGAGGATCTCTCCGCGCTTTCCTTCTTCGCCAAAAAGTCGGCGGCGGGAGTTCCGGCGCGGGCGCTCGTCCTCCAGC
>JAEZAW010000230.1 GCA_023430315.1 Pseudomonadota bacterium | reverse complement strand
CCGAGCGGCGTCTCGTTGGACGAGAGCTTGATCGGCTTCAGGCCGCCCGGCACCGAGCTCTCGCCCGGAACATAGGCCTGAATGTCGAGGATGCCCGGCTTCGGCACGGGGGCATTGGCAGTCATGTCGGCGCACTCCAGGAAGGGCTGGCGGGAGGCCCGCCGCCGGGGCAGATACATAGTCGAGTGCCTGGAGGATGAAAACCGTAAAGCTGCCAAGGGCCCTGCGCTCAGCGGCCGGATGCCGGTGCCACAGTAAATGCTGCGCCGGTCACGGGGTCGCGCTGCGGCGGCGGAACCTTGGCAATCCGCTCGGCAGCGCCCCGGAAGTCGCCGGCCGTATCGCGGCGCAGATCGGCTTCCTGCCCCTCGGGATAGGCGCCCACGACCGAAAGGTCGCCGCTCATGTCGAGACGGCAATGACCGACTCCCGCCGGGATCAGCACGACATCCCCTGCAGCCACCTCGAGGTGCGGGCCATGAGGGCCGCCGAACTGGACGAGCGCCCGTCCCCTGGCAATGCCAAGCACCTCGTGGGCCGTCGCGTGATAGTGCTGAAAGGGATAGATGCCGTTGATCCACGCATCGCTCCAGCCATTCCCGGCGAAATGGCGAATGAGGCTCTGCTCTGCTGCTCGGCCGGCGACATCGAGCGCGCCGCGATAGCAGACGAAAGCCAGCGCAGGGTTGTTGGGAATGAACCCGTCCGGCGCGAAATCGAGCCTCTCGATGTTCATGGCGGCAACTCCCGCAAGCGTCCTCTGTCGGCGCGATACTGGCAGGTATGCAACGCTGGGGCGAGCCTCCTGTTCCCGAGCGCATTCCTAGCGCACCTGCGAAACCCGACGGGTGACAGTGGGGCGGTTAACTGATCTTATGCCGCGGCACGCCCCGCCCTTGCCGCGCGGGCCCTCATCCACTCATCGACAGACATGACCACGCAGACCGCATCGTCCGGCCTCGGCAGCGTCACAGGCCGCCAATGGCTCATCCTGCTGATGGTGCAGCTCTGCACGCTGCTCTTCGGCATGACGATCACTATGGCCAATGTGGTCCTACCGCAGATCAAGGGATCGATGTCGGCGACCCAGGACCAGATTGCCTGGGTGATCACGTTCAACCTCATTGCCACGGCCATCGGCACACCGCTGGTCGGCTGGCTGGCGAGCCGGCTCGGCTGGCGCACGGTCATGTTCGGCTCGACGCTGGGCTTCACGGTCTCGTCGCTTCTTTGCGCCTTCGCAACCAGCCTCGAGACCCTCGTCCTTTTTCGCGTCGGACAAGGTCTCTTCGGCGCTCCGATCATGCCCATGGGGCAGGCGATCATCCTCGCGACATTCCCGCGCCATCAGCACGCGCTCATGATGATGATCTGGGGTATCGGCGGGGTCATCGGCCCGGTATCTGGCCCGCTCGTCGGCAGCTTCATCAGCGAGCACTACGGCTGGCGCGCGGCCTTTCTCATGATCGTGCCGCCCGGCATCATCGCCGGCACGTGCGCATGGTTCGCGCTCTCCGAACATACCTCACGTGAGAACCGCCACTTCGACTGGACGGGCTTCATTGCGCTCTCCGTCGCCATCGCCGCCGCGCAGCTCATCATGGATCGCGGCAATCGGCTCGACTGGTTCGAGTCGACGGAGATCTGGATCGAGCTGCTGATCGCGATCGGCGCGTTCTGGGTTTTCATTGTCCATACGTTCAGCGCCAAGAAGCCATTCCTCGATCCGACTTTGCTGCTCGACCGCAACTTCGCGCTGGGCCTGATCGTGGCCTTCGTCATGGGCGCGCTGAGCTTCACCGCGATCGCGCTCTTCCCCGGCCTCCTGCACGATTTGCGCGGCTATCCCGACAGCTCCATCGGCCTGCTGCTTGCCGCGCGGGGCCTCGGCAACTGGGCTTCGTTTCTCATCATCGTGCCCATGACACGACTCTATCCACGCACGACGCTCGCGCTCGGTCTCGCCTGTCAGGCCCTTGCCGGCTGGGGCATGGCCAATCTCGACATCAACCTCACGGACTTCGACGTCGCGTGGACGAACGCCCTGCAGGGCTTCGGCTTCGGCCTCGCCTTCACGCCCATGTCCGTGCTCGCCTTCGCAACGCTCGACAAGGGCCGCATTACCGATGGCATGTCCGTCTTCCATCTCGTGCGCAATTTCGGATCGAGCCTCTTCATCTCGCTCTCGATCGTCCTGCTCGTGCGTTCGACAGCGGCAAGCTACTCGACCCTTACCGAGCACATCTCACCTTTCAATAAAGTGCTCGCTTTTCCGGGTGTCGTGGGTCTCTGGAACCTCGACAGCCAGGGCGGGCTTCTCGCGCTTGCCAGTGAGTTGCAGCGACAGGCCGCTATGATCGGCTATATCAATGCGTTCTATCTGTTCGCGATCACGGCCGCGCTCTCCGTGCCGGTGGCATTCCTGATGCGCGATGTGCCTCGCGACAGCGAATAGCTCGCGCCTGCGGCGCGACGGGGACTAGTCCCCGGACCCCAATCGGGAGGGACACCCTCCCGAACCCACCCGCTTTTGTGAACATCGACATCAGTATCGCGCAGAAAGTAATAAAAGACGGGGGTTCCGGGGGTGTCCGTCGTGTCGAAGACACGCGCCTTCGGCACGATGCGGAGCGCGAGGCAGCAGCCTCGCTCGTGCCGAAGGCGCGATCTATAGATCTGCCACACCGTGACCCCGGCCCCCATATAGTGGTATACGCACGCAGGATTCAGGTACCTGGAGGCCGAATTCCGTGAACGACGAAAGCCCGACCGCGGTCGCGGCGCCTGCCGAGC
>JAEZAW010000102.1 GCA_023430315.1 Pseudomonadota bacterium | reverse complement strand
ATCCCTATGGCTGCGCCGAGCAGACGACGAGCCGCGCGCTGCCGCTGCTCTACGTGAATGATGTCGCGAAGCGCATCGGCCTCGCCGAGGAAAGCCAGCTCAAGGAGCGTGTCGACAAAGCCGTCGCCCGCGTTCTCGAAATGCAGGATTCTTCCGGTGCCTTCGGCATCTGGGGACCGGGCGAGCCCGATCTCTGGCTCACCGGCTACGTCACGGACTTCCTGACGCGTGCCAAGGAGCTCGGCTACGCCGTGCCGGAGCGAAAGCTCGGCCAAGCGCTCGATCGACTGGCCAACTTCATTTCCTATGCCCAGGACTTCGAAAAGGGCGGCGAGGACCGCGCGTATGCGCTCTACGTCCTCGCCCGCAATGGCCGCGCGCCGGTCGGCGAGCTGCGCTACTACGCCGACACGCGTCTCGAGCGCTTCTCGTCGGCGCTGGCGCAGGCCCAGCTCGGCGCGGCCCTCGCCATGACCGGCGACAAGCCGCGTGCCGAGAAGGCCTTCCGCGCGGCGCTTGCCCGCATGGGCGATGACGGCACGGACCAAAGCCGCGCCGACTACGGCTCGCGTCTGCGCGACAGCGCTGCCGTGCTGACGCTCGTCTCGGAAACGCGCACGCTCGTCAGCGAGGCGCCGCAGCTCGCGCGCGTCATCGAACGCGCCCAGGCCACGCGGACCTATACGTCGACGCAGGAACAGGCCTGGATGCTGCTTGCGGCTCGCGCACTGAGCGATGCCGCGGCTGGCACACGCCTTACGGTGAACGGGACGGTGCACAGCGGCGAGCTGACGCGCGCCCTCACGTCAGCCGATGTCGGGCAAGGCGGTCTCGCCATCGTCAACAGCGGCGAGGCGCCTGTCTCCGCCGTCGTCTCGGTGACGGGATCGGCCCTTACAGCCGAGCCCGCGACCTCCAAGGGCTTCACGATCTCGCGCAGCTATCACACGCTCGATGGCGCGCCGATCACCGCGGAAAACGCGAAGATGAGCATCAAGCAGAACGATCGCGTGGTAGTCGTCCTCAAGATCGAGGGCCAGCATACAGGCGGACGCGTGCTGCTCGTCGATCGCCTGCCGGCGGGCTTCGAGATCGAGAACCCGCGGCTCGTCGACAGCGGCGAAACGAAGAGCCTCGCGTGGGCGCAGACGGCCGGCAAGCCGGCGCACACCGAATATCGCGATGACCGCTTCGTCGCGGCCTTCGACTACTTCGATCGCGAGAACGGCAGTGGCTCGAAGCCCTCGGCGACAGTCGCTTACATCGTTCGCGCGGTGACGCCCGGCCGTTATGTGCATCCGGCAGCTTCGGTCGAGGACATGTACCGTCCCGATCTTCATGCGCGCACAGGCGCCGGCACACTCGAGGTGACGACCGTCCAGTAACGGGAACACATATCTCCTTCACGCGTTGTTAAGTACGGAGACGACAATCACGGCCGGTGCAATGGCGCCGGCCGTGTCAGCACCGCAGTGCGGCTGCTGAGCCAAGCGTGCCGGGCCCCGGCTTTCGGGTGTGCGCTTCGGCAACGTCGTCATTTCTCGACGTGTGGAAGGAGACACCCAATGTCCTTGAGACGTGTGGGCGCAGGCACAGCATTTCTGATTGCCGGCGCATTTTTCACAAGCGCACAAGCCGCCCCCGTCACGGGCGGAACGGGCACGAAGACACTCATAGATCCGAGTGCGATGGTTCAGAAGACGCAGATCATCGTCTTCGGTGGCCGTCGCTGGTGTTACTACTGGGATGCCTGGAACGGCCCCGGTTGGTACTGGTGCGGCTATGGATGGCGGCGCGGCTATGGCTGGGGCGGCGGGCCGGGCTGGCACGGCTGGCGCCACCACAGCCGCAACTGGCATCGCCGCAATCGCGACTGGGACCGTGGCGGCGACAGGCGTCGCGTCGATCGCGGTGACCGTCGCGGTCGCGATGCGGATCGTGGTTCTCGCTCCGATCGACGCAGCGTAGATCGTGGCCGATCCGGCGGTCGTGACGGCATGAGCAGTCGCAGTCGCGGTGGCGATCGTGGTATGAGCGGCCGCAGTGGTGGCGGTGACCGTGGCATGAGCCGCGGTGGTGGCGGCGGCCGCGAGAGCGGCGGTGGCGGACGCGGAGGCGGCGGCGGTGGTGGAGGCGGTCGCGGTGGTGGCGGCGGTGAACGCGGCGGCCGTGGCTAATCTGCCCAGCTAGACTAAATATGCGACGGCCGCTTCGGACAAACCGAAGCGGCCGCTTTTTTGTTTGCGCAAGCAGTGTGGAGGCTATTCGGCCGCCTCGGCGCGTGCCTGCTGCGTCAGCACGAAGCCCTCGTAGCCCTTGGCGGCGATCTCATCGCACTCCTGGCGATAGACACCGACGCCGCCGATGTATGGCATGAAGACGCGCGGCTTGCCGACGACGTTCGCCCCCATGTACCAGGATGCGGCCTTGACGTAGAGTGTGCGATAGCCGGCCTCGTTCACATGCTGCCCCCAGGAGGCCTCGGCGTCGCCTGTCGGCTCGATGGTCGTAATGCCATTCTTCTGCATGTGCGCCAGCGCATCGATCAGCCAATCCACATGCTGCTCGATGGACACGATCATATTGCTCAGCACTGACGGGCTGCCCGGGCCGGTGATCATGAAGAGGTTCGGGAGACCGGCGCACATCAGCCCGAGATAGGTCTGCGGGCCGTCCGCCCACTTGTCGCGCAGCGCCAGTCCCTTGCGGCCGCGGATGTCGATGTTCATGAGCGTGCCGGTCATGGCATCGAAGCCGGTCGCATAGACGATCGCGTCGAACTCGCGCTCGCCGTCCGTGGTGCGAACGCCCTTCGGCGTGATGGCCCCGATCGGCGTCGCCTTCAGATCGATGAGCTCGACGTTGGGTCGGTTGTATGTCTCGAAGTAGTCCGTATCGACGCAAATGCGCTTCGTGCCGATGGGATAGTCCTTCGGGCACAGGATCTCGGCCGTCGCGGCGTCCTTCACGATCTCGCGAATCTTCGAGCGCACGAACTCGGAGGCCGTGTCATTCGAGGCCTGGTTGGTGATCAGGTCGTTGAAGGCGGCCATGAACGACGTGCCACCGGCCGCCCAGCGCGCTTCGTAGACGCGCCGGCGCTCCTCCTCGGATACTGCCATTGCCGAAACGTCGTTGATGCCGAAATTCGCATCGCTCGCGTCGTAGAGAATGCCCGTGCGCATGGTGCGCGCCTTGGCGCGGCGCGGCTCGTACCTCGATTTCCACGGCCCCTCGTAGTCGGGCGTCATCGGTCCATTGCGCGAGGGGATCGAATAGTTGGGCGTGCGCTGGAAAACAGTCAGACGCGCGGCCTGCTCGGCCATCACCGGGATAGCCTGGATCGCCGACGAACCCGTGCCGATCACCGCGACCTTGAGGCCGGTGAAGTCGACGCCTTCGTGCGGCCAGTAGCCGGTGTGATAGGTCGCGCCCTTGTAGGAATCCCGTCCTTCGATCTCAGGCAACTTGGCCGTCGACAGGCAGCCCGTCGCCATCACGCAGAACCGCGCCGAGAACTGCTCGCCACCGTCCGTGAGGATCTGCCAGCGATTGGCCTTCTCGTCGAAATGCGCCGCCGTCACCCGCGTTTCGAACTGGATATCGCGCCTGAGATCGAAGCGGTCGGCCACGTGATTGGCATAGGCGAGGATCTCGGGTTGGGCAGCAAAGCGCTCGCTCCACGACCACTCCTGCTGCAGCGCCGGCGAGAAGGAGAACGAATACTGCATGCTTTCGACATCGCAGCGCGCGCCGGGATAGCGGTTCCAGTACCAGGTGCCACCGACGCCGGTCGCGGCCTCGAGAATACGGGCGCTGAGACCCAGTTCGCGCAGCCGGTGCAGCATGTACATGCCGCCAAAACCGGCACCGACAATGATGACGTCGTAGCTCGCGGTGCGGCCGCCGCCCTTCCCCGCTTGCGGCTGCCCGATCTGCTGCGTGCTCGTGCCCGACACTATTGATTCCTCCTTGGTGCGGCCCCTTGTTTTGACCCGTTGCGGCGCCTACGGACTCTCAACGTTAGGTGAGGGCTCGCATTCGGCAAAGTCAATATGTCAGAGCGCAGACCCCTATGCGGGTGTGTTGGAGCGCGGCCACGGGGCGTTGGATGAAGTCCGGCGCCGTCTTGATCGTGCCAACGCGGAGGTGCATACATTTCTGCCGAATGATCACCCTCGGGAGCCTCACCCATGCATTTGATCGCACTGCTTTTCGCCTTGGTGATTTCGGTGGGCCCGGCCCTCGCCCAATCCCAACCCTCGTGCTCCAGCGTTGTCGATGGCAGCGACCCGTCCCGCATTTTCCAACTTGCGCGCGGTCACGGCTCGGCGGAGATCGGCACCGACAACCGCGGTGATCCCAAGATCGACGGGCGGATGCACGGCGCGCGCTATCAGATCTATTTTTATGGCTGCAAGAACGGCGAGCAGTGCACGTCGGTCCAGTTCCGCGCCGGCTTCACTCAGAACATCAAGCAGACCATCGAGCGCATGAACGAGTGGAATGTATCCAAGCGCTTCGGCAAAGCCGCCATCGACAAGGATGGCGATGCGACGATCGAGATGAACGTCAATCTGCGCGGCGGCGTCTGCAATGCGAACTTCGACGAGACGGTCGGCTGGTGGTCGACCGTGCTACGCGAGTTCCTCGAGTTCATCAAGTTCAAGACCTAGCAGACGCTAGGAGATTGCCTAGGCGGCGATACGCGCGAGCCCATTGTTAAGGATCACGACGTCTCGCTCGACGCAGCGCGAGCGGAAGGAGATTTCGGCTCCATTGCGCCAGACCTCAGTGCGGATGGTCTCACCCGGATAAATGGGCGAGGAAAAGCGCACCTGCATATGCTTGATACGGCTCGCGTCGCCGCCACAGACGAGCTTGGCCAACGCGCGGCCAGCGACCCCGAACGAGCAGAGTCCGTGCAGGATGGGCGCGCGGAAACCGGCGACCGCGGCGACCTTCGGATCGGCATGCAGCGGGTTCATGTCGCCGGAAAGCCGGTAGATGAGCGCCTGGCGCGGCAGCGTCGGAATGTCGAGCGTGGCGTCGGGCGTCTTCTCGGGCAGCGTATGCACCGCCGGCGTCGGCCCTGACGGCCCGCCAAAGCCGCCATCACCACGCAGGAAGCTCGTCGAGACGAGCGTCGCGACATGCGTGCCGCTCTCCTTGGCAATGATATCGCGCTCGGAGATGAGCAGTGCGCCGCGGTCCTTGCCCTTGTCGATGAGGCCAGTGATGCGCGAGCGGCCGATGAACGTGCCGGAGGTCGGCACGGGCGCGTGGATGGTGATGGACTGCTCGCCGTGCACGACCTTGCGCCAGTCGACACCTGTGCCGCTGTCCTTGAGCCAGAAGCCCTGATAGCCGAGCACCGTCACCATGGTCGGCAGTGCGACGAGATCGTCCTCGTAGACGTAGCGCAGCTCACTCTCGTCGAGCGGATCACTGCCGCAACCGACGCCCAGCGCATAGAGCATGGTGTCGCGTTTGGCGAACGCGTGGATGACGTCGTCGAACTTCCAGTTGCGCAGCTTCTCGGCGTCCATGGCCATGGGTGGCGTCCTCATCCCTCGCGACGATGATCGATGGAGAGTGCCATGCCCCCTCCGGCCCGGTCAAACCGAGGTGGAGGGGGCAAAGGCAGTCCGTCCCCCGGCGGACCGCTGTGCGGTCGACCGCAGTCAGCGGCCGAGCACGATCGCGCGCTCTTTCGCAACGTCGGCCTCAGCCGAAGCCACGGCCTTCTCGGCCTTTTCAACCCACTCCGGGCCATACTTCTCGATGAACCACTTGCGCATGTGGTCCTTGGCTACGGTGAAGGTCTTGCGCTGCTCGTCCGTCGGAATATGGATCTTGCCGCCCGACTTCGCGAACACGGCGAGACTCTTGCCCTCGTACTCCTTGTTGTACTGGAACTGCACGTCGGCCATCTGGACGAACGCGTCGGCGACCAGCTCCTGAAGATCCTTCGGCAGCGACTGCAGCCACTTGTCGCTGACCCAGTTGAAGCCCCACAGAAACGCGTGCTCGTCGAGGATCACGAACTTCAGCGAGTCGTGCATATTCGTCGGGATAATGTCGGTCGCGGCGTTCTTGGTGCCTTCGACGACATTCGTCTTGAGCGAGGTGTAGAGCTCTCCCCATACGACCGGCGTCGGATTGCCGCCAAGGTAACGGACGAACTCGATCTCGAGCGGCGAATCCACCGTGCGCATCTTAATGCCCTTGAGATCGGCCGCCGAATAGATCGGCTTCCTGGTCGTGAAGAACGAGCGGAAGCGTCCCGTATTGGTGATCGACATCAACCGCACGTTACCGGTCTTCTTCAGGACAGCGTCCCGGATCTCCTTGAACAGTGGCCCGCGTGCGAGGCGCTCGGCAATGAGATCGTTGGGAATGAGATACGGCAGCTCGAGAACCTGGATCTCGGGAAAAAACTGGCCGATGCCACCGACGGATGTGTGCGTCGCCTCGATGCCGCCGAGTTGGACCTGCTCGACGTGCGCGCGGAAATCACCGAGCTGCGAGGCTGGAAAGATCTCGACCTTGATGCGACCGCCCGAGCGGCTCTCGATGAACGACTTGAGAAAGACCGAGGCCACGTGATCATCGGAGATGTCCGTCGCCGGACCGACATGGCCGATCTTCAGTGTAAACTGCGCCAGTGCAGGCGCAGTTGCGGCGAGTGAGAACGCGATCGCCGTCGCGAGTGTCCGCAGCGTCTTCATGTTTCCTCCATCGCTCCCTTGCAGTTGCTTCTTTTGCACTCACAGGCCGAGCACTCTCGGCAGCCAAAGGGCCGTCTCGGGCACGTAGGTCACTACGAGGATCGCAGCGAGGTGCACGAGATAGAACGGCCACATCTGGATTGCGATTTTCATGACGCTCTCGCGACTCATTGCCGAGACCACGAACAGCAGCAGGCCCATCGGCGGCGTCGCGAGGCCGAGCGAAAGATTTACGCACATGACGAGGGCGAAATGGAGCGGATCCACGCCGAGCTGCGCGAGCGTTGGCCCGAGGATGGGGCCCAGGATGAGGATTGCAGGACCGGCATCGAGGAAGCAGCCGGCAATCAGCAGCAGCACGTTGACGAGGAACAGCAGCACATAGGGATTTGATGACAGGGAGAAGAGATACTCGCCGATCTTGACCGTGACGCCGGAAAGCCCGGCGACCCACGAGAAGATCATCGCTGTTCCAACGACGAGCAAGATTGCGGCGGAGATGACCGCGGTACGATAGAGGACTTCGGGCAGCTCCCGCCATGGAAGCTCCCGCGTCACGACGACCGAGACGATGAAGGCATAGAGTACCGCCGCCGCCGCCGCCTCGGTTGGCGTGAACACGCCGCCCAGAATGCCGCCAAGAATGAGGAACGGCGCGACCAATGCCCAGAACGCGCCCTTGAGCGAGAAGGCGATCTCCCGAACCGTCGCGCGCCGCTCCGAAACAGGATAACCGCGCCGCTTGGAAATCCAATAGTTCGCCGTCATCAAGCCAGCACCGATGATCAATCCCGGAATGCAGCCGGCGGCAAACAGGGCAGCAACGTTGATCTGCATGATGTAGGCATAGATCACCATGATGATACTCGGCGGAATGATCGGGCCGAGTACGGTCGCGGCAGCAACGACGGCGGCGGCGTAGTCCTTGTGGTAGCCCTCGCGCGCCATGCTTGGAATGAGGATCTTCCCGAGCGCCGAGGCATCGGCGACGGCCGATCCGCTGATCCCGGAGAAGACCGTCGCCGACACGATCGTGACGTGGCCGAGTCCGCCGCGCAGATGACCAACGAGCTTCTGCGAGAAGTCGACGAGACGCTGCGTGATGCCGCCGACATTCATGATCTCGCCCGCCAGTACGAAGAGCGGAATGGCGAGCAGGGGATAGACGTTGATGCCGACGAAGAGGCGCTGCGGGATGAGGTTCAGGAAGACCGAGCGACCGTCGACCAGGATGCCGACGAGGGGGCCGAGAGCAAGCGCGAAGACGACCGGGACACCGATGACCATGGTCACCAGGAACACCCAAAGAAAGACGAAACTCACGCGCAAGCTCCCTACATTGCGTTGCTACATGCCCTGCGTCGAGATGATGTCTTCCTCGTCGACCGTCGGCTCGGGAATACCCAAGATCGTCAGAAGCATCAGCTCGAGCGCGACGAGCGCCATGAGCGCGCATCCGATTGGCATGCAGACGAAGATCCAGAACATCGAGACGTCGCCGATCGTCAGCGCAACTTGCGAACGACCGTTCCAGGCAAATGCCCACGAGTAGCGTGCGAGCAAGACCATCAGCGCAAATACGGACCCGTGCACGACAACACGAATGATGCGATGCACAAGCGATGGGAGTGGAGGCAGGAGTTCGAGCGAGACGTGCGCACCATGCCGGAAGCCGAGCGGCGCACCGATGAATGCCAGCCAGACCATCAGGAACTTGGCGGCGTCCTCCGCCCACGAGAGCGAGCTGTTCACGCCGTAGCGCATGATGACCGACGCGATGACGATCACTGCGATGACGGCGACGAGGCCGATGGCGATCCATCGGCAAACGAACAACAGAGCGGCGTTGAGACGGCCTAGCGCGGCCACCGGCGCCGGGGAGCGCACGGGCTGATCGGTCATCGCGAGCGTTCCTCCCCGGGAGTTCCGGGCCCTATTGCCGGTCCACTGGTTGATACGGACAGGCTTGTTTTTTGGAAGTATGTGCCGGAACGTCGCGTCACGCAACAAAAACGCAATCGCGGAATTTGGAATGCGAATGAGCTGGAAATGCAGGTGACGCGCGCACATTGACGACCGTCAAAGCGCCTCGACCTGAAAGTATTCACTGCTCACGAGGATCGTGCCAACATCGCGGCAATCGAGAAGGAGCAGAGCCATCGGGCCGGACAAACGAGCAGCCCCGATCTCGAGCGAGACGGAGATCACAGTATTCCTCGCCGATCCGGCGTCCTATCCGGAGCGCCCCGAGCCCGTGGACGTGATCGAGACGCATGCCGCGCGCATTTTCCTGGCCGGCGAGGACGCCTTCAAGATCAAGAAGCATGTCCGGCTGCCTTATCTGGATTTCACGACACTCGACGCGCGGCAGGCAACCCTGGCGCGGGAACTGGAGCTGAACCGACCGGCAGCTCCGGACATCTACCTCGGTCTCAAGCGCATCACCCGCGAGAGTGATGGCGGCCTCGCCTTCGACGGTGCCGGCGAGACAGTCGAGTTCGTGCTGCACATGCGCCGCTTCGCGCAGGACGATCTCCTGAGCCAGGTTGCCGAGGATGGGCGCATCGATCAGCCCATGGCAAAAGTCATAGCCGATGTCGTGTTCGCCGCGCATGAAGCCGCTTCCATAGCGTCGGGCGGTGACGGCGTTGCGCAATTCGAGAAGATCATCTCCGACATCGCGACGGCGTGCGCTAAGTCCGACGATCCGCATATCGGCGCTGCCCGATCCGAATTTGCAGAGTTGGCGCGCGCACACCTGGACCGCGTGCGACTGCTTCTCGCCGAACGGGCGCGCGCGGGATTCCGGCGGCGCTGCCACGGCGATCTGCACCTCGGCAACATGGTGCTCTGGCACGGGCGTCCTGTGCCCTTCGATGCGTTGGAATTCGACGAAGAGCTGGCGACGATCGACATCCTCTACGATCTAGCCTTCCTGATCATGGACCTCGAGCACCGCAATCTGCGCGCACGCGCCAACGAGGTGCTGAACCGCTATCTCTGGCGCGCCGACGCGCGCAATCTCGAAGGGCTCGCCGCGCTGCCGCTGTTCATGGCGGTACGGGCTGGAGTCCGCACTATGGTCGATCTGCATCGGATCACCGGCGCGGACACGCCGCTGCCTGGCGTGCTCGACGATGCGCGCCGCTATCTCGACCAGGCCGTTCGGTATCTGGCTCCGGCCAACCCTTGCCTGATCGCGGTTGGCGGTCTCTCGGGAAGTGGCAAGTCTACGCTCGCAGCGGCACTCGCCTCTGGCGTCGGCGTCGCGCCCGGCGCCATCCATTTGCGCACTGACCTGGAGCGCAAGCGCCTCTTCAATGTAGGCGAAACCGAGCGACTGCCCGACGAAGCCTACGCTCACGCTGTCACCGACAAGGTTTATGCGACCCTCAACGAAAAGGCAGCCACCGTCCTCGCCACGGGCTACACCGCGATCGTCGATGCCGTGCATTCGGCGCCGCACGAGCGTGCGGCCATCGAGCGGGTCGCGGAAGCGGCGCGCGTTCCGTTCATCGGCCTTTGGCTCGATGCTCCGGGAGGCCTGCTCAAGGACCGCGTCGCCGCGCGCAGGGGTGATGCATCCGACGCCACGGCGGATGTGGTCGCGCGGCAGCTCGACTATGATCTGGGACACATTGACTGGCACCGGCTCGATGCCAGTGGTGCTCTCGAAGAAACGCGCGAGAAGGCGCTCGCCCATATTTCTGCGGCGCTCGGCGCCCCCACACCAGAGGATCGCTCCCCATGACGCTGCGCAATCTCGACGCGCTTCTGGAGCCGCGCTCGGTCGCGCTCATCGGTGCGAGCCCACGCCCCGGCTCGATCGGCAATACCGTCACGCACAACCTGATCACAGGCGGCTTCGAGGGCGATATCTACCTCGTGAACCCGAAATACGCCGCGATCCAGGGTCGCGCCTGTCATTCAACGATCGGCGCGCTTCCGGCAGCGCCGGACGCCGCCATCATCGCGACGCCACCTGCGACTGTGCCCGGTATTGTCGCGGAGCTCGCTGAACGCGGCACGCGCGCGGCGATCGTCATCACAGCAGGCCTCAGCGACGCGCAGAAGATCGCTGCCCTCGAGGCCGGGCGCGAAAAAATCTTCCGCATCCTCGGCCCAAACAACATCGGCTTGATACTGCCGCATCTCGGACTCAACGCGAGCTTCTCGCACCTCGCGCCCGCTGCCGGCGATCTCGCCCTGCTCTCACAGTCCGGCGCGCTGGTGACGGCCATCGTCGATTGGGCCGCCGAGCGCCGCATCGGCTTCTCGCACGTCGTCTCGCTCGGTGACATGAGCGACGTCGATTTTGGCGACATGCTCGACTATCTCGCCGGCGATACGCGCAGCAAAGCCATCCTCCTCTATATGGAGGCCGTCACCAGCGCGCCGAAGTTCATGTCGGCCGCGCGGCGCGCTGCGCGCGTGAAACCCGTGGTCGTCGTCAAATCAGGCCGGCACGCCGCATCCGCTGCCGCGGCGGCATCGCATACGGGGCGGCTCGCTGGCGCCGATAACGCCTACGAGGCTGCCTTCCGTCGCGCCGGCGTGCTGCGCGTCACCGATCTCGACGAGCTGTTCGAGGCTGCTGAGACGCTGACGCGAGTGCCGCGCCTCGCGAGCGAGCGCCTCATGATCTTGACCAACGGGGGCGGCGCTGGCGTGCTCGCGGCTGACCGCCTCGCCGACTACGATGGCGAGCTGGCCAAGCTCGCCGACGCGACGCGCGACAAGCTCTCGGCCGTGCTGCCGGCGAACTGGTCCAAGGCCAATCCCGTCGACATCATCGGCGACGCGAGCCCCGAGCGATACAATACCGCCTTCGAGATCATGCTCGACGATCCCGATCCCTCGGCACTGCTCGTCATCAATTGCCCGACGGCGCTCGCCTCCAGTACGGATATTGCCGCTCGCCTCCTCGACACGCTGGCGAAACATCGCACTGCGGGCAGGCTCGACAAGCCCGTGCTCACGAACTGGCTCGGCAATCCAGCGGCGGAGGAGGCGCGCCGCCTCTTCTCTGCCGAGCGCATCGCCACCTACGAGACCCCGACCGCCGCCGCCCGCGGCTTCATGCAGCTCGTGCGCTACACGCGAGCCCAGAACGAGCTCATGCGCGCACCGCCGGCCATGGATCGGAATGTGCGCGTCGACCGCGAGAAGGCGCGCGGCATCATCGAGCGGGCGCTTGCCGACGGAACCGCGATGCTCAGTGAGGCCGATGGCAAGGATCTCATGGCCGCGTACGGCATTCCGATCGTGCCCACGGAAGTCGCCAACAATCTCGACGAGGTCCGCGTGATCTCGGAGCGGATCGCGGCCTCGGGAAACACGATCGTGCTGAAGATCCTCTCACCGGATGTGATCCACAAATCGGATGTCGGCGGTGTGCGCCTCAGCATCGCGACGGCCGATGATGCCGTAAGCGAGGCCGAGCGGATGCTCGAACGCGTCCGCAAAGCCGTCCCACACGCTCGCGCCCTACGCTTCACGATCTCGCCTATGATCCGCCGTCCCGGCGCGCATGAGCTGATCCTCGGCATGAGCGTCGACCAGACCTTCGGTCCGCTCATCATGTTCGGCGCCGGCGGCGTTTCCGTCGAAGCGGTCGCCGACACGGCGCTCGCGCTCCCGCCGCTCGATCTCGGTCTCGCCGACCGCCTCATGCGACAGACCCAGATCGATCGCCTCCTGCACGGCTATCGCGATCGCCCGCCGGCCGACCGCGCCGGCATTGCCGCAGCCCTCGTCCGCCTCTCCGAGCTCATCGCGGAGAATCCCGAGATTCGCGAGCTCGACATCAATCCTCTGCTCGCCGACGCCAATGGCGTGATCGCCCTGGATGCGCGCGTCGCGCTCAGATCCGAGCAGAAAGAGCCGCGCGTGCCGATGGCCATCGCACCCTATCCCGCGGACTGGGAGAAGGAGATCTCCGTCGAGCATCTCGGCAAGGTTCTGTTGCGCCCGATCAAACCGGAGGACGAAGCCATCTACCGGGACTACATGGCGCACGTCACCGATGAGGACCGCCGCCTGCGCTTTCTCGCGCCCGTCAAGGCGCTGACTTTCGGCCTTCTCGCCCGCCTGACGCAGATCGACTACGCGCGCGAGATGGCCTTCGTCGCCATCGACCAGCAGAGCGGCGCGATGCTCGGCGCGGCGCGCTATTCGGCAGACCCGGATCTTGCGCGGGCCGAGTATGCGGTGCTCGTACGGTCCGACATCAAGGGACGCGGCCTCGGCTGGACGCTCATGAGCCATCTCATCGCGCACGCCCGGGCACGCGGCATCGGCGTCATGCATGGCGATGTGCTCACCGAGAACACGACCATGCTCCGCATGTGCGCCGATCTCGGCTTCGAGATCAGAGCCGTCCCGGGTGATCCGACCATGCGCGAGGTGGTGCTGCCGCTCGGCGTGGACCTGCCGGCGGTGTAGGTCGCGCGTTCAGCGCGAGTGGGGCCGCCCGCCCCCCGCCCCCCGGGGGGGTGGGGGGCCCCCCCCCCCCCCCGCCGGGA
>JAEZAW010000035.1 GCA_023430315.1 Pseudomonadota bacterium | reverse complement strand
ATCCCTGCGGCCAGTTGGGGCGCGGTGATGCCGCCCGGCTGAAGGATCTCGAACTCGATCCAACGGCGTTCCCGGACGCAGCGGCGCTGCAGGCCGACGAGAACCTCGGCCGGCTCAACGTGTCGAGCATGATGGGCGACACCGACGGCGACGGCGACTACGACGAGATCTACACGTTCGGCGGCCGTTCCTTCTCGATCTGGGATGCCAGCGGCAATCAGGTGTTCGACAGCGGCAACATCATCGAGCGCGCGACGGCGCTGCTGACACCGGATCTGTTCAATGCCAACGACGGAGTCGCAAGCGCGTTCGACGGACGCAGCGACGACAAGGGCGCCGAGCCCGAGGGCCTCACGATCGGCGAGGTGAACGGACGGACCTATGCCTTCCTCGGCCTCGAGCGCGCCGGCGGCGGCGTCATGGCCTTCGATATCACCGATCCGGCGAATGTGCAGTTCGCGCAGTACGCACTGAACCCCGGCGACATCAGCCCCGAAGGCCTCACGTTCATCAAGGATGACGTGAGCCCGTCCGGCAAGGATCTGATTGCCGTGACAAACGAGGTCTCGGGCACGCTGACCATCTACGAGGTCGAGCCGGCCGTCACCGAGCCCTTCAAGCTCCAGCTCCTGCACTTCTCCGATGCCGAGGCTGGTCTGCTCGCGGGCGATACCGCTCCGATCCTTGGCGCGCTCATCGACCGCTTCGACGACGAGTACGCAAACACGCTTGTGCTCTCGGGCGGCGACAACTTCATCCCGGGCCCGTTCCTCGCTGCCGGCACCGATCCCTCGCTGAATGCGATCTCGTCGATCGGCGCCACGGCCTGGGGCCGCCCGGACGTCGCGATCCTCAACCAGATGGGCGTCGAGGTTTCGGCTATCGGCAACCACGAGTGGGATCTCGGCTCGGCAGTCTATGCCGATGCCATCCGTCCTGCCGGCGCCTGGGTCGGTGCCCAGTACGCCATGGTCTCGGCCAATCTCGATTTCTCCGCCGACAGTGCCATCGCCCCCCGCACGACGACGGCTGGGCAGGAAGCTTCGAGCATCAAGGGCCTCATCGCGCCCTGGGTGACGGTGACCGAGGGCGGCGAGAAGATCGGCATCCTCGGCGCGACGACGCAGATCCTCGAGCGCATTTCCTCGCCGACCGGCACGGAAGTGAACGGCTTCCCGAAGGCCGGCGAGACCGGTGACGGAGCTGTCGAGGTCGACGATATGGCGCTGCTGGCAAGCCAGCTCCAGCCAATCATCGATCAGATGATCGCATCGGGTATCAACAAGATTGTCCTGACGTCCCATCTCCAGAACATCGAGAACGAGAAGCTTCTCGCGACGCTTCTGAAGGGCGTGGACATTATCCTGGCCGCCGGCTCGAATACGCGTCTCGGCGATGCCAACGATGTCGCGGCCGAGTTCCCGGGCCATGCGGCGGACTTCGCCGATGGCTATCCGCTGCTCGCGGTCGGTGTCGACGGCAACCCGACGCTCATCGTCAACACGGACGGCGAGTACACCTACCTCGGCCGTCTCGTCGTGGAATTCGACGAGGAGGGCGTCATCGACATCTCCGCCCTCGACGATACCATCAACGGTGCTTACGCCTCGACGCAGGAAGTGCTCGCGCAAGTCTACGGCGAGGATATTGCCGAGGCCTTCGCCGATGGCTCGATCGGCGCCAACGTGACCGAGATCACCGAGGCGGTCGATGCGGTCATCAGCGAGAAGGACGGTAACGTCTTCGGCTACAGCGACGTCTATCTCGAAGGCGAGCGCTCGGCCGTCCGTGGCCAGGAGACAAACCTCGGCAACCTCGCTGCCGATGCGCAGCTCGCGGCCCTCGTCGATGCGCTCGGCGACGACGCCCCGACGACGTTCGTCGCGTCGATGAAGAACGGTGGCGGCATCCGCGCTCAGATCGGCACCATCCTCGATACGCCGGACGGCCCGGTGAAGTCGCCGACGCAGGGCAACCCGGACGCCGGCAAGGAGCCGGGTGGCATCTCGCAGCTCGACATCGAGAACTCGCTGCGCTTCAACAACGGCCTCATGGCCGTCGACGTCTCCTCGGCGGATCTTCTCGCGATCCTCGAGCACGGCGTTGGCGGAACCCCGCCGACCAACCAGGGACGCTTCCCGCAGATCGGTGGCGTGAGCTTCTCCTGGGATCCGACCAAGCCAGCCGGTCAGCGCGTCTCCGATGTGGCCCTCATCGACGAGAACGGCGTGGTCGTCGCCCAGATCGCCGACAATGGCCAGGTGCTTGCAGGGGCGCCTGCAGTCATCACTGTCGTCACGCTGAACTTCATGGCGAACGGCGGCGACGGCTATCCCTTCAAGACACTCGGCGAGAACTTCCGCTTCCTGCTCGACGACGGCACGCTCTCGGCGCCGGTCGATCCGTCGCTCAACTTCACGGATGCGGCTGTCGTCCCAGCCAACATGCTGAAGGAGCAGCAGAATTTCCAGCAGTACATGGCCTCGAACCATGGCACCCAGGAAACGGCCTTCGACACCGCCGACACGGGTGAGACCGGCGACACGCGCATCCAGAACCTGACGGTTCGCGAGGATACCGTGCTCATCGGCGAGGAGCCCACGGAAGTGCCCGGCCAACTCATCGAGGGCACGCACCGCAATGACTTCCTCGATGGAACGGACGGCGACGATACGATCCTCGCCCACGGCGGCAGGGATACGGCTCACGGCGGCGATGGTGATGATCTGATCGATGGCGGCAGCCACGACGATCGTCTCTTCGGCGGCCTGGGCGACGATATCCTGTTCGGCGCCTCGGGCAATGATCGTGTTTACGGCGAGGAAGGCGACGACACCATCGATGGCGGCAGCGGCAACGATCGCCTCTACGGCGGCGACGGGGACGACGCGATCGATGGCGGCGAGGGTCGCGACGTACTCTATGGCGAGGACGGCCACGACACCCTCGCCGGCGGCAGCTCAGACGACACGATCTACGCCGGCCTCGGCGACGACCTCGTCGAGGGTGGTAGCGGCTCCGACAGGCTGTACGGCGAAGATGGCGAGGATCAGCTCTTCGGCGACAGCGGCAATGACTTGATCGAGGCCGGCGCCGGCGACGACTTCGTCGAAGCCGGTCACGGCAACGATCGTGTCTATGGCGGAGACGGTGCCGACGTCCTCGAGGGCGGCTCGGGCCATGACAAGCTCTACGGCGGCGCCGGTGATGACCTCATCTTCGGCGGCGAGGGTCACGACAACATCTATGGTGGCCGCGGGGACGATGTTCTGGCGGGCGATGCCGGGCGCGATGTCTTCTACTTCGAGAACCACTTCGGCAACGACGTGATCGAAGACTTCGAAGTTGGAACGGACCGCATCAATATGCAGAGCGTGTCGAACCTCCGCTCGTTCGCCAACCTTGTCATCATGCAGGATGGCCAGGATGTCGTGATCGCGTTCGGAGGCAACACCATCACACTTCTCGACGTGTCTGCAAGCGACCTCGATCGCCACGACATAATCGTATAAGCCAACCAGGGCCGCGACCTTCTCTCGGAAGGTCGCGGCCTTGCGCCCTTGATCACCCGGGCAGTGGGAAAATCGGAGTTCAATGAACTCTCTGATTGATCCTCCTCAAGGAAACTCCGCGCCACAGCTGCAATCCTTCCTATCAGAAACAGGGATGAGGATTGCTCGATGGCGAAAACCGAAGCGGGACGGCCGGCCACGCCGTCCATGAGCATGTCTGCCACCGCTGCGGGCGACATGACACAGGCTGGCCCATCGTGGGGACGCGAGTATTGGGGGCTCCTCGCAGCCATAGGCGCCATGGCCGCGATCCTGCTGATGCCGACTCCCGAGACCCTCCCTGTTGCCGGCCACCGTATGCTGGCTGTGCTCGCCTTTGCCGTCATCGTCTGGATGACGGAAGCGCTCGACTACGCCGTCTCCGCCGTGGTTCTTGCCGCGCTCATGGCCTTTCTACTTGGCCTCTCGCCTAATCCGGCCAACCCGAAAGTGCTCATGGGCACGAGCGCCGGGCTCGGCCTCGCCTTCAGCGGCTTCGCCAACACGGCCCTGGCGCTCGTGGCGGCGGCACTCTTCCTGGCTGCAGCCATGACGGCGACGGGCCTCGACAAGCGCATTGCGCTGCTCGTGCTCTCGCGCGTCGGCACCGAGACCCGTCAAGTGGTCCTGGGCTCGATCCTGGTCGGCTTTGTCATGGCTTTCCTAGTGCCCTCGACGACTGCGCGCGTCGCCTGCCTGGTGCCGATCATGCTCGGCATCATTGCCGCATTCGGCGTCGATAAGAAGGGCGCTTTCGCCGGCATGCTCATGATCACCACGGTCCAGACCGCGAGCATATGGAACGTCGGCATCAAAACCGCGGCCGCGCAGAACATGGTGGCGGTCGGCTTCATTGAACGCACATTGAAGCAGAGCATCACGTGGCTCGAATGGTTCGTTGCGGCGGCCCCATTCGCGATCATCATGTCCATCGCACTCTACTTCGTGATGACTTGGATGATGAAACCTGAGGTAAGCGAAGTCTCGGGAGGCCGGGAAGCCATCCGCAGGGCGCTCGCCGATCTCGGGCCGATGAAAACCTCCGAGAAGAAGTTGCTCTTCATTTCTCTGACCTTGCTGGCCTTCTGGGCGAGTGAAGGCGTGCTGCATCGCTTCGACACCTCGTCCACGACCGTTGCAGCGGTGGCACTGATGTTCTTGCCCGGCATCGGCATCATGACGTGGAAGGAAGCGCAGCCGAGGATCCCTTGGGGCACGATCGTGCTCTTCGGCATCGGCATCAGCCTCGGAACGGCGCTGCTGCAGACGCGCGGCGCGACCTGGCTCGCCGACATCGCGGTCGCCGAGCTCGGACTGAAGAACGCGACGGCATTCTTCATTCTGGCCGCGATGAGCCTCTTTCTCATTGTCATTCACCTCGGTTTTGCCAGTGCGACGGCACTCGCCTCGGCCATGATCCCGATCATCATCGCCGTGCTGCAGAGCGTCGCAACGCCGGGCATCAACATCGTCGGGATGACCATGCTGCTGCAGTTCGTCGTCAGCTTCGGGTTCATCCTCGTGGTCAATGCACCGCAGAACATGGTGGCCTACGGCACCGAGACATTCGAGGCCAGGGACTTCGTGCGCACGGGGCTCGTCCTGACGCTCATCGCGTTCGCGCTGGTGATGCTGCTCGGCGCAACGTACTGGCGCTGGCTCGGCTACGTCTGAGCCAGGAAGTTGGCGATCACACCCTGAGGGCACAATGACTGGAGCGTGAGAGTTTCATCACGCCCACTCAGGCGGACGCGGGCATATATCAGCCAGCATTCCCAGCAGGGTGCCGAATTTCGTCGCGGTTCTGGCGGATGCGACGGCCGGATGCGCCGCGTATCGCTGAGAAACAGACATTCTCGAACTGGCACACCGTTTGCACATCTCCGTTTGATTTCGGGTCATGCCTCACACGCCGAGCGACAGCGCTTGGGCGTGCACGGTGATGTTGTCACCGCCGAAATCCAAATGCGCATGATCCCATGGGCGCGCGTCGAACGGAGAAAAGCGACACGATGGTCGACCACAAGAGCATTCTCGAAGAGCGGGTTCTTGGCGGCATCAACCGCCGCGAATTGATGTACGGGCTGGGCGCTGGTGCTGCGGTCATGGCAACAGGCGTCGGCTCGAAGCCGGCGCGCGCAAATGGTGGCCACATCCGGCTCGCGTGGATCGATCATGTCGACACGCTCGACCCGCACTTCACTGGCTTTCTCGGCGCAGTGAAGATCCACAACAACATCTACAACGGCCTGCTCAAAGTCGAGTACGACGGCAAGCGCGTGTCGTTCGTGCCGGACCTTGCCGAGACATGGGAAGTGAAAGACGAGAAGGTCCACGTCTTCAAGCTCAAGCCCGGCGTGAAGTTCCACGATGGCACGCCCTGCGATGCCGAAGCCGTGAAGTGGAGCGTCGAGCGCGTATGGAAGGGCACGCCGAAGTCGCCGCACGCCTGGAAGTACAAGGAGCTGAACAACGTCGAGGTGCTCGACCCTCTAACGGTGCGGATGACGTTCAACAAGCCGTATGCCTTCCTTCCCGTCGCGCTCACCGGCAGCACCGGCCGCGCCGGCACCATCGTCTCGAAGGCCGCCGTCGAAAAGTACGGTTCGAACTTCGGCCGCAACCCCGTCGGCACCGGCCCGTTCAAGTTCGTGAGCTGGCGCGAGAACGACACGATCGTCGTCGAGAAGAACCCGGACTATTTCGAGAAGGGTCTCCCCAAGCTCGACCGCGCGACGCTCGTGCTGATGAAAGAGCCCTCTGCCGCCATCGCCGCGATGCTTTCCGGCCAGATCGACGGCATGAGCGAAATTCCCGTGCAGTTCGTCAGCCAGATCCAGGCGCAGAAGAACCTGCAGCTCTACGGCGAGATCGAAGGTAACTACGTCTACGTCGCCATGAACTGCAAGCGCGCGCCGTTCGACGATATGGATCTGCGAAAGGCCGTTGCGTTTGCGCTCAACCGCGAGGTCGTGATCAAGCAGGCGTTCTTCGGTCACGCGATCCCGGCCTACACGCCGATCTCGCCGCCGATGACCGACTTCTACGATCCCAATGTCGCGAAGTCCGGGCGCGGGCAGTTCTTCGATCTCGCCAAGGCCAAGGAGTTCCGCGCCAAGTCCAAGGTCAAAGGGACGGTCGAGCCCGTTTTCCTCGCATCGGAGCAGGGCATTTACGGCACGCGCCTGATGCAGAGTGTGCTGCCGATGCTAGCCGCCATCGACATCAAGCCGAAGATCGAGGTGGTCGAGCGCGCGGCGTGGATCCAGAAGCGCAATGCCGGCGAATGGGACCTCTTCGACTTCAACTGGTGGGCCGACCTCGATCCGGACGAGACGATCACACCCGAGTTCCGCACGGGCGAACCCTGGAATTATCCCGGTTGGTCGAGCAAGCGCTTCGATGAGCTCGTCACTGCCGCGCAGGACACGCTCGATGTGGAAAAGCGCAAGGCGTTCTATACCGAGGCCTGCGACATCCTCATGGGCGAGGCGCCGATCGCAATCGTCTCGCACATGCCGGTGTTCAAGGTCTTCTCTCAGAAGGTGAAGGACTTCAAGTACATCCCTGTCGACAGCCTCAACCTGCACACGGTGAGCTTCGGCTGATGCTACTGTTCGCCGCCGGCAAGATCCTTCAGACACTGATGGTCTTGCTGATTGTCTCGGCCGTCTGCTTCACGCTGCTGAAGCTGGCGCCGGGCGATCCGATCCAGATCATGCTCGGGAACGAGTACTCGCCGGAGACGTACGCGGCTCTGAAGCAGCAGCTTGGTCTGGATCGGCCGCTGATAGAGCAATACTTACGCTGGCTCGCTAACTTCGTGACCGGCGATTGGGGCGTGTCCTACGTGGGCAAGGCCCCAATCTTCCAATTCGCCTTCATCGAGGCCCTGCCGGTGACGCTGACGCTCGCCGCGTCAGCGCTTGGGCTCGCAATCCTCATCGGCGTGCCGCTCGGCGTGCTGTCGGCGACGCGGCGCGGCACGGTCTGGGATGCCGTGACGTCCGTCTTCACGCTGACGGGCACCTCGTTCCCGAGCTTCTATCTGGGCATCCTGCTGATCTGGCTGTTCGGGGTGAAGCTCGGCTACTTCCCGACCATGGGTTTCGTCGCGCCATGGCAGGACTTCTGGGGCGGCGTCGCGCACATGACGCTGCCAGCCGTGACACTCGCCACCTACTTCCTCGCGATGATCGTACGCATGACGCGAGCCAACCTCGTCGAAGCGCTCGAGCAGCCCTACATCGCCGCCGCCCGTGCTCGTGGCGAGCCGAACTGGCGCGTCGTCTGGGTGCACGGGCTGCGCAACATCCTGATGCCGCTCGTCACCATTCTCGGCCTGCAGCTCGGCGCGCTCCTGCAGGGCGCCGTCCTGACCGAAACAGTGTTCTCGCTGCCGGGCGTCGGTCAGATGATCACGAATGCCGTCCTCAACCGCGAGTACGGCATTGTCCAGGCCGGCGTCATGATCACTGCCTGCCTGTTCATCACGACGAACCTGATCGTCGATCTCGCCTATCCCTATCTCGATCCACGACTGAGGCCCCGCTGATGGTCGATCTCGCGCCCGAGATGCCACTCTCCAAGCGCGAGGCGCACACCGGTGCTCTGCGCGCCTACGTCCGCTCGAATGCCTGGTTCCTGTTCGCCGCCGTCATCGTGGCGATGTTCGTGCTGTCGGCCACGTTCGCGCCACTCGTCGCGCCGCACCCACCGCTCGACCAGGACATGACGAGTTTCATGTCACCGCCCTTCTCCGAGAACCACCTGCTCGGCACGGACAGCTTTGGCCGCGATCTGCTCTCGCGAACGATCTACGGCGCGCGGTATGCGCTGGCGATCGGCTTCGGTGCCGTCATCATCGGTGCCTGCGGCGGCCTCATCGTCGGCATGGCCGCTGGGCTCTCGGGCGGCTTGATCGAGTGGGCGCTGATGCGCTTCATCGATGCGCTTCTCGCGCTACCTTCGCTTATCATGGCGATCGCATTCATCTCGATCCTCGGCACGGGCGTCGACAAGGTGATCCTCGCCGTCGGCGTCGCCCTGATCGGACCATTCTCGCGCACCGTCCGCGCTGACGTGCTGCAGATCAAGGCCCAGGCCTTCGTCGAGGCTGCCAGTCTCATGGGCGTGAAGCGCCTCGCGATCGTGTGGCGGCACATCCTGCCGAACGTGATTTTCCCGCTCGCCGTGCAGGCAACGATCCGCGTCAGCTACGCGGTGCTCGTCTCCTCGGGTCTCTCCTTCCTCGGCATCGGCGTTGCACCACCGACGCCGGACTGGGGTCTGATGATCGCCGAAGGCCGCAGCTTCGTCAGCTTCGCGCCGTGGATCGCCGGCGTGCCGGGAACCGCGCTTGCAATCCTGCTCATCGCGCTCAGCGTCTTCGGTGATGGCGTGCGCGAGCGCTTCGATCCTAAGCTGAGGAAGCAAGGATGAAGCCTATGGACCTTGGCGCTGCGCGCGCCGCGGCCACACTACCGGCCGCGCTCGGGCCGCGCATCGAGCCCGCCCCCGAAGCAAATCCACTGCTTGCGATCGAGGGGCTTTCGCTGACGCGTGGCGAGAGCCTTATCCTCGACGACGTCAGCTTCACACTGCGTCGCGGCGCAACGCTCGGGTTGGTCGGTGAATCCGGCGCCGGCAAGTCCACGATCGCACTCACACTGATCGGCCTGCTGCGTACCCCCGAGGTCGGTCTCGCCGGAAAGATCGATCTCGATGGCGCGGGCGACGTGACCCAAGCCGATGAAGCCGCCTGGCTCAAGCTCCGCGGCCGTCGCGTGACCATGATTTTCCAGGATGCCTCGGCAGCGCTCAATCCGTGCTTCACCATCGGCCGGCAGATCATGACGCCACTGCGGCGTGTCCTGGGTCTCAGCCGATCGGCAGCGCGCGCCCGCGCGATCGAGCTCCTGGAGAGTGTGGGCCTCAATGACGCGCCATCGCGGCTCAGCGCCTATCCGCATCAGCTCTCAGGTGGCATGCAGCAGCGCGTGATGATCGCCATTGCGCTCTCGTCGAACCCTGACCTGCTGCTCGCCGACGAGCCAACGAGCGCACTCGACGTCACCATCCAGGCACAGATCATCCGGCTGATCCTCGATGAGAGCCGGCGCCGCAGCGCGAGTTGTATCTTCGTCCTGCATGACCTCGCGCTCGCAAGTCAGTGCTGCGACGACATTGTGGTGCTCTACGGCGGGCAGGTCATGGAAACCGGACCGAGCCGTGTCGTGCTGGACGCTCCGATGCATCCGTACACGCAGGCGCTCAAGGGGTGCGTGCTCGAGTTCGACACCGAAGAGCTCGAACCTCTGCCGAGCGGTGCTCCATCATTTGCCTCGATGACGCCGGCCTGCCGTTTTGCCCCGCGCTGCCCCCGCGCGCTCGATAAATGCTCCGCGACCAAGCCGCCGCTCATCGAGAGCCGCGGCCGCAAAGTCGCCTGCTGGAATCCTGTGACATGACCACGGCGCCTCTTTTCCGGCTTCTCGATGTGCAGAAAGCCTACGACGTCGACGCCAAGGGCGCCTCACTGTTCAGCCGCGCCAAGCGGAAGCTGCGTGCGCTCGATGGTGTGCGCCTTTCTCTCGAACCAGGCGAGAGCCTTGCGATCGTCGGCGAGAGCGGGTCCGGTAAGACGACGCTGCTGCGCGTGCTCCTCGGCCTCACAAATCCCACGGATGGCCGCGCGCTCTTCCGTGAGAAGGACATTGCCGGGCTCGTCGGCCCCGACCGCGATCGCTTCTGTCGCGAAGTGGCAATGATCTACCAGGATGCGCGTGGCTCGCTCAATCCGCGCATGTCCGTACTCGACCTCGTCGCCGAGCCGCTCGATCATCACAAGCTCTGCACCAGGACCGAGCGTCGCGATCGCGTGGCCGCCCTGCTCTCCCGCGTGGGGCTCGCTCCCGAGATGATGTCGCGCTATGTGACCGCGCTCTCCGGTGGCCAGCTCCGTCGTGTCGCCATCGCGCGCGCCCTGGCATCGGCGCCATCCGTGCTCGTCGCGGACGAGGCTGTGTCCGGTCTCGATGTCTCGACGCAGGCGCAGATCCTCAAGCTTCTACGCGACCTCAAGCGCGAGATGGGCTCGAGCCTCCTGTTCATCACGCATGATCTCGGCGTGGCCGCCTATCTGTGCGATCGGATCGCGGTCATGTATCTCGGACGGGTCGTCGAAGCGGGCCTGACGCGCGACGTCCTCAAAGCGCCGGCCCATCCCTACACGCGCGCGCTGCTCAATGCCTCTCCGCGCTTCTTCGCCCCCCTATCCGATCCGCTGCCGGGCGAGGTCCCGAGCCCGATTGATCTTCCCCCCGGCTGCCGCTTTGCCGGCCGCTGTGTGCGGGCGCAGGATGATTGCAAGCAGAGCGAGCCGGCGCTGACGCCCGAAAGCCCAACGCGGGCATTTGCTTGCCTGCATCCCCTCCCGTTCTCTGAGCCCACCGCGCATTGACCGCGGAATTGAGGCCTTGGCTGGAATAGCTCCAGTCAGCTCATAGAATTGGGCGGGGTGGCGTTCAATTTCTGCGGCCTCCGCACGCCCAATATCCATTCCCGATCATGGCCTCGAATGCTAGACAGCAGGGGGCCTCGGCTCAAGAAAAGCAAATGCGGCCATAGGCACGCGCCGGCCCCAGCTCAGCGGGGTGCCGGCGGTGGCAGCCTAGGGGTGGAAATGCGCGACGTCGGCAGCTCTGGTGCCAGAAGGCATCAAGCGCGACGCGCCGCGGATAGGGAGGGATAGGGTGGCGTCGGTCGAGCTGCGAAATCTGACAAAGCGCTATGGGTCGCTTGCCGTCGTCGACGATGTATCTCTAACAATCGAGCACGGCAGTCTGGTCTGCCTGCTTGGTCCATCGGGCTGTGGCAAGACGACCACGCTACGGCTCATTGCCGGCTTCGTCGAGCCGACCATCGGCGAGATCCGCGTCGGCGAGCATCAGGTGTCGAGCCCGCAGCGGTCGCTACCGCCAGAGCGGCGTAACATGTCGATGATTTTCCAGAGCTACGCTCTTTGGCCGCACATGACGGTGGCGGAGAACATCACGTACGGCCTCAAGCTGCGCAAGATCGATGCGGCCACGACCAAGCAGAAGCTGGACGCGATCCTCGCCACCACACGACTGGCGCCGCTCGCCAGCCGCTATCCCGGCGAACTCTCGGGCGGTCAGCAGCAGCGCGTCGCACTGGCACGGGCGCTGATCGTCGAGCCGGAGACGCTGCTCCTCGATGAGCCCCTCTCCAACCTGGACGCCAACCTGCGCGAGGAGATGCGCTTCGAGATTCGCCGCCTGCACGACGAGTATCGCTACACCACGGTCTACGTCACGCATGATCAATCCGAGGCCATGACGACGGCCGACGTGATCTGCGTCATGAATGGCGGCAAGATCGAGCAGGCCGGCTCACCGGAAGACATATACGATCGGCCCGACTCCGAGTTCGTAGCCCGCTTCATTGGCATGAGCAATGTCGTCCGTGGCAAGCGCCTGGAGGGAGGACGCGTCGACTTTTCGGGCGCGCCGCTTCGGGTCAGCAACGCCAGCGCGGGTTCCAACGGCGAGGCCGCAATCTCGATCCGCCAGCACGCCATTCGGCTGATGGCGAACGAGCCTGCCGAGAAGGACAATGTGGTTCCGGCGACGGTCGTCCGGCAGGTCTTCCTCGGCGCCAGCCGCGACTATCTGGTCGAGGTTGCAGACGGTACGCAGCTTCGGGTCGTCACGCCGGCGGGCGATGCCGTGTCCGCAGGCTCGAACGTTTGGCTTCACCTGCCACACGAGAGCTGCAGGATGCTGTCAGCCTGACGTAGGAGACTGCTCGCATACGACAACAGGATGAACCGCAAAGCGGCATCAATTCTTGAGGAGAGGAAACAGCGATGGCGCGGAAATTCGACAGACGTGATGTCCTCAAAGGCGCGGGCGCCCTGGCGCTGACCGTCGCCGCGACGCCTCTCAGCGCTCAGGCGCCGCCGCCGACTGCCGTGACCGACGAGCTGATCCAAGCCGCGAGGAAAGAAGGCAAGGTCGTCTACTACACGTCGATCGATCTGCCCATGGCCGAGCGGATCGGCAAAGCTTTCGAGGCAAAATATCCAGGTATCGCGATCCGCGTCGAACGCACCGGCGCCGAACGCGTGTTCCAACGCATCGGACAGGAGTACGCCAGCAATATCCGCGCCGTCGACGTCGTCAATTCATCCGATGCGGCGCACATGATCGTCTGGAAGCGCGACGGGCTACTGGCGCCGTATGTGCCTGAAGATGTCGCGAAGCACTACACGGCGGAGCATCGCGACCCAGACGGCATGTTCGCAAGCTTCCGCGCCGGCTTGAGCCCGCTCGCCTATAACACCAACCTCGTAAAGGCCGAGGAGGCGCCAAAGAGCTTCGCCGATCTGCTCGATCCCAAGTGGGCCGGCAAAATCGTGAAGGCGCATCCCTCCTATAGCGGCACGATCATGACTGCGACCTTCCAGATCGCGCGTGATCTCGGCTGGGAGTACTTCGAGAAGCTCGCCAAGCAGCGCATCATGCAGGTTCAGTCCGCCACTGACCCGCCGAAGAAGCTGGCGCTCGGCGAGCGCGCGGTCATGGCCGATGGCAGCGAATACATCGTCTTCCAGATCAAGGAGGCCGGCCAGCCTGTCGAGCCGGTCTATCCAACCGAGGGCACACCGCTGGTCATTGGGCCGAACGCCCTGTTCAAGGCGGCGCCCAATCCGAATGCGGCACGACTCTTCCAGTCGTTCTGCTTCAGCCTCGAGTGCCAGCAGCTCATCGTCGATTTCGGCGGCCTGCGCTCGCTGCATCCGCACGTCAAGGAGAAGGCCGGCCACAAGCCGCTCAAGGATATCAAGCTGATGAAGGAAGATCCGGCGGGCGTAGAGAAGCAGGGTGACGAGATCAAGAAGCGCTACACCCAGCTGTTCAAGGTATGAGGAGACGACCATGACCAAGAAGAAATTTGCGCGCCGCGACGTCCTGAAGGGCACGGCCGCGCTTACGGCAATCGGCATGAGTGGCGTGGTCTTCGCGGCACCCACTCGCGCCCAGGCGCCAGCCGCTGCAGCCATCACGCCGGAGCTCATCGAAGCAGCCAAAAAAGAGGGCAAGGTCGCCTTTTACACCGCGATGGATCTGACCTTGGCGCAGCGCCTGGGCCGATCCTTCGAGCAGAGCTTCCCGGGCATCACGGCCCGCGTCGAGCGATCGGGCGCCGAGCGCGTGTTCACGCGCATTGCACAAGAGTTCTCCAGCAACATCTACGCCGTCGACGTTGCCAACACCTCCGATCTTGCGCACGTCAGCCATTGGAAGCGCGACGGCTGGCTGACGCCCTATCTGCCGGAAGAGGTCGTGAAGCACTACCCGAAGGACTACTACGACCCCGAGGGCTTTCAGATCGTCACGCGCGTCCTCGTCTCCCCCTTCGGCTACAATACCAATCTTGTGAAGGCCGAGGAGGCGCCGAAGAGCTTTGCCGATCTCCTCGATCCGAAGTGGGCCGGCAAGATGGTGAAGGCGCATCCGGCCTACAGCGGCACCATCATGAACTCTACGTACCAGACGGCGCGCGAGCTCGGCTGGGAGTACTTCGAGAAGCTCTCCAAGCAGCGCATCATGCAGGTGCAGTCCGCAACCGATACGCCGAAGAAAATCGCCCTCGGCGAGCGCGCGATCATGATCGATGGCGCCGGCTATCTGATCATCCAGTACAAGGAAAAGGGCGATCCGGTCGACATCATCTATCCGGCGGAAGGCACGCCGGTTGCGACCAGCCCCAGCGTCCTGTTCAAGAGCGCGCCCAATCCGAATGCCGGGCGGCTGTTCCAGAACTGGATGCATTCGCGCGAGGCGCAGCAGATCCTCGTCGACTTCGCACGGCAGTATTCTCCGCATAGCCAGACGGTCGAGAAGCCCGGCGTGCGCAAGCTCGCCGATATAAAACTGATGAAAGAGGACGCCGAGGCCATCGAGAAAGGCGCCGAAGACATCAAGAAGCGCTACTCGGCACTGTTCAAGGTCTAGGTCGGCACAGACACGCGTACAGGCGCGGGGCATGACTCCGCGCCGCTTCTTTGCTCCTCGAGCAAGCCTCTCAATGGACGTCACGAGATCATGACCATCGCCTTGCGTGCGCAGTTAGAAGATCGGCGGACCTTCAAGCTCGATCTTTCCGTTCCGCTGCTGCTCACCTTCGCGGTGCTGCTCTGTGTTCTCATCCTCCTGCCGATCTCGTGGCTGATCTTGTACGCCATCACCGAGGTGGATCCCGCCACGAAGGCGCGCTCGCTCACGCTCGCTCAGTTCCGCACGCTCTTCAGCGATCCGGATCTGGTCGAGCCACTGATCACGACGATGATCGTTGCGATCAGCTCCAGCGTCGTATGTTGCCTGGTTGCGGCTCCCATGGGATGGCTGGTCGCGCGCACGGATATGCCGATGACCCGCGTGATCCGCGCTCTGGTCACGGCTTCCTTCGTAACGCCACCGTTTCTCGGGGCCATTGCCTGGGAAATTCTTGCGGCACCGAATAGCGGGCTGCTCAACAAGCTCTACCGCAGCGCGACCGGCGCGGAGATGGACGCCTATCTGTTCAATATCTACTCCATGCCGGGGCTGATCTTCGTCATTGCCTGCTACACATTTCCCTACGTGTTCGTGCTGGTCGCGAACGCGTTGGATCGCATTCCCGGCGACTTGGAGGACGCATCGTCGATCCTCGGCGCCGGCACGTGGACTACGGCTCGGCGCGTGACGATACCACTGGTTCTGCCAGCACTGCTCGCAGGCGCACTCGTTGCCTTTCTTCAGGCCATGATCCTGTTCGGCTCTCCGGCCATCCTCGCGTTGCCGGCGGGCTTCCACACCATGACCACTAAGATCTGGAGCCTGTTCCAGTATCCGCCGAAGCCGGAGCTGGCAGCCGCGGCCTCGCTGCCATTGCTGTTCCTGACGGTGATGCTTCTGCGCGGCCAGCAGATGATACTCGGCCGCAAGGGCTATTCGATCGTCGGCGGCAAGTCGGGCGAGCCGCGGCTCATTCAGTTAGGTTGGCTCGTTGTGCCGGCCCTGATCTTCGTCTTCATCGTGCTGATGCTGCCGGTATTCCTGCCCTACTTCGCGCTACTGAACGCAGCTTTCTCGCCGATCGCGACCACGCTGGTGACACCGGCGACCTTCACGATGAAGAATTTCCATTTCACCTTCTTCGAGCTGTCGACGACGCACCTCGCTTTGAAGAACACCTTCATCCTCGGCGCCGCCGCAGCGTCGATCGGCACGGTGCTGGCGCTGGTCATCAGCTACGCGACGGCGCGCAAGGCCGTTGCCGGCCATCGCATACTCGGATTCCTGGCGACGGCGCCGCTCGCCATCCCCGGCATCGTTCTCGGCGTCGGATTGTTCCTGGCCTATACTCGGCCGCCCTTCGTGCTCTATGGCACGCTCTGGGTGCTGCTGCTGGCCTACATCACCATTGAGCTGCCGGCGGCCTATCAGCAGCTTCAGTCCGCCTTCCGCGCCGTGCATCCCGAGCTTGAGGACGCCAGCCGCATTCTCGGTGCGACGCGTCTGCGATCGCTGCGCGACGTGACCGCACCGCTGCTCCGCACGAGCGTTCTCGCGACCTGGTGCTTCATCTTCGTGTCGACCGTCCGGGAGCTGTCGGCAGCCATCATGCTCTTCACTTCGGAGACGAAAGTGGTTTCGGTGCTGATTTTCGATCTCAAGGAAAGTGGCGATCTCGGCGCCATCGCCATCCTCGGCCTCTCGATGTTGGTGCTCACCTTCACCGTCGTGATCTTCATCAATCGCATTCCGGGCTTTGGCGGCAACGGCTTACGCAATACGTGAAGCACTGAGGACCATTTGCCTCGGAACGGCCATCTACGCCTATCAAAAGTCGCTTCCGACAGGGTATCTGCAGCTTCCAATCGAGCGTGTTGACCGGGTAGGGCGCCCGGGATACCAAGCGCCGCCACCTTGCCATTTGGGGATGCAATCAGCCCGCCTCTCCTCATCGAGCAACGCCGATGACCCAGAAGAACTGGAGCTAGGCTCATCATGATCCGCTGTATGCGTTTGGTATTTGCGGCCGCTATTCTGAGTGTGCTGTCACAGGGAGCTGCAGCTCAGCAATCGGAACCGACCCCAACAGCGCCCGCAGCACCGCCAGCTGCATCCGCCCCAGCGCCGGCCTCGCCTGCAGCGACGGCTCCATTGTTGCCGCCTGAGGTGACGACACCGGTCGAACGATTGGCCAAGAGCGTCGAGGAAGCGGAGAAATCGATCCAGCAGCTCAAGGAGTTGGAGGGCGAGCTCCAGCGCCTACGCACGGATGTCGAAGAGATCATCTACGACTCGACGGCGACAGCGGAAGCACTTCGCCCCCAGCTCACCGAAGTGAAGAGCCAGATCGAACGCTTGGGGCCAGCGCCGAGTAATCAGCCGGAAACGCCGGCCATCGCGGCCGAGCGCGCCCGCCTCAACTCCATTGCCGCAGCCCTCGACGGCGCGATCAAGACGACGGAGCTCGCCTGGGTTCGCGCCAAGCAGATGATCGATCGCATCACCGTGCTGCGCTACCAGATCTTCTCGCGCAACCTGTTCGAGCGGCGTGCAAGCCCGCTGATGCCCTCGGTCTGGCATGATGTCGGAAGTCGCTTACCGAGCATCCTGGGCCGGGCGCAGTACTATGGCTCAACTTGGCTCGAGCGCCTCCGACAAGAGGCTCTGCCCTTTTTCGGCATACTCGTCGGTGCCCTTGGCGCCGCATTCGGGCTCAGGTACCTCGTCAATCAGTGGATTGTCCAACGTCGCGGCAGCTTCGAGGGAATTCCAACCTTCTTCGATCGGATCCGCTGGGCAGCGCTCGTGGCGCCAGCGCGGATGCTCGGTCCGATAGCCGCCGCATCGATCCTCTACGCGGGGCTCGACGGCCTCGACATGTTCGTTTCACCCTGGGAACGCACGGCAGACGCGGCACTTCTCGGCGCGCTCATCTATATCGCCGGCTCCATACTGGCCAGCGTCTCGCTGGAGCCAAAGCTGCCGCAGTGGAGGCTGATACCGGTCGATGACGATACGGCCTGGTTCATCCTGATCATCATCAAGATACTCCTCGCGATCTACATCATCGATACCGTGCTCGTGGAGTTCGGCCGCGCCATCTATGTGCCGCTCGTCGTCACCGTCACGCAGAGTTTCATCACGAATCTAGCAACCGTCGGTTTGCTGACGTGGCTGGCGCTCAAGCCCTGGGTCGCTCAGACCGGCCCCCTGCGCGCCGTGAACCACCTCGATCGAGTAGACGCCAATGTCGGCAAGCGGCTCGCACCACTCTCGATCAAGCTGCCACTGCTGGGTCTCGCGATCGCCATCACAGTGAGCTCCGCCATCGGGTATGTCGCGCTCGGCCGCTACATTGCTCAGCAGATCGTGCTGACCGGCACGGTTCTCGCGATGGCAGGGCTGATCTATCTCGCGGTCCGCGCGGTAACGCGTCGTCGCGATGCTGAGACCAGCGTCGTCGGATCCGTGATCGAGAAGCGCTTTGGCATCGAGCGGACGCGACAGACGCAGATCGTCAAGCTTGGCGAGGTTGCGGCGATGGCCGCAATCGCATTCGCGGCACTGCCCCTGCTCATGCTGCAGTGGGGTTTTTCCGGGGCCGACATCCGGGACTGGGGCAAAGCCCTTCTCTTTGGCTTCGAGGTCGGCCAGTTCCGCATCTCGCTCATCCGAATCCTATTCGGCATCGTGCTGTTCATCACGCTGCTGTTCCTCACACGCGTGACCCAGCGCTGGCTGCGCGAGCGCGTGCTGGCTCAAGACCGCATGGACGCGGGTGTCGCCAACTCGATCGATCTTGCCGTGGGCTATGCCGGCGTCAGCTTGGCGGTACTCATGGCCGTGTCGTATGCGGGATTCGACGTCACGAACCTCGCCATTGTCGCCGGCGCGCTTTCGGTCGGCATCGGCTTCGGCCTGCAGTCGATCGTGAACAACTTCGTCTCGGGCCTGATCCTGCTCGCGGAACGTCCGATCAAGGTCGGTGATTGGATCGTGGTCGGCGATCAGCAGGGCAATGTGCGCCGCATTTCCGTGCGATCTACGGAGATCGAGACCTTCGACCGCGCCAGCCTCATCGTGCCGAACTCCGAGTTGATCTCGGGCCGGGTTCTAAACTGGACTCACCGCAACATTCTCGGCCGCCTCGTCTTGAAGGTTTCGACGGACATGAAGGCCGCGCCTAAGACAGTGATCGCCCTACTAGAGAAAGTTGCCCGCGAGCAGCCCCTGATCCAGGCAAACCCGGCGCCGGTCGCTGTGCTCGACACCTTCACACCGGACAGCCTGGTATTCTCGCTGAGCGTGACGCTTACGAACGTCAACGCAGGGGCGCGCGTGAAGTCCGACCTCCACATCGCCCTTCTGGACGCCTTTCGCGAGGCTGGAATCTACGGAACGCTGCATTAATCCGGGCGCACGAGCGATCGACGCGCCCCAAGGCGTTCTAGTTGAATGCGCTATAGAGCTCGTCGAGCGCATGGACGAGATGCGCCATCTGCTCATCCGAGTGCGCCGGCGATGGCGTCAGACGCATGCGCTCCGTACCCTTCGACACGGTCGGATAGTTGATCGGTTGTACGTAGATACCGTACTGACCGAGCAGCGCGTCCGTCACGGACTTGCAGCGAATGGGGCAGCCGACCATCACCGGCACGATGTGACTTGGATTGTCCATGACGGGCAACCGCTTCGCCTTGAGCGACGTCTTGAGTGTACGGACGCGCTCCTGGTGATGGATACGCTCGATCGTGCTCGCTTTCAAATGGCGGATGGAAGCCAGCGCACCGGCGGCGATTGCAGGTGCGAGCGATGTCGTGAAGATGAACCCGGAAGCAAACGAGCGTATCGCGTCGCAGAGATCGCGTGATGCAGCGATGTAGCCGCCCATGACGCCGAAACCCTTGGCGAGCGTACCGTTGATGATGTCGACGCGATCCATGACGCCATCGCGCTCGGCGATGCCGCCGCCACGCGGGCCGTAGAGGCCGACCGCGTGCACCTCGTCGAGATAGGTGAGCGCGTTGTACTTCTTGGCGAGATCGCAGATGGCGCCGATCGGCGCGATGTGCCCATCCATGGAGTAGACGCTCTCGAACGCGATGATCTTCGGCGTCCTCTTCGGGTACTTTCTGAGCTTCACCTCGAGATCGGCGACATCGTTGTGGCGGAAGATCACCTTCTCGCCCTTCCCACGACGGATGCCTTCGATCATCGACGCGTGGTTCTTCTCGTCGGAGAAGATGACCGTGCCGGGAACGAGATTGACGAGCGTCGAGAGCGTCGCGTCGTTGGCGACATAGGCCGACGTAAAAAGCAGCGCCGCCTCCTTGCCATGGAGGTCGGCAAGCTCGCTTTCGAGCTCCACATGATAGTGAGTCGTGCCGGAGATATTACGCGTGCCGCCTGAGCCTGCACCCACGGCATCGATGGCCTCATGCATCGCGGCCAACACCGCCGGATGCTGCCCCATGCCGAGATAGTCGTTCGAGCACCACACCGTGATCTCGCGCGATTCATCGGCCGCGAAATGATCCGCCACGGGAAAGAAACCGCGACGGCGCTTCAAATCGGCGAAAACGCGATAGCGGCCTTCCTGATGAAGGCTCTCGAGGCGCTGCTGGACCAAGCTCTCAAAATTCATGTGGCTTCCTGCTCGTCTGATCACACCTGCGGGCTCTCTGATGTCTACAGAGCCTCATTCGGCCTTCAGGCCGAGCTCGCTTGCTGCGGCGGTGATCCTGCCAGATGCTTCAGCATCATCCTTGAAGACGTCGAGCGCCTTGCGGAATGCGGCTACCGCGACCTCTTTCTCGCCAAGCACGACGCGAGAGCGCATGAGACGCGTCCAGCCCTCGGCATCTCGCGGTGAACTCTCCAGGCGAGCGGCCAAGCCATCGACCATCGATCGAATGGCGGCGTTACGATCGTGCGCTGGCATGGCTTGGAACGCCGAAACCTGCTCTTTGCTTGGCTCAATCCCAACCTTGCCGGCCTCGGCAGCTTTCAACGGTGGTGTCGGCTGCGGACTGTCGCCTTCAGCAGCCTTCGTCTTAGCCTCCTCGTATTCGAGCTTGAGCTCGTGGGAATCGGGATCAAGCTCCACGGCCTTCGCATAGGCGTTCGCTGCCTCTTTGTAGCGCGCCATGTGGAAGTAGGACCAGCCGAGTGTCCGCCAGCCCTTACCGTCCCCTGGCGCGGATGCGAGCCGAGCGGCCAGCCGATCGACCATCGTATTCACATCGGGCAGCAGCTTGCCCGCTGCCGCCTTGGAGGCCGGCTCTTCAATGCCAACGGAACGCGTGTAGTCCTTGAGGCGCGAGAGCGAGTCGTCGCTGGATCCGGAGCGCGGCGAGCTGGCCTTCGCGGGAGGCCCTTTCAGATAGGACGTGGCTGCGCCGATGCCCGCAGCGAGGACGCAGACAGAGGCCGCCAGGATCAATATGCCGGTGGTGCCTCGAAGGTCCTGTCCTCCGCCGAACAAACTCTGACTGCTCATGAGATCACCTCGCGTGGTTTGCTGTCAGATCCGAATGGGTTTCCGCGACCGGTCAGAATTTCCTCCTGAGCTCGGTCCGGATGCCGAAGTTGTCTTCCTTGCCCTCGATGAACTGGTAGGTCGCGTCAGCGCGGAGAATCCACGAGTGGTTGAGCGCGATCTGATAGCGAACGCCGAGGCCGTACTGCGCTTCCTGGACGCCGGTGCCATCGCTGTTGAATGGCTGCACCATGGCCGCCTCGAAGACGAGCTGCTGATCGAGGTTGAAGAGATACTGCAGGCCGATGGCACCACCCCAGGCGTCGGCAGCGGTGTCGTTCAGCTTCGGGAAGCCGGTCAGGGCGTCGGTCTCGAAGTTGATGCCGACGTTCTTCAGAATGCCCGCATTGAAGCCATCGACAAGCGGTGCGGGATTGCCAAAGCCGACGAAGAAGTTGGCGTAGGGGATCAGCGTGCTCGGCAAGCCGGAGATCAGGCTGTTCTCCGAAATGATGGCAACGCCGTCGTCATTGTCAGCGTTACCGAAGTTGGCGAACACGCGCGTCGAGTTCGATATCGTGTTGGCATAGCGCCGGCTGTAAGCGGCAGTCACGAAGTGCGTCAACTCGCCGGCCCGCTCCCTGACGCCCTCCAACAGACCATACCCCGTTTCGATGTAACCGCTGAAGGCATCGATGAACGCGGTCACGCCATAGATGTTGGCATTGCGCCTGTCAGCTCCGAGGATGGTGGGATTGTCGACATTGTCGAAGCCGGCAAACAGCGTGATGTCGAAGTTGGCGAGACCCAGCTTCGCGGAGTTCTTGGCGGGGATGCTGATTGCGCCGCCGAGGATTGCGTCATTCGCCCAGATGCCGTTCTGCAGGAACAGCGGGAAGAGACCGAAGGTGAAGGGCAGGTCGAAGCCAGCTTGCTTGCCGGAGAGGCCCGAATAGATCGAGCCAAGATCGCCCTCGAAGAACAGCGTTTGCGGCTCGATGTCGAACTCACCCGTCAACCTTCCGTCGCCGTCGCGGCCACCAAACTCGAAGCGCGTGAAACGGGCGTCCCGCTGAAGCGGCGTGAAGAAAGCGTGGATGCGTTCGGTGCCGGTGATCTTGAAGTCGACGTCGACATTAATTCGGGTCGCGACCTGGGCAATGTCCTTGCCGTTGTTCCTATTGAAGGCGACCGCCGTCCGCCAGTCACCATAGACGGCGAGGCCTGGCACCAGCGGGTTCAAGGCCCCGAGCAGATTGCTGCTCGGCTCATAGGCGCCGGAAGTGTACTGCTCGCGCCCCAGTTCGAGCAGCGGGCGCGGCGGATCGACCTCGAGCTTGGCGCCGTAGATGTCGACGTTCGCCTTGTGATCGTGCTTGGAGTCGTACTGCGGATCGGGGCGGAAGAGCCCGTCCTTGCTTTCCCCATCGCCGCCTTTGCCGGGCGAGGTCTTCTCCTTGGTGGTCACACCTGCATAGCTCGGCGCAGGTAGGGTCTCGGAGGCAACCGTGGCGGAGCCCGGCCACAGTCGGCTGAACCAGCTCTGGTTGGCGGCTTCTTGAGCTGCTGCGGGCTCTGCAGTCACGCCGGATATCAGGAGGTAGCCACCAGCTACCAGCGCCACTGTGGTGGCTCTCGTCCCGACACGGCAAAGGTGCTTGCCATCACAAATCATACCGAAATCCTATTTTCTGAGTTCTGACCTACGGGATGAGGCTGGGAGCCACTTCGTTGGCTCCCGAGCCGATCCTCCATCCGAAAACCTCGGATGCGCGGCGCTCGTGCTTCACTTCACTTCGAGCTGCACCGTGGAGGCCTTGAAGCTCAGCATCCGCTCGTTCATGCGCCGCTCCATGTCCTGCGTCGCACCGACGAAGCGCATGAAGTAGATCGGCTCGGCGCGGCTCCGCAGGCGGAAGGCGAGGCGGTAATTGCCGGGTTTCGTAATCAGGTTTGCCGGCACCTTGTACTTGGCGATCCTCTCGCCGAGCGGCGGCAGCGAATGGTTCTCCATGCGCACAAGAGGCGGATGGTTGAGAACCTTGGTTGGGACTTGCGGCGGACGCAGATGCGGCAGCGGGTCGACGTCGAAGTTGACCGGCAAGTACATCTCGCGATCCGTACCCTTGACGTTCGTGGTCAGGAACTTCGTCTGGAAGTTCACGAGCTGCTGGTCGACCTTTATGCGGCCGGCGGCGACATCGAGGCTGTGCAGATCGGCCATGTCGCCATTGCTGTCGACGTAACCGGACTCCCAAATGTTCCTGCCATCGGGATCGATAAGGGCGACATTCACCCAGAGCTGCGGCTGCGCACCGAGCGAGCCCGACGGAAGATTGTGACCCGAGTTGAGGTTCTTGATCTTGTAGGAGAACGCGAGTTCCCGACCGACCCTCGGCGCGCTCTCGACGAACGGACCGTCGACCTTGGTGCCATTCTCCATGACCTGCCGGCGCACTTCATCGCGCTCGTCGAGCCTGCGGATATTCTCCACGATGATCTGACGGGCATCTTCACGGTCGAGGGTATCGGCCCAGCGCTTGGGGAAATCGACCTTGAGCTTGCCGGACGCGATTTGGTCCTCGAACTCAGGCGTTCCCCAACCCGAGCGCCAGTCGAACTCCAGCCAATCCTTCATGGTGAAGGTCTGCGCCTTCGGGTTGTGCGGGAAGACGCCGGGGTGCGCGATCGAGTAACCCGGGCCGATGAAGCGGTGATTGGAGTGCTTGCGACCGGGATTGATCTCCTTGCCGCCGATCACAGCGGAAGGCGCAGTCGCATAGCCCTCGGGCTTTCCAGGAACCTTGCCCATGTGGCAGTCCTGGCAGGTGATACCCTGCTGACGTGCTGGACTGTCGCGATACTGATCCCAGACGATCTCGAGCTTGATGCCGAGATTGACGGCCACCTGGTGGCAGCTCACGCAGAACTCAGACTTGGAGAGCTGCGGGTTCGTCATCATGCCGTTGTGGATGCTCATGCCCCGCCCGTCCTTGTCGGTCCGGACTGAGTAGGTGTCCTTATTGGCAATGATGTCCTTGATGACGCTCTTCTCGCCGGTTCCGTAAACCGGTTCGGTGATTTTGCCGGGCTCGATGCGGCGCTCGCCGTCGACCTTGCCGTACTGCTCGGCGACGCGGTGGCAGGTGATGCAGGTCACGCCTTCACGAGAAATCGGCGCGCGCTTCCAGAGCGGCGTCTCACGCGCCTCGCCGAGCTGCGTGCCGACCTGCGCGTGGCAGCGGACGCAGAACGTGCCGACCGTGCCTTGCGTCAAGTTCTGGAATTTCTGCTCGAAGGCATGGAACATCGGCGAGATCGATGCGTAGGCATGATTTGACGAGGCCCACTCTTCATAGATCTCCTTGTGGCACTCGCCGCATTGAGCTGCGGTGGGAAAAAGAGAGAGCGTCTCCTCGTCGACTGTGGGGATCGGCGCCTTCTGGCCCTGCGAACCGTTGGCAATGGCATTGAAGATCGACATCTGCCCACTGCCGTACGATCCCGCATTGGGCGATACGGCCGGCGCACCGCCGGCTGCGGGCCTGACATCAGCCGCGCCGGCTTTTCCGATCGGACCTTGGCCCTTGGCTCTTCTCTCCTCGTCTTCCTTGACGAGAGCTTCGAGCACCGCGTTCGGATCGGACTGCGCCGCTTGCGCCAGCCTGATCCTCGGCTCTGTTTGCTCGGTCTTAGTTTGCTGAGCTTCGCCGATGCCGGCGACCGCTTTCTGGCTGAAAAATACCGTGTTGTTGAGAATGGCACCTGCGAGCACGCAGGAAACTAACGAAACGCCTGATAGGAGCGTTGTCGGGTTACGCATTACTTTATTCCCCCGTAACTTCCACCCCTCCCTCTCCCCCGAGATTCAAGGCGGCACCCCGGATTTTATTCCTTCTGAAAAACGGCCGTTGCGACCGCCCGGGAATGACGTTGAAGTTGCATGAACCTAATTAGCGAAATGGGCGTCACAGGGTCGCGAAGAGAGCAAAATCGTGGCGAATAAGGGCAAAAGCTTGTAGCAAATACTCAATTCCAATTATGTCGCGCGCGTAATATCGCGAAATAGTCATTTAATGAGCAAAACGCATTTCCCATGACCATTTATCGAGCACAATGCATTTCATGCGACAGCAGGCCACTTGTGCGCATGGGGAGCATTGAGTGGCTCTCTTCAGGTCCGAAAAGTGCCAAGCACTCGCCATCTGAAACCATCAAATGGCCATTGTCTGACCACGATGGGAGGATGGACTGTCCAGCAATCCGGCGCGATTGAGCCGGAAGGCAGGTTGCAAAATCAGGCGTAAGAAAATCAGCGCGGAGACTTTTCAGGGCTTCGCATTCACGTCCACATTCGGCGCCGTATTCCAGTGTTGAGTAGGTCAAAGTGACGGACAGCGAAAAGACAATTCGGCAATTTCATTGCCCCGAGATGATAGCGGGTGTTTCAGATCCAGAGCGCCTGGTCAGCTCACCATTCCAACAACGGCAGCGATGGCGGATCATCCACGCCAGCCGCCTCTGAAGAACTTGAAGCTTCCCGGGATAAAATAATGACGAGAAACTGCGAAATCACGCTCAATGGCACGACTTTTCAAGCGCGCCGCGGCGAGTTGCTGCTGGATGCTGCGCTGAATAACGGCGTCGATCTGCCCTATGACTGCCGTTCGGGGCACTGCGGCACGTGTTGCGTGCGGCTGGTATCCGGCGAAGTGCGCGGCGGCGAAGGCGCCGAACCAGGCATCGTTCATGCTTGCCAATGCCGGATCGCCGGCGATGTCGTGGTCGAGCAAGAGGAGCCGTCAGGCGTTCGCTCCGTCGAGGGCGTGCTGAGCTCGCTGCGTCCCCTGTCGTCCGACGTGATGGAGGTCGGCATCAGGACAGAGCGCCCGCTGCCCTATCATGCAGGGCAGTATGCGCAGGTGACCTTTCAGGGCTATCCGAGCCGCCCCTTCAGCATAACTCACCCCGTGCAAGGCAATCCCGACGGCCGCGTGGTGTGGTTCCACGTCCGGCGCATGAAAGGTGGGCGTGTCACCTCGTTGCTCGGCAGGCGCATCAGGCCGGGCCATCGCGTAAAGCTGACCGGCCCCTATGGCTCGGCGCATTTCCGACCCAACATGGATTGCCGCATGATCCTCGTCGGCACCAGCACCGGCTTTGCGCCGATATGGTCGATCGCCGTTGCAGCGCTGCGCGAGAACCCGGAGCGCCTGATGATGATCATCGCCGGCGGCCGCACTATCGAGTCGCTCTATATGGGCCCGGCTCTCGTGCAGCTGTCCCGCTTCCCCAATGTTCTCGTCGTGCCCGTTTGCAGCACGCCGCAGAATACGAGCGAGGCGGTAAAGCTCGGCCGGCCGACGGACTACCTGCCGCGTCTGATGCCGACCGATGTGGTCTACGCTTGCGGCGCGCCGGGCATGGTCGATGCGATCAAATCATTCGCGACGCAGGCCGGCGCGGCTTGCTATGCCGATCCGTTCATGCCGACGACCGACGACAACGCCGGGGCCGCTGGCACTCTGAGCCGCGCGATTGGGTGGATCGCAGAGCCCGTCGGACGGCAGGCGGGGCAGGTCGTTCTCGATCGCCTGCGCAGCCGACGCGAAGAGCCAATGCTCGCGTACAGGACGACCGAACCGAGGATGAGAAGCCATTTCCGTTCTTAGATTGCGTTGCGTTCGATCGATCGGCTTCGGGCCGGGCGTTCGTATCGGAGCGTCCGCCCTCTGTCTTTGTGGCTTGCTGCTGACATTCGGCTTTGCAGCGGAAAGCACGACTGCGTCTGATGCGAAGAAGATCATGGGCCCGAATGCTTGTGCCGAATGCCACAAGCAGGAGTCCGAGGCTTGGCAGAACTCGCATCACTTCAAGACCTTTCGCGAGATGCCGCGCAAGAAGGAAGCGAACGAAATCGCGGAAAGGCTGGGCATCCAACGGATCAGATCCGAGAACCTGTGCCTGAATTGCCATTACACGGCGCAGGAGAAAGACAACAAGAAGCAGCCCATTGCCGGTATCTCCTGCGAGTCCTGCCACAGCGCGGGCGAGGATTGGATCAAGGTGCACAGCGGCTTCAGCGGCAAGACCGAAAAAACCGAGACCACGGCCGAGAAGGATGCGCGCCTGAAGCTCTCGGACTCAAAAGGAATGATCCGGCCATCCTCGCTCTATCAGCTGACGAAGAACTGCTACGGCTGCCATGTCGTGCCGCAAGAGGATCTCGTGAATAGAGGTGGTCACACCGCAGGCAGCGACTTCGAGATGGTTTCCTGGTCGCAAGGAGAAGTGCGGCACAACACCTGGCACTCCAAAGGCAAGGGCAACATCCAGGCCAACGACGCACGAAAGCGATTGCTCTATTTGGTCGGCCTCGGTGTCGAGCTCGAGACCGGGATCCGCGCCGTCAGCCAGGCGACGGCGCGCCGACGCTATGCCTTCGAGATGGCCAAGCGCGTCGACAAGGCACGAAAGCAGCTCGCTGCTGCAGCCAAAGCGGTGCCGGACGTGCCTGAGATCGCAAAGATGGTCGAGTTCGCCTATTCGGCCGGGCTCAAGCTCAACAACGAGCGCTTCTTAACGGCCGCTGCCGATGGTGTCTCGAAGCAGATCACGACCATCACCGAGAAGTACGACGGCAGCACGTTGGCCGGGCTCGATAGCCTCATTCCCGGGCCGGATAAGTTCAAGGGCAAGGCGCCAGGCGCCACAAATTGATGCCTATCGGGCGGCATTGTCGCCAATCTGATGAACTGGAGGTGGAAGCAGCCACCACGATGAATGAGCATGGGGGACCGCCATGAGAGCGGCAGCGCGGCGCGCGTCTGCCGGTTCGATCAGCGGTAGGACACTTCAGGGCCTTTCGATTGCTGCCATTTCGGGCGGCCTGTTTTGGCTCGTCTGGATCTATGGCAACGGGCTCCGAGATCCACGCTATCTCGATGGCTGGTTGCTGGCCATCGGCATGGGCCTGCAGCTCTACTTCCACATCGCGATCAAGAGAGGAACGCTGCAGCCAAAGTCAGCCCAGCGCTGGCGGAAGATCCATATTTTCGTCGGCTATCTGCTCGTCGCCGCCTTCATCTCGCATTCTGAATTCTCACTGCCCGACACCGGCTTCGAATGGGCACTCTGGACGGGCTTCGTGCTGGTGACACTGAGCGGTATTCTCGGCACCTATCTCGCCTGGGCTCAAAAGGCCAGACACGGGCTCGACGAACTCATAAGCTTCGATCGCATTCCCGACCGCTGCGCCGAGCTGGCGCAGGAAGTTCACGACATCGTCGTCGATAGAGATCCGGCGCCCACTTTATTCGCCTTGCCGGCGGCGCCCCATGATGCCTGGATCATGGATCTCTATGCCATCCACCTCCGCGACTTTCTCGAAGGCCACAGCAATTTCACTTCCCATCTCATCGGCTCGAAGCGACCGCTGAAGCGGCTAACCGACGAGATCGACAACCTCTCGCGCTATGTCGACGAGCAAAGCCAGGAGAAGCTCGCCGCCATCAGGGAGCTGGTAGTCGAGAAGGACCGGCTCGATTTCGCGCGTATCTATCTCGGGCTCAGCAAGGGCTGGCTGTTCGTGCATGTGCCCGTCACATATTCGCTGGTCGTACTCGCGCTGCTCCATATCCTCGTCGTGTATGGCTATTCAGCGGGGCTCTGGTGATGTGGCGGCTGGTGCTGACCAGGTCCGTTCGGCCGACCGGAGCACAATCTCCGCCGTCGCTGCGCGACCGCCTGGCTATGCAGCTAGGTATCGCGACCGTCGTCTGCCTGGCTCTGATATTCTTCTTCGCCAAGGACACGCAGTTCCTGATGCCGGGGCAGTTGTCGAGCGCTCACGGCGCGATCGAGGATTGCGGCACCTGCCACACCGGCAGCGGTAGCAGCCAATTGGGCTGGGCTCATGGCCTCGTCGCCGGTGATCGGCGCGCAGACAGCACGGCCTGTCTCACCTGCCACAAAATGCCGGACACAGCCTTCAATGCGCATGGCGCTCGCGCGGATGTGCTGAAGCAGAGCACCGAGCGGCTGATGAAGATCGCGGCGAAGACGCCCGCACCACTATCGGCCCGTGCGCAGAGCGCGGCCTTCCCGACCGATGGCATGGCTGAGTACGGCCTCAACTGCGCGTCGTGCCACCAGGAGCACAAAGGCCCCAATTTCGATCTGAGCAAGATCTCCAACGAGCAATGCCGCTCCTGCCATGTCGTGAAGTTCGACAGCTTCGATGGTGATCACCCGAAATTCGAAAACTATCCCTTCAAGCGGCGCACGCGCGTCATCTACGACCACGCCAGTCATTTCGGAAAGCACTTCCCGGAAGTGGTGAAGAAGGATCCGGCGAAGCGCATTCCTGAAACGTGCTCGACCTGCCACAACAGCCGCGAGGACAAGCGCGTCATGGCCGTGGCGCCGTTCGAGCAGACCTGCGCCTCCTGCCATCTCGACCAGATCACCGGCAAGGAGCGCGCCAGTGGCCCGAAAGGCATTGCCTTCTTGAGCCTGCCCGGCCTCGATCTGAAGACGCTTGAGAAGAAGAAGGCCGCGATCGGCGAGTGGCCGGATTCGTCGGAAGCGGAGCTCACGCCCTTCATGAAGGTGATGATCGGCCGCAATGAGCGCGGTCGTGTTCTACTCAAGAGCGTGGATCGCCTGAACCTGCAGGATCTGTCGCGCGCGAATGACGCGCAGATCAAAGCTGTGACGAACCTCGTCTGGGAAATCAAGCGCATCTACTACGCGCTGATCACGGGAAAAGCGTCCGACGTGCTCGGCGATCTTGGCGTCGGCGGCGGAGCGAGGCCGAGCGCGTCTCTCGTTGCCGATCTGACGGCGAGCATGCCGCGCGATGTCGTCATCGGCGCGCAGCAGCAGTGGCTGCCCGATCTCGGCAGGGAAATGGCCAATCGCAAGGATGTGAAGGATACACGCGAGGTCGTGCAAAGCGGCGGCTGGATCACGACGGTCGCGGAAACGAGGTCGACCGACGACGGTGAAGCGGCAGGCACGGTCGAAACGACCGCTCGATCTGCGCGATTGGATCGACAGGCAGGCGAGAGCGCTGACGCTGCGAAGCCTGCGGTGGCCGAGCCTGAAGCCCCGAAGGCCGAACCCGCAAGTGCCAAGGCCGACAGTGGCAAGGCCGCAGATGCACGACCGCCGCCCAAGTCGGCAGACCAGACCGATGATCTTCTCTCCCCCACACCGGAAGAGCTTCGTGCGATGGCGACACCAGTCAAGGAGGCCTCGCCACCGAGTCCACCACTAGGAAATCGCGCTGCATCTGCAGAAGCGCCCGTTGCGGCGAGCGCAAGTCCACCAGCGCAGACACCGGCAAGTTCGGATGCTGCGCCCGCGCGGCCACAAGCCAGACCAGCGCCCGTGATCAGCATCGAAAGCAGCGTCGATCCGGAGAACTGGGCTGAATACGGCGGCTGGTACCGGCAGGATTACGCGATTTTCTATCGACCGGCGGGCCACAAGGACAAGTTCATCTACTCCTGGCTCTTTCTCACGGGGCCCCAGGCGCCGAAGGGCAGCAAGGCTCCGGCGGGCACCATCTTCGATGCTCTCACGCATAAGGATGCCCAGGGCTCATGCACGAAGTGCCACAGCGTCGACGATATCCCGCGCAAAGGGCGGGTCGTGAACTTCTCGCCGGCATCGCTCGAGAACAAGAAAGGGCGCTTCACGCAATTCATCCATGAGCCGCACTTCGGCATCCTGGAGAAGCGCGGCTGTGCGAGCTGCCACGAGCTCGCGAAAGACCGTCCCTATCTGAAGAGCTACGAGCAGGGCAATCCGCGGAGCTTCGCGTCGAACTTCGGCGCGGTGAACAAGGACCTCTGCCAGACCTGCCACACGAGCAACATGGCGCGGCAGGATTGCCTGACGTGCCACAAGTATCACGTGAATGACGTGATCACGCCGATCATGAGCACGAGGATCCCGACCGAGTAGCGCAGGATCCCAGGCTGCCGATCACTTCTCGTCTGAAATCCTACCCATGCGACAGAGATCTGCCCAAGCCGGCTTCCGAGCCGCGCAGGGCCGCATTCTCCGCGCGGATGCGCACCGCCAAAACCGCGCCATTCAAAATGGAGAAGACCAAAGCATAGACGGCGAGCCCGAAAGCCATCGGCAGCACGAATATTTCGGCAGCAACGACGGCATAGTTTGGATGCGAGAGAAAGCGATAAGGCCCGCTGCGGATCGGCGGCGTGTCGGGCAACACGATAATGCGCGTCGTCCATCGAGAGCCGAGTGTCAGCAGGACCCAGCCTCTGAGGCCTTGCAGCAGCAGAAACACCGCAAGCCAACTGTATTCCGGGCGCGTGCCACTCGCCGCGATCCAGAGGCCAATGAGCCACGCAGCGTGCAGCGCGACGATCAAGGGGAAGTGCGATGCGCCATGCTCGATGCCACCGGCCTTCTTGAGCCGATCTTCGTTGAAGCGAGCATAAACCAACTCGGCGAGACGTTGCGCCGTCACGAGCGCGAGCACGACAACGGCGATGGGATCGGGATTGAGCCAACCGAGATTCATGCGCACTCCCGCGTCAGCGTCACCGTGCTCAATGTGAAGCCGGGACCAAGCGCCATCAACATCGACCGCGCCGGCAAGCCTGCCGATACCGCGCGCTCGAGCACGAAAAGCGCGGTCGGAGCCGACATGTTTCCGTAGCGCGCGAGTATATCGCGCTCGTAGTCGAGCGCGCCGTCGCCCAACGACAGTCCTGCTTCGATTGCCTCCACGACCTTTGTGCCACCGGGATGACAGATGAAGCGGTCGACGTCGTCGCGCGCGAGCCCCTGGCGATGGAGCATGCCATTGATCGCCGGGCGCAAATGCTCCATGGCAAAAGGCGGAATCGAGCGATCGAAGATGACGCCGAAGCCCTGCTGATCGACGTCCCAGCCCATGATGTCGCGCGTGTCGGGCCATGTATGCTCATCGGCATTCGCGATCCCGGCATGACCGTGCGCTTCCGTCCGGACGACGGCCGCGGCAGCCCCATCACCGAACAGCGCGAGCGCCACAATGTTGGCCTTGGTCAATTTGTCCAGCCGGATTGCCAGTGAGCAGAGTTCGACTGCGACCAGGAGCACATTGCTGCCGGGCCGCGCTTCGGCCATGCGCGCTGCGATCGACAGACCGGTGACACCGCCGGCGCAACCCAATCCGAACACCGGAACGCGCATGACATCCGGGCGGAGTTTCAGTGCTGCAGTCGCTCGCGTCTCCAGGCTGGGCGTTGCGATCCCCGTCGAAGAGACCGTCACGACGCAATCGACGTCAGCGCCCGAAATGCCGGCCTTCACGAGCGCACTGCGCGCGGCACCAACGAACAGTCGCGTGGCTTCGGTTAGATAGACTTGCGTTCGCTCCGTCCACGAGCGGTCCTTCTCGTACCATTCTCCCGGCCGCACGGCGTACCGCTTCTCGATACCGGCATTATCGAATACCGGCGCAAGGCGTTCGAACTCCGGCATACGCAGGCCGAATGCGCGTCGCGTGCGTTCCGCGGCCTCCTGCTGGGTAACTACGTACTCGGGCACAGAAGTCACAACCGAACACAGCCGCGCTTGAGCTTCAGGCAAGATTGAAACTCCCAATAATGACTCCGACGAGAAAACCAGGAAAATCGGGCTTTCACGCAAGTGAAGTCACGCAACAGCGACCAAAAGAAGGACGGCACACTCGTTTCGAGCCAATGCCCGGTGGCCATTTGACGCTCGAATAGGCCATTCAGCACGAGGCTAGTTCGTGTCGATCTTGTAGAGGGATGACACGTCATCGCGCATAACATGTCACAAATGACGGCGTTCAGCGTCCGTAATAACCCCGATACCAGGCGACCAGCTTGGCGACGCCATCGATGACGGAGGTCGTCGGTGCATAACCGACGGCCTTCGTCAGCTCGGCGACGTCCGCGTAGGTATCCGGCACATCCCCCGGCTGCAACGGAAGCAGCTCTTTGACGGCCTTCCTGCCGAGAGCTTTCTCAATAGCCCCGATGAAGTCATCGAGCCGGACAGGCGCGCTATTGCCGATATTGTAAATCCGAAAAGGCGCATTCGAGATTGCGGGATCGGGTTTCCCGCTATCCCACTCCGGTGCCGGCGTCGCCGGCACATCGGAAGCGCGGAGCACCCCCTCGACGATGTCATCGATATAGGTGAAATCGCGACTGTGGTTTCCGTGATTGAAAACCTGGATCGGCCGCCCCTCGTCGATCGCGCGCGTAAACATGATCGGCGCCATGTCGGGGCGCCCCCACGGACCATAGACGGTGAAGAAGCGTAGCCCTGTCGTCGGCAGCGCAAAGAGATGACTGTAGGAGTGCGCCATCAGCTCGTTCGCCCGCTTGGTCGCGGCGTAGAGCTGAAGTGGATGATCGGCATCATCGTGCTCGGAGAACGGCATCCGCGTACTGGCGCCGTAGACGCTCGATGTCGAGGCATAGGTGAGATGGGGCGTGCTGGCGTGGCGGCAGGCCTCGAGGATATTCACGAAAGCCACGAGATTGGACCGCACATAGTCGAGCGGATGCGTCAGGCTGTGGCGGACACCGGCTTGCGCGGCGAGATGGATGACACGATCGAACTGATGCTCGGCAAAGCAGTCGTTGACGACGGCAGTATCCGCAAGATCGGCACGGATGAAAGTCCATGCGCTGTTCGCGCCACCTGCTGCCTGATTGAGGATCGAGAGCCTCGCCTCCTTGAGTGCGGGGTCGTAGTAGTCGTTGACGACATCGATTCCAACAACCGTGTCGCCGCGCTCGAGCAGGCGCTTTGCGACATGGTAGCCAATGAATCCGGCGGCGCCAGTGACGAGAATTTTCATGTGGTCAGGATACCATGGGACGCCGCGACCCACCAATTGTCCGGACTTTGCCGTTTACCGACTTCGACGGGACTACGACGGCCATAATGAATTAGCATGGCTCGATAATGAAATCGGATGCTACGTGTGAAGTGCTGGGCGAGGCATGTATCACCGCCGGTGAGGTCTCGGCTGCTTTCGCCGGCTAAACCGAATGAAATCGGATGCGTCATGTGGCTCCGCGATTACCTGAGGGCAAGATTGGGAATTCACCGGTCAATCGGGCGCGCACTGATGGCAATCGTCAGCTTAAGGTCTATTGCCGCCCTCGCAATGAACTCCTGCGCTGGCGCGGGACTTTTTCTTGGCTTTCTGGCATTCGCGCTCTCGATGGCCGCACAAGAGGCGACCGCACAACAGCGCGTCCGCTGGCAAATGCAGAGCGCAAATCATAGCTCGCTGCCACATAACGGTCCCTCGGGCGTGCGCTTCGTCGAGGACATCTCTCGTTTGTCGGACGGCCGGTTCGAGATCAAGTTCTTCGAGCCAGGCGCGCTCATCCCGCCGCTCGAATGCTTCGACGCCGTCTCACGCGGCGCCATTCAATCCTGCTGGACGACGCCCGGCTTCGACACGGGGAAGTATCCCGCGCTCGCCTTCTTCTCTTCCATACCGTTCGGGCCGCAGCTCGGCGAGTATCTGGCCTGGAAGTGGTTCGGGGGCGGTAATGCGCTGCGCGACGAGATCTATGGCAAGCACGGCCTCGTCGCCATCGATTCGTTCTGCATTGGCCCCGAGACCTCCGGCTGGTTTCGCGCCGAGGTGAAATCCATCGCCGAGCTGAAGGGACTGAAGATGCGCTTCTTCGGCCTCGGCGGCCAGGTGATGGCGAAGCTTGGTGTGTCGCCGCAGCTTCTCGCGCCCGCCGATATCTATCAGGCGCTGGAGCGCGGCGTACTCGACGCCACCGAGTACGCCATGCCGATGATGGACATCAAGCTCGGCTTCCATCAGGTCGCAAAGCACAACTACTTCCCCGGTTGGCATCAGCCGGCAACATGCAGCCATCTCCTCGTCAACCGGAAGGCATGGGACGCGCTGCCATCATCGTACAAGGCTATGCTCGAGATCGCCGGGCGGGCCCAGATCGTCTACACCTACGCCGAAAGCGAGGCCATGCAGTTCGATGCCATGGCCGAGATGCGCGACAGGCACAAGGTGATGATCCGGCGCTGGAGCGATGAGGATCTGGCGGCCTTCGAGAAGGCCTGGCTCGAAGTCATCGCTGAAGAATCTGCGAAGGATGCCACCTTCAAGCGCGTCGCGGATCACTACCTCGAATTTCGCAAGCGTTACGCCATATGGGGCGAGGCGCAGACCTTGAAGTCGACCTATCTCGGCAAGAGATAGCTGGAACGGCGCGATGGATCTGCTCCTCAAATTGTCAGACGTATTGCGCTGGCTGCTCGAGAGGATTGCCCGAGTATCGGGTTGGCTCATAGTGGTCATGGCCTTCGTCACGGTCTTCGACGTGACGGCACGCAAGCTCGGCCTGCCATTGCCATATACGAAACTTCAGGAGCTCGAATGGCACCTCCACACGGCGATCTTCTCGCTGTGGATGGGGTATTGCTACACGATCAACGCGCATCCGCGGATCGATTCCCTGCATGAGCGACTGAGCGAGCGCGGCAAGGCGTGGATCGAGCTCGGCGGATGCCTGCTGCTGGCGCTCCCCTACATCGGTTTGCTCGCGTACTTCAGCCTCGATTTTGTTGCGCTCTCCTTTGCACTCGGCGAACGCTCCGAGAGCGGCGTCGGCCTGCCCTACCGCTGGATCATCAAAGGCATCTATGCGGCAGGACTCTGGCTCGTCGTGCTCGGCATCTTGAGCGTGCTGCTGCGTGTGATCGTCGTCCTGTTCGGCGGCAGGTCGGTGAGCGAGGTCGATCTCCGGATCGGTCACGTGGTCTCCGATATCTAGGACGAAGGTGATCCTCTGCCATGGACTGGCTCGCCGATCATCTCGCCCTCGTCATGTTCCTCTCCATGTTCGTCGCAATTTTCCTCGGCTACCCCGTGGCCTTCGTCATGGGCGGCCTTGCGCTTGCCTTTGCACTTGCAGGCGTATGGCTCGGGGTCTTCAGCTTTATCGGCCTCTCGAACATCGTACTGCGCATGTGGGGCGGGGCGGCTTCCGATCCAGTGCTCGCGTCCATTCCGATGTTCATCTTCATGGGCGCCATACTCGAGCGGTCCGGCTCCGCACGCGAGATGCTGCGCGCAACCGAGGCCTTGATGCAGTGGTGCCCCGGTGCGCTCGCGGTGTCCGTGCTCGTCATGGGCACCATCCTGGCGGCGCCGATCGGCATCGTCGGGGCTGCGGTCGTGACGCTCTCGGTGATCGCGCTGCCGCAGATGCTGGCAGCCGGCTACGATACGCGCCTGGCGATCGGCACTATCGGATCGGCGGGCACACTCGGCATCCTTATTCCGCCCGCCATCATGCTGGTCGTCATGGCCGAGATGCTGTCCATCCCGGCCGGCGGCCTGTTTCTCGCGGCGGTGATGCCCGGCCTTCTGCTGTCAGGTCTCTACATTGCCTACATCATAGCCGTTGCCCTGCTCAGGCCAACAGCGGCGCCACGACCGCCTGCGGATCATTTTCCGCAATCCCGATCCGAGTTCTGGCGCGCGGTGCTGCGCGGGCTGCTCCCGATGACGGCGCTGCTGGTGCTGGTGCTCGGGTCGATATTCGCCGGCCTGGCGACGCCGACGGAGAGCGGGGCGATCGGCGTGATCGCCTCCATGCTGATCGCGGCACTCAATCGGCGCTTGTCCATCTCCATGCTCAATGACGCGATCTATGTCTCCTGCCGAGCCAACGCGCTCGTGTTCCTCATTTTCCTCGGCGCGACGGGGTTCTCGTATGTGTTCCGTGTGCTCGGCGGTGACGATCTCGTGGTCGATTTTCTGCGACATCTCGGCATCGACAATCGCTGGGAGATGCTGATCTTCGTGATGCTTCTGATCTTCGTGCTCGGCCTCCCGTTCGAATGGCTCGAGATCTGCGTCATCGTATTGCCGATCTTCGGTCCGATCTTCGCAAGGTACGACTTCTCGGATATCGCGGGCAGTGCCGAAGCCGCGATGGTTTGGTTCGCCACGCTGATAGCGGTCAATGTTCAGACAGCGTTCATGTCACCGCCATACGGCACGACGCTCTTCTACATGAAGGGAACGGCACCCGCCGGCGTGAGCATGTCGGACGTGTACCGCGCGATGTTGCCCTTCATCGCGTTGCAGCTCATCGGCCTGGCATTGTGCATCTACTTCCCGGCAATCAGCTTGTGGCTGCCAAGGAGCGTCGGCCTCATCGAGTAGCCAGAAGATCAGGCCTTCAGCAGCCTTCTCGCGATCACCTGTGCTTCCGTATCGAAGCCTTCGGTAAACCGGCCGAGGACAGGGGCGAGCAGGTCATGTGCCTCTGCCTTGCGCCCAGCTTGATGCAGAAGGCTCACGAGGCTGATCGCAATGCGCAGCTCCCAGGATAAGGCGCCCTGACTGTTGGCGAGCTGGAGCGCATCCCTGTAGATGCCCTCGGCAACGATCGCGCATCCCTCCCGAGCCTGCTGAAGCACGAGCTTGCCCTTGATGCGCATGAGCTCGGGCATGAAGTAGCGCTCCGACGTCGCGTCGCTGCGCACGAGCGCATCGTCGATCGTGCTGAGCCCTTGCGTGACGTCGCCCAGGAGCCCGAAGCCGTAGGCAACCGCGCCGAGAAATGGCGAGTAATACTGAGTGAAGTTGGCGCGCAGAAGCTCAGCAGTCGCGTTCCGCAACAGCGGCATACCTTCGCGCGGCTTTCCGCGCCTCATCAGGAGCACGCCGCGGAAAGCCCTGCCGTAGGCATTCCAGATGTTGAGGCTATGGCGCTCCGAGCGGTCCACAAGAAGATTGACATAGCGCTCCATCGCCGTGAGTTCGCCTGTGAGCACGGCAGTCGGGCACGCAGATTGCGCCAGCAGATTGCATAGCGTGAGGGCGTGATTGATCGCGAGCGCGTCGCTGACGCTTTGCTCGATCATGCTCATGGCCCGTTCGGGATATCCCTGCAGCCAGAGCACGGGAGCGAGCACGCGGCGGGCGGCAATGAGCTGATCGTTCTGGAAGCGCACCATATGCGCGCCATGAGTGGGCGCGATATAACGCGCCATCATACGTTCGGTGTGCTCGCGCGCGCCTGCCTGATCGCCGATGAAGTGCAGGGCGACGCCGATGATCCGATCGCCGATGAGCTGCTCGTTCTGATCCTTGGCGAGCTCGCGGAAGCGCTTTGCGAGAGAAAGCGCCGTCAGGCAGTTCGAGCTGTTGATCGCGCCCGCAAAGAGGCCCCAGATCGCGCGGAGCTGGTAATCGGCGTCCCCGCATTCCTCGGCAATCTTGAGCGTTGTCATCCAAGCTGCATCGACCTCACGCGACGATGCCATGGTGTACATCAGCGAGAGACTGCGCGCCGCATGGAGCTGCATGAGGGCCTCGCGGCTGTCGTCGCCGGTGCTCTCAATATGCGCGAGGGCGCGCTCGACGTTCGCACGGCATTCGTCCATCGAGGACATCTGCATCCACAGCGGCACGGCAGCCGTGGTGAGCGCCACGCCAAGCGATGGATCTCCGGCCGAGGAAAACGCCCAGTCGAGAGCCCGGCGCACGTTCTCGACTTCGCGGCCGTACGCAGCGAGCCATTCGGCGACCGGGCGGCTATTCCATTCAGATTGCGCAACGGCGAAGAGCGCACGCAGGTACTCGGCATGGCTCCTTGCGATTTCCTGCGCCTCCCCGCTCTCGACGAGCTTTTCATGCGCGTAGACGCGCGTCGTCTCGAGCAGGCTGTATCGCGGATCATTGCCACTGACGTCGGCTGTCACCAGCGATTTGGATACGAGGTTCGCGAGGAGCTCAATGACATGACTGTTGCCGCTGCGCCCGCCGGCAATGGTGCGCGCGCCCTCGAGCGAGAATGGGCCTGTGAACATCGACAGGCGCCGCAGGACCTGACTTTCCGGCGGTGGCAACGACTCATAGCTCCAGTCGAGCGTCGCGGCGAGTGTGCGGTGGCGCGGCAGCGCCGTTCGGCGCCCCTTCACAACCAGCTTCAGCCGGTCTCCGAGGAGCTGCAGGAGATCACGTATGCTGAACACGTCCACGCGACTGGCAGCCAGCTCAATGGCGAGAGGAATGCCATCCAGGCGGCGGCAGATCTCGGCGACCAACGGCGCATTCGCATCGGTCAGCTCGAATTCATCCCGGCTGATGGTCGCCCGTTCGACGAAGAGCTGAATGCCTGAATAGTCGAGTGCCTCGACCGCTGTCAGGCTCTCGGATTCAGCGGGAACGCTGAGCGTCGCAAGCCTGTGGACGCGCTCGCCTTGTGCGCGCAAGGCCTCGCGGCTGGTAGCCAAAATGCGCACGCCGGGTGCGTCCTCGAGTATGCGCTCGGCAAGGATGCTCGCGGCCTCGACGAGGTGCTCGCAGCTGTCCAGGACCAGCAGCATCTGCCTGTTTCGCAAATGCAGCATCAGTGTCGGCATCGTATCATTGAGAGGCTGGACAATACCGAGCGCTGCCGCAACGGCTCCAGGAAGGGATGCCGCATCGGTCATGGTGGTGAGGTCGACGAAGCAGGCGCCATCGCGGAATGCCGGCGACTGCGCACGTGCGAGGGCCAGCGCAACCGTTGTCTTACCGATCCCGCCAGGCCCCGCCACCGTTATGAAGCGCCGCTGCGTCAGTTCAGCTCCGATCGACGTCACGACGTCGTCGCGTCCGATCACGCGCGAGAGCAAAGCAGGAATGCCTCGCACAGCCTCCGTGGCCACGGGCTGGGATGGCCCTTCGGCGATGTTGGGATCTTCGTAGGTCACTGGAGCGACGAACTGGTAGCCGCGGCCAGGAACGTTCGCGATGAAGCGCTGCTTCGTCGGGCCGTCACCAAGAACTTTGCGCAATGATGCAATGTGGACGCGGAGATTGGCCTCTTCGACGAAAGTCGCCGGCCACACGCGCGCGATGAGATCCTGATTGGTTACGACCTCGCCGTGCCGCTCGATGAGAGCTGAAAGAATGCCAAGGGCACGGCTGCCTAGGCGCACGGGCCTGCCTGCCTCCAGAAGCAAGTGCTGCGTCGGCAGAAGGTGAAACGAACCGAATCTGACTGCTTGGCGCGATAGCTCGCCTTGGCGGTCGGTCACGGCGATCTCGATGCAGGAGTTAGCAGCAGGAGTTAAGTCCTAAAGGGCAAGACAGAATCTGACAAGCCAAGGATAGTATCCTCACGTCTTGCCCCTACCGCGTGAAACGATTTTTGACTCCAAAACAGGCAATCGGAGCGCGACCCTTCGACGAAAGTCGCAGAGACCCCCTCTGATATGCCGGAATGGGGCAACGGCAATGCAGTGCCCTCGACCTCGGATCGGCAATTCTTCGGCTGCCGCAGAAGACCGAATCCGCCCGCTGAAGAATTGCCGCAACCCCAGACCACTTCCAGCAAGACGAGCCAAACCGGGCTGCACTCTTGGCACGATATGAGACGGCAGGCGGCCGAGATCGGTCGCACGCAGGGTGCAAGATCGGAGCAGCACGATGGTTCAAGACGCGATCAAGGAAGGCTACGAGGTCTTTCTGTCGGAGGTCGGCAAGCCCTTCGGGGCGGTGCGTGAGGTCATGCCGTTCGGGCGACCCGAGATCGTCGTCTACATCGAGAATGCCGGTGACTTCACCATACCGCTCGATGCAGTTGAGTCTGCGCACTTCCAGAAGGTGATCGTCGATCTCGATCGGCTGGGGCCTCCACTGCGTCGCGCGATCAGGCGCGCTCACAGCGCCGAGGATCGGAACATCTGAAGCTCACAAACGCCGAGACGCATCATGGACCCAATCTCACGACGCGAAATGCTGGCGGCGACCGCAGGAGGCGTTGTCATGGCGACGACAAACTCGGCGCAGTCCGCCGAAACCATCCCGCAGCCCATGCGTGGCGATCGCGGCGGCACTGATCCTGGGCCTCGCGATTTGGCGCGCGACCGGCAGAACCCCAGCCTGCTGTCACCGCCGTCGACCGACAGCGGTACGCTCCCCAATTTGCGCTTTTCCTTTGCCGATGCTCACACTCGGCTGGAATCAGGCGGTTGGGCCCGGCAGATCACCGTGCGCGAGCTCGGTATCTCCAAGAATATTGCCGGCGTGAACATGCGCCTGAACTCGGGTGGCGTGCGTGAGCTGCATTGGCACAAGGCCTCTGAATGGGCGTATATGCTCTACGGAAGTGCGCGGATAACGGCTGTCGATGCGCAGGGGCGGAATTTCGTCGATGATGTCGGCGTCGGCGACCTCTGGTATTTCCCATCGGGCATTCCGCATTCGATCCAAGGCCTCGGTCCCGACGGCTGCGAGTTTCTTCTGGTTTTCGACGACGGCGAGTTCGACGAAGACAATACCTTTCTGCTGAGCGATTGGTTCAAGCATACGCCGGGTGACGTGCTGGCCAAGAACTTCGGTTTGCCGGCATCGAGCTTCGCCCAGGTTCCGGACCCCAAGCAGCTCTATATGTTCCCCGCGCCTCTTCCCGGCCCGATCGCCACCGACAGGATTGCCGGCACGACGGCCATTCCGCAGAGCTTCAGCTATCGCCTCATGGCGCAGCAGCCGATCAAGATGGAGAGCGGATCGGTGCGCATCGCCGATACCAGCGTATTCCCGGCCTCGACAACGATCGCCGCTGCTCTGGTCGAGGTCGAGCCCGGTGGCATGCGCGAGCTGCATTGGCACCCCAACACGGACGAATGGAATTACTTCATCGAGGGCCAGGCGCGCATGGGTGTGTTCGCAGCCTCCGGCCAGGCCCGCACCTTCGATATGCGCGCTGGTGACGTAGGATATGTACCCTTCGCCATGGGCCACTATATCGAGAACACCGGGACCACGACGCTGCGGTTCCTGGAGATGTTCAAGAGCAGCTACTTTGCCGATGTCTCGCTGACACAATGGCTGGCGCTCACGCCGCCCGAGCTCGTGGCCGCGCATCTGAAGATGGACCCGCGCGTGATCGAGAGCTTCAGAAAGCAGAAAGTGCCCGTCGTACCTGCCTGATGCCGCCGCTCAAGCGAAGGGACGTTCGGCCACGGGGCTGTCTGCTGTCGCCCGGCCTTCGGGCTGGTTCGCCACAGCCTTGGGCAGCGTAAACTGAATAGTCGCGCCAGGACCTGCGTTTGCAGAGGCCCATATGCGTCCGCCGTGGCTCTCGACAATCGAGCGGCAGATCGACAAGCCCATCCCCATGCCATCGGGCTTTGTTGTGAAGAAGGGATCGAACAGCCGCTGTGCCTTCTCGGGATCAATGCCGATCCCATTGTCCTCCACGGATACGAGCACATGATCCCGATCGTAATCCCGCGCCTGGATCTTGAGCTGGCGGACGCGCCCGGACGTAACCTTCACGGCATCGATGGCGTTGACGATGAGATTTATGATCACCTGCTGTAGCTGAATGCGATCGGCGAGCGCGGGCGGCAGGTCCGGCTCGAGTTCCAGCTTGAGAGCCACCTGCTGACTGACGGCCTGGCTTCTCAGCAGCGGGACCGTCTCGCTCACGACTTCATCGACTGCCGTCGGGATGCGCTCGCCCGGTGTCCTCTTCGACAAACCTCGTATGCGCTGGATCACGCTGGTCGCGCGGTCGGCGCTTTGAATGACGCGCTCGGCGACGCGACGCGCATCGTCGAGCCTCGGCGGATCGTGCTCCAGATAGTTCTTGGTCGCGCCGGCATTGAGGACGATGGCGGCCAGCGGCTGGTTCACCTCGTGCGCAATGGAGGCGCTCAGCTCGCCGAGAACGGTCAGCCTCGAAACATGAGCAAGCTCCGCGCGCGTTTCGTCGAGAGACTCCTGCGCGCGCTTGCGCTCAGTGATATCGGTATTGCTCTCAAGAATGCCGAGCGGCGCACCGTGCTTGTCGCGCTCCATCGACCAGCGGCTCGAGACAACCACACGGGTGCCGTCCCGTGTCCTCTGCACGAGCTCCCCATCCCACCGGTCCGAGGCGACGAACTCGGCCGCGATCGAAGCACGATCCACGGGGAATGCGGTTTGCAAAAGGTCGTGGCTCACTTTGCCGACGGCCTCCTCGCTGCGCCAGCCATAGAGCTCTTCGGCGCCGCGGTTCCAATAGACGATGACATCATCCATGCGCCGCACGAAGATGGCATCATGCGTCAGGTCGAGCAGGCGCGCCTGCTCCTGCAGTGTGACGTGAGCACTCTGGTTCATCAATGCGAGGATGGTCGCAATGGCTATGGCCATCAGGCTCACAAGACATCGCACAAGAGCGGCATCAGCCTGGATATCATGCGTAGCCGCATAGCCCAGCACCGTGAGGGCCGCACAGGTGCCGGCAACGACGATCACGCCCGTGCGGTTGAGAAAGACTGCGGAGATCAGAACGACAACGGAATAGACGACGGCAATGGCATACTCGAGCGTCGTGAACGCATCGATGACGAAAACGAAGGCTGCAAACGCTGCCGCGGCCAGCGGCAGTGTTGGGCGCGCAGAAAGGGCCGCCCAATAGAGATCCGCGAGCCTGCTCCAGATCATCCTGACCGCGCTCGGGGAACCACCACTGCTCTTCATTCAAGACTCACCGGTCAGGATTGGCCGCGTGGCCGCCTACAAGCGAAGGCGATCCCTTGTCTTTACTCCGCCGGCGTGGACACCGGCGTCGCCTCACCGCGCTTGTGCTCGCCGAGGGCGGCCGCAAGCCGACTGCAGACCACGTAGAATACTGGCGTGAAGATCAGTCCGAACAATGTGACCCCGATCATCCCGGAGAAGACGGCCGTGCCGAGCGACTGCCTGAGCTCGGCGCCTGCTCCGGTCGCCCAGACTAGCGGTACAGTGCCGAAGATGAAAGCCAGAGACGTCATCAGGATCGGGCGCAGCCGCAGGTGAGCGGCTTCCACGGCAGCGGCCCACCGATCGCGGCCGCGGTCTTCGAGCTGGCGGGCGAACTCGACGATCAGAATGGCATTCTTGGCGGCAAGTCCGATCAGCACGATGAAGCCCACCTGCGCGAGGATATTGTTGTCGAGTCCGCGAAGGACGATGCCCGTGATCGAGGCGATGAGGCACATCGGCACGATCAGGATCACAGCGAGGGGCAGCGTCAGGCTTTCGAACTGGGCCGCGAGAACGAGGAACACGAACACGACCGCGAGGGTAAAGGCAAAGATAGCGGTGTCACCGGCCTCGACCTGCTGGAATGCGAGCGTCGTCCACTCGTAGTTGAAACCGGCCGGAAGTGCTTCGGCTGCTAGCCGCTGCATGGTGTCGATTGCCTGACCCTGCGAGTAGCCTGGGGCCGGATTGCCATCGAGCTCGGCTGCCGGATAGAGGTTGTATCGGGGCACGCGATAAGGCCCCGTCTGATCGGCAATCGTCGTGAAGGATCCAAGCGGGACGGTATCGCCCGCGGCATTGCGGACGCGTATCTGGAGAATGTCCCTCGGATCCGTCCGGAAGGCACTCTCCGCCTGCGCCGTCACGCGGAAGGTCCGCCCGATCAGGTTGAAGTCGTTCGCGTAGAACGAGCCCAGATAAGTTTGCAGCGCGCCAAAGACATCCGACAGCTGGACACCCAGCATCTCGGTCTTCGTCCGGTCGATGTCGAGATAGAGCTGCGGCGTTCCCGTCTCGAACTGCGAGAACACCTGTGTGAGGCCTGGCGTCCGCGCTGCGCGATCCGTCATGGCCGCGACGGCTCCCAGCAAAGCATCGGGGCCGCGATCCTCCCGATCCTCGATCATCATGCGGAAGCCGCCAGAAGTACCGAGACCGCGAACCGGCGGAGGCACGATGACAACGATCTGCGCCTCCTGGATTGCCGAAAGCTTTTGCGTCAGCGCGCGCTGAATGGCCGCCGCCGACTTGTTAGGATCTTTTGCGCGCACGGCAAATGGCTCGAGAGCCGCGAAGATGGCCCCGGAATTCGGCGCATTGCTGAAGGTGGCACCCGAGAAGCCGACGAAGTTCACGGCGTGCGCCACACCTGGCACCTGCAGCGCGATCTCGACCGCGCGCCGATTGACCTCGTCCGTTCTGGCGAGAGCGGAGCCGCCCGGAAGCTGCGTCGCAATGATGAGATAGTTC
>JAEZAW010000011.1 GCA_023430315.1 Pseudomonadota bacterium | reverse complement strand
GCTCGAGGAGGCCGCGCGCAGCCATGATACGTCCGATACCCTCGACGCCGGCCTTGATGGCGAATTCGTCGAAGCGCAGGCCCTCGCCGCCTTCGTAGACGAGCACATCGACGCCGGCCTGCGTCGCGGCTGCGCGCAGTGAGCCGTCGCGCTCGGGCGAGGCGAGCACGACCTGCACGCCGAAGATCTCGGCAAGCTCGCGGCAGCCCGGACGCGCGGCAAAATCCGCGCGGATCTGCGGCAGGTTCACGCGATGGACAGCTGCGGTGTGGAGATCGACGCCGAAGTGCGAACGGCGGATCACCTCGGCGAGCATGATGTTGGCGAGCCGGGCGGCGAGCGATCCCGTTGCCGAGCCCGGGAACGAACGATTGAGATCGCGCCGGTCGGGGAGATAGCGCGAGCGGCCGATGAAGCCGTACGCGTTGACCACGGGCACGCAGAGCAGCGTGCCGCGCAGGGTCGCAGGATCGACGAAGCGCAGCACGCGCCGGATGATCTCGACGCCGTTCAACTCGTCGCCGTGAACGGCAGCCGAGACGAACATGGTCTGGCCGCCCTCGCGTCCATGGATGACGTGGACCGGTAGCGTGACCTGCGTGTGGTTCGAAAGCTTTGAGACCGGAAGATCGACGAGCGTACGCGTGCCTGCCGGCACCTGTTGACCGCCGATCTCGAAGGGGGCGCGCGCACTCACGGTCGGCTCAGCTCCTGTCAGGTGCCCCGCCGCTCATGGAGTGCCGCGCCGCCGATCTGCGGGCGTGGTGCCCCTTGGCCTCAGGCTTCCTCTTCGCCTTCCGGCACAGTACCACCGATAATGCCGCTGACGTCGCCGCCGTCCTCTTCCTCGGCCTCGAGGAATGTCTCGTCGTCGTCGTCGCTGATGGCCTCGTCATCCGCATCGATGTCGACGAGTGCCTCATCAGCCTCGACATCAGGCGCCTCGGCGGGCGCCGCGCCCTCGAATTCGGGCTTCTTGGCCGCGGGAGCAGGACGACGCGTCTTCTCGGCCGCGGCGGCAGCAACTGCGCCGACCGCCGTCGTCGTCATCATTTCGTAGATCGTGCCGCAGATCGGGCAGACGATCGGATCGCGATTGAGATCGTAGAATCGAGCACCGCAGGACGCGCTCTGGCACGTCCGCTTGGTGCCACGCTCGGTTTTCATGGACATGGCATGGCCTCACGCCTCGGGGGCGGAACATTCGGGGTTTTTTCGGGCCTGCTCATTGCCACGGGTGCCGGGCGGTGTCAAAAGCAATTCGCAATTGCGTGCTTTGGGCATTTTTCGCCCTTCTTGGGGCAATCCCTGCTTGCGCCCCGGGTGAGCCGCGCCTAGTGTCCGCGCCGCCTTGCGGGACCGGCATGAGGCCGGCCTCCGAAACAGGTGTCCGAAACAACCGAGAGACCTCCAGCCATGGGCTTTTTTGCCGACAGCTTGAACCGGATCCAGCTTTCCCAGACCATGGGGATCTCGGCCAAAGCGCGCGCGCTGGCCGCCGAGGGTCGAGACATTATCGTTCTGAGCCAGGGCGAGCCGGACTTCAATACGCCGGAGAACATCAAGGAAGCCGCCATCCGCGCGCTGCGCGAGAATAAAACGCGCTATACGGACATCGACGGGACGCCCGAGCTCAAGGACGCCATCTGCGGCAAGTTCAAGCGCGAGAATGGCCTCGAGTACAATCGCAGCCAGATCTCGGTCGGTACGGGCGGCAAGCAGGTGCTCTACAACGCGCTGCTCGCCACGCTCAATCCGGGCGACGAGGTCATCATGCCGGCGCCCTACTGGGTGTCCTATGCCGATATCGTGCTCCTCGGCGGCGGCAAACCGGTCGAGGCCCCGTGCACGCAAGCGCACGGCTTCAAGCTGCAGCCCGAGGTGCTCGAGAAGGCGATCACGCCGAAGACCAAGTGGTTCATGTTCAACGCCCCGTGCAATCCGACGGGTGCGGCCTATACGCGCGACGAGCTGAAAGCGCTGACCGACGTTCTCATGCGCCATCCGCACGTGTGGGTGCTGACGGATGACATGTACGAGCACCTGATCTTCGACGATCTGGAGTTCTATACCATGGCCCAGGTCGAGCCCGGGCTCTACGAGCGCACGCTCACGGTGAACGGCTTCTCCAAGGCCTACTGCATGACGGGCTGGCGGCTCGGCTATGGCGGCGGTCCAAAGCCGCTCATCGATGCCATGCGCAAGCTGCAGTCGCAGTCGACCTCGAATCCCTCGTCCATCACGCAGTGGGCGGGAATCGAGGCGCTCAATGGTCCGCAGGATTTCATCCCGAAAAACAACAAGGCCTTCCAGCAGCGCCGCGATCTCGTTGTGTCCATGCTGAATCAGGCCAAGGGCTTGAAGTGCGCAACGCCGCAGGGTGCGTTCTACGTCTATCCGAGCTGCGAGGGCGCGATTGGCAAGACGACACCTAAGGGCAAGAAGATCAACAACGACGAGGATTTCGTCACCGCGTTGCTCGAGGATACGGGCGCGGCCACCGTGCATGGCGCAGCATTCGCGCTGAGCCCGTTCTTCCGCATTTCCTATGCAAGCTCGATGGACGTACTCGAGGATGCGTGCCAGCGCATCCAGCGTTTCTGCGCCAGCCTCAGCTAGCCTAGGCTGGATCGATTTTCAGGAGGACAGAAGGGCGCAGTCACGCGCCCTTTTTGCTGATACATTTCTGAGTATATAGAATCCGCTATTGACGACATTCCGTCGGCACTCTGGAGGGACTTGCGGTGGCAAAGCTTTATCCGGTCATCCTATCCGGCGGGTCTGGCACGCGCCTCTGGCCACTTTCGCGCGCCATGTATCCGAAGCAGTTCATCCGCTTCTTCGATGACGGCGATCCGAGCTTTCTCGGCGCGACGCTGCGCCGCCTGCCGCCGACCGAGGGCTTCGCGCCGCCTGTCCTGCTCTGCAACAACGACCATCGTTTTCTGGTACGGGAGGAACTGGAGCGCGCCGGCATCAAGCCCGCGGCGATCTATCTCGAACCAGTCGCCCGCAATACCGCGCCGGCCATTGCCGTCGCTGCGCTTGCCGTCGCCGCGCGCGACGCCGAGGGCATTCTCGTCATCATGCCTTCCGACCACGTGATCGACGACCCTGCTGCTTTTGCGGACGCCGTGAGGCGCGCCGGCACGGTTGCTGCGGCAGGCCGCCTCGTTCTGTTCGGCATCAAGCCGTCATCGCCGCACACGGGCTACGGCTACATCCGGTCCGGCGCGCCGCTGGCCGAGGGCAGCGCCGGCGCCCGTGCCGTTGACGCCTTCGTCGAGAAGCCGGACCGGGCAACGGCCGAAGGCTACGTCGCCGCGGGTACGTACCTTTGGAACAGCGGCATTTTCGTGCTGCACGCGCGCACATTCATCGATGAGATGCAGCGCCTCGCGCCCGATATCCTCGCTGCGGCGAGGGGTGCGCTTGCGAACGCGCGCGAGGATCTGGGCTTCCTGCGCCTCGACGGCAATGCCTTTGCGGCGGCGCCCGCCATCTCGATCGACTATGCAGTGATGGAGCGCACGCAGAAGGCTGCGGTGCTGCCGATCGATGTCGGCTGGAATGATGTCGGCTCGTGGTCGTCGCTCTGGGAGATCGCCAAACAGGATGCCGATGGCAACTATGCCCGCGGTACGGCGATCATGGAGGATTCGACCGGTCTCTACGTGCACAGCGAGCGCTCGCTCGTTGCCGCGATCGGCGTCAAGAACCTCGTCATCGTCGATACGCCGGACGCGCTGCTCGTGGCCGACAAGGAGCGCGCACAGGACGTGTCCAAGATCGTGGCGCGGCTCAAGCGCGAGGGACGCCGGGAGCACGAGCAGCATCTGCGCAACTATCGGCCCTGGGGTTTCTTCGAGACGTTGAGCATCGGGCCACGCTTCCAGGTCAAGCTGCTGCACGTGAAGCCGGGCGCCAAGCTTTCCATGCAGCGCCATCATCACCGCTCCGAGCACTGGGTCGTCGTGCAGGGTACGGCCAAGGTGGTGATCGGCGAGAACGAGCAGCTCGTGCGCGAGAACGAGAGCGCCTACATCATCGCGACGCAGTGGCATCGGCTCGAGAACCCGGGCAAGGTGCCAGTCGAGATCATCGAGGTGCAGATCGGCAGCTACCTCGGCGAGGACGACATCGAGCGCACCGACGACATCTATCACCGCGCGGCCGACGAGACGCGGTGACCGGTGCGTCAGCTTGCTAGGCTTGGCGCCGATGGAACTGCAGATAGGTGGTGTTGGTGCTCTGCGTGATGCGCCACTGCATGCTGGGCGGCATGAGTTCGACGCCGCACCTCTCAATGACGGAGAAGCCGAGCGGGGACAGGTGGGTCTCTAGCTCGAAGGGCGTCACGAACTTCCGCCAATCATGTGTACCGCGCGGCATCCAGCGCAACACATACTCGGCGCCGACTATGGCCTTGATGAAAGAGATGGCCGTGCGGTTCAACGTACCGATGACGAGCGAACCGCCTGGCGCCACGAGCTGGCCGATTACGGACAGAAAATCGGGCACGTTGGCCACATGCTCCACGACTTCAAGCGACAGGACGATATCGAAACGCTGCCCTGACGCCAGCAGCTCTTCCGGCAGAGCGTGACGATAGATGACGGGCGCCGCCGTGAGTGCGGCGTGGCGCTCGGCGACCAAGATGTTGCGTTCTGCTGCATCGATGCCAAGCACGGTAGCGCCGAGACGCGAGATCGGTTCCGTGACGATGCCTGCGCCGCAGCCGACGTCGAGGAGGCTGAGTCCCGCAAGTGGCGAGGCAGCATTCGGGTCACGGTTGACGAGTTGCGGTATGCGCCGTGCCAGGTGGTCGACGCGCGCCTTGTTGAAAGCATGGACGACCTTGAAAGCGCCGTCCGGCTTCCACCATTCATCCGCGAGGTGCGTGAACCGCTCGATTTCTTGGGGATCAGCGGTCGTCTTCGTGTTCGCTTGTGCCTGCCTGAGGATGTCCTTGCGCAGCATGGTGGCTCGCTTTCTCGGAAGGCGTGCCTGCGTCAGATCGTGACATACACGAGATCGCTCAGCGCGCCGTTTATTTCCGGGTATTTGAAGACATAGCCGGACTGGAGCGTGCGTTTGGGCCGTACGAGCTGCCCCCGCAGAAGGATCGATGAGCGCTCGTCGCCAACGACGAAGCGCACCACCCTTTCCGGCACCGACCACACCACGGGGCGGCGCAGGCGCTTGGCAAAGCTCGTGATGAATTCACGATTGGTGACGATGCCAGGTGAGACAGCATTGTATTTGCCGTGCGTCTCCGGATTGTCGATCACGTGGATTAGGATGCCGACCATGTCGTCGATGTGGACCCAGGGCAGCATCTGTGTGCCCTTGCCTATGACGCAGCCGAGGCCGAGGCAGAACGGCAGTCGAATGATGGGCAGAAAGCCGCGCGCACGGCCAATCTGCCAGAGCCGGCCAATGTAGGACTTGCGCTCGACTTTCCCGAGAACGACGCCGATGCGCAGCTTGACGTGGCGGATACGGGACGCGTCGATCCCATCTGCCGCCGCTTCCCATTGGCCGACAAGCTCGGCGGGGAAATCGAGGCCCATAGGTTTGGAGTCTTCATCGAGCTCCGGGTGCGCCTCGGATGAATCGAGTTCTTTCGTGCCGTAGAAGCACTTTCCGGCAGTGGATACGAAGACTGCAGGTGGCTGGGCGCTGTTGTTAAGGGCCGCGACCAGAGTTTTTGTCGTATCGACCCGCGAGCGAATTACTTCGTTGCGATAGTCGTCATTCCACCGGCGACGAATATCGAGAATGTGCTGGCCCGCGAGATTGACGACCGCGTCACACGCCGGAAGGCCGTTGACGGCAAGATTGTCCCAAGTCACGCGATCCGGGCCGGGTGTCCGGGAAATCCAGGTGACACGATCACCGCGGGCTCGCAGTGCTTTTGTCAACGCGCTGCCGATGAAACCGCTGCCACCGCCGATAACAATATGTCTCGAACCACTCGAAATCGATGAATTTGATGGCATGGATCCACCGTCGATCTGTCGCCGGGTTCAAAATTCTCGAAACGATAGAGCGTGCGCATTTCAATTGCATTAAGCCAGCCGACAATATCTCCCTCTGATCTCATCGGGAGTCCACTCCGCTCACTCCGCTCTCACGGTGACCCGCGCTTCACGTCTGCTGGATCGGCGTCATTCGCCGCGACCGGTGGTGTCCGCGTGTTTGAAGTCTGCACGCCCGATGCTGGCGTGCCCGAAGGTGCTGCCGCGGCGCTCGGTGTGGTCTCCTTCGCAGCCTCGTGAGGATGGGCGCGGTCCCACTCCCGCTGTTGCTGCTGGTAGCGCCGATAGCCCAGCGGGATCACTGCCAGATAGGCGATCGTGAGCACCGTAAGTGTGCCGTAGGGGTATGTCGCCAGCAGGCCCACCAGCGCGGCTGCCGCCGTCATGATCGGTAGAATAAGCTCGCCGCGGATACGCTCGCCCATGAGCTTGCCCGAGTACGTTGGGATCGTGGAGACGAGCAGGAAGGCCATGACCAGTGTGTAGAGCGCGATCAGCTGCGGATAATCGCGCACCTCGAGCCAACCGAGGCCATTGAGGTAGAAGGGCAGAAGGACCGTGATTGCGCCCGCCGGCGCTGGCATTCCGGTGAAATAGTTCGATTGCCACTTCGGCTTGTCCACCTCGAGCATGGAATTGAAGCGCGCGAGCCTCAAGCCCATGGCACAGGCGAAGAGCAGTACGGCGATCCACCCGAAGTTCTTTAGGCTGGCGAGCCCCCACGTGAAGAGGACGATGGCCGGCGCAACGCCGAAATTGATGAAGTCGGCGAGGCTGTCGAGCTCGGCGCCGAAGCGCGATTGCGCCTTGAGGGCGCGTGCGAGCCGGCCATCGACGCCATCGAGGATGGCGGCGATGACGATGAGGCCGATGGCAAGCTCGAAGCGATGCTCGATGGCCATGCGGATTGCCGTCACGCCAGCACACAGGCTCAGTAGCGTGAAAAAGTTCGGCACCAGCATCCGCACGGGGATCTTGCGATCACGAAAGAGCAGGCGTCGGCGCCGGCGCAATCCCAGATCCCGACCCGCATCGCGATATGGCTCGTCGTCTTCGATCAAGTCTGTGCTCCATTTTCGCCCTCTCCCCGCAAGTATGGGGAGAGGGGATGCTCACTAGCCGTCGTAGCCCTCGATGATGATGACGCTGGCCTCGGAGGCTTCGTCGCGAATGGCCGCCGCAGCCTTGTACTCCGGGCTGTCATAACAGGCACGGGCGACTTCATAGCTCTCGAATTCGAGGACGACATGGCGATCGCCGCTCAATGCTTTACCGCGCGCCTCGTTCTTGCCGCCGCGAACCAGGAAGCGCGCGTTGTACTTCTTGAAGGCAACGGCATTCGCCGCGACGTAATCCTTATAGCGCTCAGGATCGTTCACCTTCACGTGGGCGATCCAGTATCCCTTGGCCATGGCGTCCTCCAAAATGAGTAATTTCGCCGGAACCTTAGCGGTCCGGATGACGAACACAAGATCGGAACACAAAATGGCGTGAATTGGTGCCGCAGATATGGCAACGGCCGGGCGCGAGGCCCGGCCGTGATGATCATTCAATCAGAAAATGCCGCTCGCGTCAGGTCATGCGGCCTTCGAGCCCGTAGTCGCGCATCTTCCTATAGAGCGTGGAGCGACCGATGTTCAGGCGTTTTGCCACTTCCGTCATATGTCCGCGATAGCGGCCGAGCGCGAGGCGGATCATGTCGGCTTCCATGGCTTCGAGCGAGCGGATCTCGCCGCTGTCGTCGATAGCCGGGATGCCGAGCGCGCCCTTGCCGGACTCACGTGACACCTCGATCGTGCGCGGGATGCTGTCCTCGGCGCCGAGCAGTGCCGGACCCGTATAGGCCGGATGCGGATCCACGTATTCGGGCGCGTCCGGCATCTCGGCGCGGAAGCCTTCGACGTGCGCGGCGATCTGCGGGAATTCGTCGACGGTGAGCTCGCTCTTGTCGGAGAGCACGACCGCGCGGAAGACCGCGTTCTCGAGCTGACGCACATTTCCCGGCCAGGCGTAGCTCACGAGCATGTTCATCGCGTCGCTGCTGATCGCGGTGATCCGCTTGCCTTCCTCGGCCGCGAAGCGTGCGAGGAAATAGCGCGCCAGCTCCAGCACGTCGCCGATACGCTCGCGCAGCGGCGGCACGACGATGGGAAAGACATTGAGGCGATAGTAGAGATCCTCGCGGAACCGGCCATCTTTGACGAGCTGGATCATGTCGCGGTTCGTCGCCGAGATCAGGCGGAAGTTGACCTTGATGCTCTTCTTCGAGCCGACAGGATCGATCTCGCCTTCCTGCAGCGCGCGCAGCAGCTTGACCTGGGCATCGAGCGGGAGCTCGCCGACCTCGTCGAGGAAGAGCGTGCCGCCATCGGCCTCCTGGAACTTGCCGATGCGCTTGTCGACAGCGCCGGTGAACGAGCCCTTCTCGTGACCGAAAAGGATGCTCTCGACGAGGTTCTCGGGGATGGCGCCGCAGTTGACGGTGACGAACGGCCTGCCAGCGCGCTCGCTCTCGCCCTGGATGGCTCGGGCGATCAATTCCTTGCCGACGCCGGACTCGCCTTCGATCAGGACGGGAATGTTGGACGCAGCCGCGCGACGGCCGAGCGCCACGACCTTGTTCATGACGTCGCCGCGCATGACGAGATCGGCGAAGGTGAGGGTGCCTTCGACCTTCTTCTTGATGCGCGTGATCTCACCCTGCAGGGCTTCGATCTTGAGCGCGCTCTTGATGGAGACGTCGAGGCGTTCCTGGCTCGCGGGCTTGACGACGAAGTCGGCGGCGCCGGCGCGCATGGCGCCGATGGCGGCGTCGATCGAACCGTTGGCTGTCTGCACGATGATCGGCGGCGTGCCGGCTTTCGATCCAAGGCGCTCGAGAACGGTCATGCCGTCCGTGCCGGGCATCACGAGGTCGAGCAGAACGAGCGAGATCGAGGGGCCTTCCGGGCCTTCGAGGATCTGGAGGGCGTGTTCGCCACCCTGCGCGGTGCGGGCTTCATAGCCCAGCCGCTTGATCATCTCTTCCAGGATGCGGCGCTGGGCGGGGTCGTCATCGACGACGAGGACGCGCTTGGACATGAGGCATACTCACGCAACAATACAGGACACGTAGGCCGGTCAGGAGTGCCGTTCGGGGTAGGCCCCATTTTCGAACAGTTGCTCAGGAGCGGCTTACTCACCGGGCGAGAGTGCCCGACTGGGGTAAATGGATCGTTGCGAAACGCTCGCTTTTGAATTTTTTCTGTCACGTTCTGATCCGCGCGATGCGGCATCCCGTGAGACGCTTGAAATACAACTCAAATCCCGCGGGTCCGTGGTCGGGCCAGAATGCCGCGGGTTTACCCCGCCTTGCCAGCGCCGCGCCTTGCGACAATGTTGATAAGCAAGACGGCAACCAGATTCGGGAGACCGCTCATGAGCACCAGTGACGCCGCCGCCCTCGGCCCGATGCCGGAATGGGACCTCCGTGACCTCTATCCGGGGACCGACTCGGCCGAGCTGAAGCGCGACCTCTCATGGGCTGCCGACGAGGCCAAACGCCTCCGTACGACCTATCAGGGCAAGCTGGCCGGGCTCAGCGGCGACGGCGCGGCGCTCGCTGTGGCGGTGAAGGCCTACGAGAAGCTCGCCGACGTGATCGGCCGCATAGCCTCGTATTCCGGGCTTCTCTACTACGCTGACACCTCGGACAGCGAGCGCGCGAAATTCTTCGGCGACATGCAGACGAAGATCACGGCGATCTCGACCGAGCTCGTCTTCTTCGAGCTGGAAATGAACCAGATCGACGATGCCGCTCTCGATGCGGCGCTGAAACATCCTGATCTCGCGCGCTATGCACCGTGGTTCGCCGACCTGCGCAAGGAAAAGCCCTATCAGCTCGAGGAGCAGCTGGAGCGGCTGTTCGTCGAGAAGGCGGCGACGTCGCGGGCCGCATGGGACCGGCTCTTCAACGAGACCATGGCGGCGCTGCGCTTCGAGGTCGAGGGTGAGCCGAAACCACTGAGCCTCGAGCCGACGCTCAACCTGCTCATGCATCCCGACACCGCCCGGCGCCAAGCAGCCGCCGAAGCGCTAGCGAAGGTCTTCAAGGACAACATCCGCCTCTTTACGCTCATCACGAACACGCTCGCCAAGGACAAGGAAGTCTCGGACCGCTGGCGCGGCTACAAGGATGTCGCGGACTCGCGCCATCTCGCGAACCGCGTCGAGGCGGAGGTCGTCGATGCGCTGGTCAGCGCCGTACGCGAGGCCTATCCGCGCATCTCGCACCGCTACTACAAAATGAAGGCGCGCTGGCTCGGCATGGACAAACTCGCGCACTGGGATCGCAATGCGCCGCTGCCCGACAAGCCCGATCAAGTCTATGCGTGGAAGGATGCCGAGCGGATCGTGCTCGATGCCTATGCCGGCTTCTCGCCGCGCATGGCCGAGATCGCGCAACCGTTCTTCAACAGGGGCTGGATCGACGCGCCTGTCCGCGAAGGCAAGGCTTCAGGCGCCTTCTCGCATCCGACGACGCCCTCGGCGCACCCCTACATCCTGCTCAATTACCAGGGCAAGCCGCGCGATGTGATGACGCTCGCGCACGAGCTCGGTCACGGCGTGCATCAGGTGCTGGCCGCGCCGCAGGGTCCGCTGCTTGCGCCGACACCGCTGACGCTCGCCGAGACGGCTTCGGTTTTCGGCGAGATGCTGACCTTCCGCGCGCTGCTGGCGGCGACGACCAATCCGCGCGAGCGCAAGGCGCTCATGGCGCAGAAGGTCGAGGACATGATCAATACGGTTGTGCGCCAGATCGCGTTCTATTCCTTCGAGCGCAAGGTGCACGAGGCACGGCGCGAGGGCGAGCTGACCGCGGACAAGCTCGGCGAGCTGTGGATGTCGGTGCAGGGAGAGAGCCTCGGGCCTGCGATCGAGCTGAAGCCGGGATATGAAGTCTACTGGTCGTACATCCCGCACTTCATTCATTCGCCGTTCTACGTGTACGCGTACGCGTTCGGCGATTGCCTCGTGAACTCGCTCTATGGGCTCTACCAGGAGGCGCATCCGGGCTTTGTCGAGAAATACTTCGACATGCTGAAAGCAGGCGGCTCGAAGCATCACACGGAGCTGCTGGCGCCGTTCGGGCTTAATGCGGCTGATCCGAATTTCTGGAAGAAGGGTCTGTCGGTCATCGAAGGCATGATCGACGAGCTGGAGAAGATGGATAAGGTGGCTTGAGCGCGCGTCAGAGCTTCAGCTGCGGCCGCTTGATCTCGTACAGCATGAGCGCCGTCGCGACGGCGAGATTGAGCGAATCGAGTTTGCCGGCCATCGGGATCTTCACGAGGCGGTTGCACACGGCGGCCACCTCGTCGGACATGCCGGGACCTTCGCGGCCCATGACCAGTAGCGTCGGACCCTTGTAATTCCCTTCGCGGAAATCAGCCGTCGCATCGAGATGCGTGCCGATGCGGTCGCCGGGCCAGGCCTTCGCCCAATCGACGAACGCCGCGCGCTCGATTTTCACGAGCGGAACGGCGAACAGCGAGCCCATGGTCGCGCGCACAGCCTCGCGCTGATAGGGATCGCAGCAGTTGCCGACGAGGATGATGCCGTCAGCGCCCACGGCATCGACCGTGCGGATGATCGTGCCGAGATTGCCCGGATCGCGGATCTCGTCGAGGGCCACCCACAGCGACGATTTCGCGAGTGACCTGATCTCCGGCAGGACTGCCCAACGCTGCTCGAAGACGCCCATGAGGTTCTGCGGATTCTCCTTCGCAGCGAGCTTCTCCAGCACGGCGTGTGAGACTTCGAGCCCTTCCGTGCCCTCGCGGAGTGCCCAATCGATCAGCTCACGATGTGCGCGGCTCTCGCGAGCTTCCGCACCATGAGCGAGGATCTGCGGCCGCCAGCCGTTCTCGCGCGCGGTCATGAGCACTGAGGCGCCCTCGGCGACGAAAAGACCCGTCTCGCGCCGCGCCTTGCGCATGTCGAGCGAACGGATGAGCTTGACGCGATCGTTCGTCAGGCTGGTGATGACGCGCGAAGCTGGCGGCGGGCCGCGGTCAGATCTTGAGGTCATCGCCGCACCAGCGCGTGAAGAGCGATGTCGGTACGGCGCGCGCGCCGCCTTCCTCGCGGATGGCGAGTTCGCCGCTCTCGAAACGGCCGCCCTTTTCGGCAAGCGCCTCGCGGCAGAGCTGGTCGAGCATGAGCGCCGAAGCACGGATGGCATAGGCCGTGAGCACGAGCGCGCTCCGCGGGCCACTGAGAAGCGCCGCGCAGTTCCGCAGCATGTCCGGGAGGTCGATGAAAAGATCCCACGTCTCGTTGTTAGGACCACGTCCGAACTTCGGCGGATCGACGAGGATCACATCGTACTGCTTGCCGCGGCGCACTTCGCGCTGCACGAATTTGCGCGCGTCTTCCAGCATCCAGCGCACGGGCGCATCCTTGAGACCCGATGCCATCTGATTCTCGCGCGCCCACGTGACCGCCTTCTTGGAGGCATCGACATGCGTGACCTCGGCACCGGCGTGCGCCGCCAGCAAGGTTGCCGCGCCCGTGTAGGCGAAGAGATTGAGCACACGCGGGCGCTCGGTGCCGCTCTGTTGCTTCAGCGCCGCGATCATCCAACGCCAGTGCGGAAGCTGCTCGGGGAAGATGCCGAGATGGCGGAAGGCACTGAGCCGGCAGGTGAGCGTGACGGCGTTCTCGAGGCGCACGGGCCAGCTTTCCGGCACCGGCTTGTTCGTCCGCCAGCGACCGCTCTCCTCGTCGTCGTTGGCGGAGAAGACGGCGTGCGCGTCGGTCCAGATCTTCTCGGCCGCGCGTGGCTGCCAGAGCGCCTGCGGCTCGGGCCGGTCGACAATGATCTTGCCGAAGCGCTCGAGCTTGCGCCCATTGCCGCTGTCGATCAGCCGATAGTCGGCAAAGCCATCGCTCTCGATGACGCTGAGGCGCGCCGCGGCTGGAGGCGATCCTGATGCGGCAGTCGTGGGGCTGGGCCGAGGCTTGGACATAGTGTTTGCGGGTTCCGTACCGTTGCGGCAGACATAGAGGCTTGCCGCGGGCGCTGCAACGCCTGGAGCAAGGGAATGCAGTTCTGTCGGCCGAATTAAGGGCAATTTCGGCGCGCCATCAATGTGGGATGCAATGCGGAGATCATGAGAGTTCTGGTCACGGGAGGTGCCGGCTTCATCGGCTCGACGCTCTGCCGATATCTCGTCACCGAACGGGGCATCGAGGTCGTCAACGTCGATTGCCTTACGTACGCGGCCAACCTGCGCTCGCTGGACCCGATCGCCAACCGGCCGGGATACCGCTTCATCCAGGCCGACATCTGCGACCGCCCAGGCCTCGACGCGATTCTCGCCGACACGGCCCCGGACGCGATCCTGCATCTCGCTGCCGAGAGCCACGTCGATCGTTCGATCGACGGCCCGGCGCGTTTCATCGAAACGAACATTGTCGGCACTTACACGCTGCTCGATGCCGCGCGTGCCTATTGGCAGGGGCTGCCCGAAACTAAACGCAGCGCCTTCCGCTTCCTCCAGATCTCGACGGACGAGACTTTCGGCAGCGCGGCGCCGGGTGCGCTGTTCAATGAGGCGACGCCCTATGCGCCAAGCTCACCTTACTCGGCCAGCAAGGCTGCTGCCGACCATCTGGTTCGCGCATGGCATACGACGTACGGCCTTCCCACACTCACCACGACCTGCTCGAACAACTACGGGCCCTGTCAGTTTCCGGAGAAGCTGATCCCGCACATGCTCATCAATGCGCTCGAAGGAAAGCCCTTGCCCATTTATGGCGACGGTCTGCACGAGCGCGACTGGCTATTCGTCGAGGACCACGTCAAGGCGCTCGCGATCGTGCTCGAGCGCGGTCGGATCGGCGAGACGTACGCGATCGGTGGCCGCGCCACGCGTACGAACATCGCTGTCGTCGAGAAGGTGTGCGAGCTGCTCGACGGCCTGCGCCCAGTCGCACGACCCCGTCGCGAGCTGATGGCTTTCGTCGAGGATCGGCCCGGCCACGACCGCCGCTACGCGATCGATCCGACGAAGATCGAGGTCGAGCTCGGCTGGCGCCCCGAGGAGAGCTTCGACAGCGGCATCGTGCGCACCGTCCGCTGGTACCTCGACAACGAGAGCTGGTGGCGCCCTCTGCGCGAGGGCGTCTATAGCGGTGAGCGGCTCGGCCTCAATACTTAGAGATCGCTCGCGTTGAACGTATCGCACTGCTGGATCTGGCCCGTCTCGAGGCCGCGACGGAACCAGCGTACGCGCTGCTCGGACGAGCCGTGCGTGAAGGCCTCGGGGACGACGCGACCCTGCATCTTCCGCTGGATCATGTCGTCGCCGATCGCGGTTGCAGCCCGCAGGCCTTCCTCGATATCGCCGGGCTGCAGGCGCTTCTTGAGCTGGTCGTTCACCGAGGCCCACACGCCCGCGAGGCAGTCCGCCTGCAGTTCCATGCGCACCTGGAGTGCATTGGCTTGACGCTCGGGGATGCGCTGCTTGGCTTCCTGCACCTTGTCGGCAATGCCGAGCAGCTTCTGCACGTGATGGCCAACCTCATGGGCGACGACGTAGGCCTGCGCGAAGTCACCCGGTGCGCCGAACTTCCTGTCCAGCTCGTTGAAGAACGAGAGGTCGATGTAGACCTTCTTATCGAGCGGACAATAGAACGGCCCCATCTGCGCGACGCCCTGGCCGCACGCCGAGTTGGTCCCGTCCGAGAACATGACGAGCCGCGGTTCCTCGTATTTGCGGCCGAACGACTGGAAAATGCGGTTCCAGACATCCTCGGTGTCCGCGAGAACGCGGCGCACGAAGCGGGCAGACTCGTCGTCGGGCCGTGCCGCGCGCTGCGTCGGCTGTCCGGGCTGCTGCTGAGGTCTGCCTTCGCGGCTGCCCGGTAGGCCCGGAATGTCGAAGGGGTTCGTGCCGCCGCCTGGGCGATCGACACGCTGGTTCTGCGGCATGTCGGGGAAGCTGAAGCCGCCACCACCACCCCCGCGCAGGAGGTCGAGCGGATTGAGCCCGAACAGCAGCATGATCGCACCGATGATCAGCAGCGTCGTGATGCTGAAACCACCGCCGCCACGCCCCATGGGGATTGGGATCTGGATGCCGCGTCCACCGCCGCCGGGGAAACGGAAACCGCCACCTCCGCCCTGTCCGCGCCGATCCTCGACGTTACTGCTCTCGCGATCCTGATCGTCGTAGCGCATGACAGTTCAACTCCTGGCCCCAGTGGCCCGTGTACCCCCCGTGCTGAGTGCCCATTGCCGGCCAAAGGCGCGGCCGTCAAGAACAATTCAGCACACGCGCGAACACGGAACAAGTGGCGCTCCTGCCCCTGCACTGCAAGATGCCGTCCGCGCCGTTTTCTTCAGTGTCCGGCAACGCGGAAGACGCCGCGCTCCTGGTCGTCCAGGCGGGCGACGAGATCGACCTCCCACGCCAGATACGCGCGAGCCGCCTCGACGTTTCCGTCATGGCGCTGGTGCGTATGAAACACGAAGTCGACCCGGTCCTGGTCGGGCGGGCTGTCGGGCGTCGTGTTCATTTTCTGGCCGTCCGCTTGCCACGCCTTGGCGCCGCCAGCGAGTTTGGAGATCTCGCGTGCGCCAAGCTCTACAAGGTCCAGGCTCGCGGCCGCCGCGATCTCCGGGCTGTCCGCGATAAGGATGACAGGCTGGGCAACATCCGGCACGCTCTTCGCAAGCCGCGAGCGTGTTGCCCAGGTCGAGCCTGGAATGTGTCCATCGCGGTAATCCTGGCTCGAGCGTAGATCGAGCGCGACGCCGCCGCCTGACCAGAGCAGCGCCGAGAGCCCCTGCGGCGTGACAACATGGAGCTCCTTAGCCCGTGCCTTCAGCATTTCGGGACCACGCGGCCAACGGTCCGCGGGAATGGCTGCGCTGATCGCGGCAGCATTCTCGCGATCTTCGAGCACGCAGGCCTCGTGACCGAGCTGACGCAACCAAGCCGCCACCATGGGAGCCCGGATGCCCTCGCCATCGAGCAGCACGATGCGCCCGCCCTTGACGCCGACCCACTGGTCCGTTGCCTGCTGGAGCTGGCCGCCCGGCGCGTGCACGAAGCCGGCAACGGGCTGAGCCGCAACTTCCTCGGCCGTGCGTACGTCGAGGAGGTAAGTCGTGCGACGCGGATCGGCGAGCCAGGCGCGCACGTCTGATGTGGTGACCGCGCGCACACCGCATCTGGCCGCGTGGGTAGCAGCGCGCTCGCGACGCTCGGCGAGCTTCTCCGCACTGAGCGACGGCTGTGGGTACTTCTTCGATGCGCCGCGCTGGACCTCGTAGCCGGCGAGGAACCAGCCCTGCGTGCCGTTCTCCAGCGCCACGACCTCATTCGGCACGCCGAGATCGATCAAGGTTTGCGCGCCGATGATCGAGCGCGTGCGGCCGGCGCAGTTGACGACGATGCGCGTCTTTGGATCCGGCGCGATCGCGTCGATGCGCAGTGCCAGCTCGCCGTTCGGGCAGCTTATGCCGCCGGGGATGTTGAACTTCTGGTATTCGGCCCACGTTCGACCGTCGACGATGACGAGATCGTCGCCGCGCTTTTGCATGGCAACCAGATCATCGGCACTGATGCGCGGCGTGTGCCGCTCGATCTCGACGAGCTCGCCGAAAGTCTTGGACGGCAGGTTCACGCCATCGAAGAGCGTGAAGCCCGCAGCCTTCCACGCGGGTGCACCACCTTCCATGATCGCGACGTCGGTGTAGCCGAGGCCTTCGGCGCGCTTGGCGGCGCGCTCTGCGACGCCGTCGCCATCATCCATCAACACCACGCGAACACTGCGGCGCGGCACCAGCCGCTCGATGTCCATCTCCAGCCGGCTGTAGGCTAGGGGCACGGCGAAGAACGGATGCCCGTCGGCGTACTGTCCCGTCTCGCGTACGTCGAGAAGCGCGATCTCCTCGCCATCTGAGAGCATTGCCTTCACGGTCCCCGCGGGGAGGGCCTTCGCCATCGTGTACCTCATGCTTTTTCTTTGAGAACGCTTACGGACAATATACCCGGCCCACGCACGGACAGAAAGCTGCTGCTGTGGCTCCGATGAGTAGGGCAAAACCGGGCCACGCTCCGTGGCGCTGGCCGGCTAGTCGTTGCGGCCCGGCGCGTCGAGCGCGGGGAGATTTTCCGGGAATGGTGCGCGGGACCCGGGGAGACGGCGCTCCGGTGCCCCTGTGCGAAAACGTCCTGTGGTCGCCGTTTGCTGCGCCGCCTATACACTGGCGCGGCGGGTGGCCGTCCGTGCACGCTCCCAGCGATTTTTGAAAAGTTGACGTAGGCTCGGGGGCCGCGGCATGTCCGGCGCATTTCTTGTCTTGTTCACAGGGCTATTGCTTGCCCTGAACGCCTTTTCGAACGACATCACCCTCCCCGCCTTCTGGTCGATGGAACGCAGTTTCGGCGTGCCCATCGAGGAAGTGCAGGCGATCATCCCGGTCTTTCTGTTCTGCTCGGCCTTTGGCCAGCTCTTCTTCGGCCCAGCTTCGGATGCCTACGGCCGCCGGCCGGTCATCCTGGTGGGGGTGGCGCTCTATATTACCGGCGCGGTGATCGCGGTGTTCTCGGGCAGCATTACGACGATGCTCTGGGGACGCGCGCTACAGGGCTTCGGCAGTGCGTGCGGTGCGGTGATCGCCCGCGCCATTCTGCGGGACGTGCACTCAGGCCCCGAACTGGCGCGAACCATGGCGTTCGCGACCTCGATCATTTCGCTTGGGCCGATCATGGCACCGATGGTGGGTTATGGCCTGGTACTGCTGGGGGATTGGCAGGGCATTTTCGTCGGCATGGCCTTCTACGGCATCATGCTCGCAGCCATGGTCGTGATCCGCATCGAGGAGACGAACACCAGCCCGGATCCGACGGCCATACAGCCCTCGCGTCTGCTTGCGTCGTTCGCGCGTGTCTTCAGCAATCATCAATCGCGGTATTTCATCCTGCTCTCGGGGATCAATACGTTCGCCATTCTCACCTATGTCGCGAATGCGCCGCGGCTCTACAGGGGCGCTTTCGGCATCGAGGGCGCTGCCTTCACCTCCATTTTCGCCGTGACCGGCAGCGGCATCGTGGTCGGCCAGTATTTGAATGCACTCCTCATCGCCCGGCTCGGCGTCATGGCGGCGACGCGGTTAGCGTCCAGCTCCCTGGCCATCGTGGCTGTGCTGATTGCCCTTCTGACCCACACCGGAACGCTATCGCTCATCTCATTTGCAGCCCTCATGCTGGTCTACAATGCGGCCTTCCTGGTCGTGATGTCGAATTCGGTCAGCTTGACCATCGACCCGCACCGGGAGATTGCCGGCTTCGCATCATCCGTCTTCGGTTTCGCCTCGCAGCTTACGGGCGGCGTTCTCGTCTATCTCACGTTCCCCATCTTCAGGGGGAGCATGGCGGCCTGGTCGCTCGGAATCCTCGCCATCACGCTTACGGTTACGGCCGCCGTCTGGCTCTACCGGCCGAGGGCTGATAATTAGCATCCGCCGTTCAATTTATTGTGCGCTGCATCAATATGTTGTCGCGACGAACGTCCCATCGACAACTCCGCCGACTCAGGCCAGACTTACCAACGCAGGTTGGCGTGAGATCGTTCGGATGGTCCGCCCGCGCGCCGGGCGGCGCACAATGGGAAGGATCGGGATATGGACGCTGCTGCAATTGTCGTCATGCTTATCGTGGGTGCCGTCGCGGGCTGGCTCGCCAGCCTCGTCGTCGGTGGTCCTTGGGGTCTGCTCGGGTACATCATTGCCGGCGTGATCGGCAGCGTCGTGGGCGGCTGGCTGCTGAATGCGGCCAAGATCAACATCAACCTCGGCCATCCCATCGTGAATCAGATCATCACGGCCGCCATAGGCGCCATCGTGGTCATCCTGATCGCACGCCTCATAAGATAGCAACGCGCTGACAGATCGTGTAATTTCCGGGCGGGTGCCGGCGTCGGCCCCGCCCCTCTTGTTGAGAGGCCCCAAAGAGAGCAAGTAAGGGTTCATGGTTACGGTTCTGGACATGACAGGGGGCAAGCGGATCGGTGCCGCGCGCCACCCCGAAAAGGCTGCGCGGCCGGATACACCCGTTCTGCGCAAGCCCGATTGGATTCGCGTCAAGGCGCCGGGCTCGCCGGTCTATACCGAGACGCGCAACATCGTGCGTCAGCACGGCCTCCATACGGTCTGCGAAGAAGCCGGCTGTCCGAACATCGGCGAGTGCTGGAGCCAGCGCCACGCCACCATGATGATCATGGGCGACACCTGCACGCGCGCCTGCTCGTTCTGCAATGTCGCGACCGGCAAGCCCAACCCGCTCAATCCCGACGAGCCGCGCAACGTCGGCGAGGCTGTGGCGAAGCTCGGGCTCAACCACGTCGTCATCACGTCCGTCGATCGTGATGACCTGCCGGATGGTGGTGCCCAGCATTTCGCCGAGGTCATCGGCTGGATCCGCGAGCTCGCGCCGTCGACGACCATCGAGGTGCTGACACCGGACTTCCTGCGGAAGGACGGTGCTCTCGAGGTGGTGATCAAAGCGCGCCCCGATGTGTTCAACCACAATCTGGAGACGGTACCCGGTCTCTATCCGAGCATCCGCCCCGGCGCGCGCTACTTCCATTCTCTGCGCATTCTGCAGCGCGCCAAAGAGCTGGACCCGACGATCTTCACGAAGTCCGGCATCATGGTCGGGCTTGGGGAGGAGCGCGAAGCCGTGCTTCAGCTCATGGATGATCTCCGGACCGCCGACGTCGATTTCCTCACCATTGGCCAGTACCTCCAGCCGACGCGCAAGCATGCCGAGGTGAAGCGCTTCGTCACGCCCGACGAGTTCGAGAGCTACAAGCGTACGGCCCAGTCGAAGGGCTTCCTGCTGGTCTCTTCGAGCCCACTGACGCGCTCGAGCTATCACGCGGACGCCGATTTTGCGCGTCTTCAGGCGGCGCGTGCCGCTGCGGCAGAGTAAGCAGCGCCTCATGCCCTCCTTCGAGACCCGCCGGCAGGTGCCGTTCACGCCGCAGGAGATGTTCGCTCTCGTCGCCGACGTCGAGCGCTATCCCGAGTTCCTGCCGCTCTGCGAGGGCCTGCGCGTGCTCTCGCGCAACGGCGAGGGCGATCAGGAGACGCTCGTTGCCGTGATGGACGTCGGCTACAAGGGCCTCAAGGAAACCTTCACCAGTCGCGTGACGCTCGATGCCACCATCCCGGGCGTGCGCACGGATCTGGTCGAGGGCCCCTTCACGCGCCTCGTCAACAAGTGGGATTTCACCGAGACGCCCGGCGGCTGCGAGGTAAGATTCTTCATCGACTACGAGTTCAAGTCGATGCTTCTGCAGATGCTCGTCGGCGGACTTTTCCAGCAGGCCTTCGGGCGCTTTGCCGAGGCCTTCGAAGAGCGCGCACACACCATCTACGGC
>JAEZAW010000373.1 GCA_023430315.1 Pseudomonadota bacterium | reverse complement strand
GTCATATCCCTTCTCCCCGTCCTTCACGGGGAGAAGGTTAGGTTGAGGGGCGGCGTCGCTTACCAACCTCAGTATTTGCCGCCTCTGCTCAGGCGTCGTCGTGCCAAGTGACAAATGGCGGACGGGCTGTGTGCTCGACAAAGTAAGCAAGAGCTTCAAAAAGCTCCACCTCTGGAATAGCCCAGCTCGCAGGATACTCGTCGATCTGCCCGTTGCTCAGGCGATAACTGAGCCGTGCGCTAAGCTTACCATCGTAGGCGGGATTGCGAGAGCTGAAGCCGGCGTCGCCCGCCTCGCGCAGGTACATGAGCCACCCGCTAGTTCCGTTGGCGAGAGCGCTGATCGCAGGAAAATCATCAGGAGCATGCAACCAAATCTCGCGGAATTGTTCCTGCGTGAACCATGCGAGTGCTTCACGCAGCTCTTCCCGCGACGTCACTTCAAAGCGCTGATTATTGACGGCTAGGCGCACAGGAGGCCTCGAAACGCAGGCAGCCTGAGCGAAGATGACAGATGACGTCTGCCGCGTCAGCAGCCTTCACTCACCTCACCTTCTCGGATCAGCCGCATCCTCGATCTGCAGCTCGATGCGCTGGCGGCCACCCCAGGTATCGCGACGCAGATTGCCCGCTACGTGAATCGGCATCCCACCCGTATTAGTGAGCAGATCGCCGAGCGGCTGGCCGACCGCGCGGAAGGCGATCCCCTCCAATCGGCTGCCATCGTCCGCTTCAAGCGTCACGCGCAGGTGTGCTTCGCCCATGACCTTGGCAAAGCGCACACGATGGGCGGGAAAGACGAAGCGCGGCTGCGGATTGCCCTGGCCATAGGGCCCAGCGCGCTCGATCAGCTCGATGAGCGTGTCGTTGGCGGCGGCCGGCGTGAGCGCACCGTCGATCTCGAGCGCACGCGCTGCGCGCGCCGTCGTCGCGGGCGAGGCGACCTGCTCGGCGAGGTACGTGCGCGCGGCCTCGAACTTGTCGCGCGCGACCGTGAGGCCGGCCGCCATGGCATGACCACCGCCCTTGAGGAGCAATCCATCAGCCGCTGCGGCGCGCACTGCCGATCCAATGTCGACGCCGGCGATGGAGCGCAGCGAGCCCGTGCCCTGTCCGCCCTCCTCCCACGCGATGACGCAGGCAGGGCGCCCAAAACGATCGACGAGGCGGCTCGCGACGAGTCCGACGACGCCCTTGTGCCAGCGCTCCGAGGCAAGGACCAGCATCGGCAGGTCCGGCATCTCGTCGATCAGCCGATCGGCTTCGGCCGTGGCCTCTTCGAGCATCTGCGTCTCGATGGCCTTGCGTTCGCGATTGAGCTTGTCGAGCTGCACGGCAATACGCGCGGCTTCCGTCTCGTCATCCAGCGAGAGCAGGCGGGCGCCGAGCGCCGCATCGCCAATGCGCCCTCCCGCATTGATGCGCGGCCCAAGCACGAAACCCAGCAGATAGGGCGTCGGCGGCTGGTTGAGACCCGCCGCATCGACGAGCGCGCGCAGGCCGATATTCTGCCGCTGACGCATGACCTCCAGGCCGCGCGTGACATAGGCGCGGTTGAGCGTCTGCAACGGCACGACATCGCAGACCGTCGCGAGCGCGACAAGATCGAGCATGGAGAGCAGATTGGGCGGTCCCGCCTTCTCGTAATGGCCCCGCTTGCGCAGCTCGCGCGTCGTTGCGACGAGCAGCATGAACACGACGCCGGCCGCGCAAAGATGGCCGAGGCCCGAGAGATCGTCCTGACGGTTCGGATTGACGACAGCCGATACATCGGGAAGCTGCTCGTCGGCCTGGTGATGATCGATGACGAGCACATCCGTCTTGCCGCGATGTTGCGGCGCCAGCGGCTCGAAGCTCGTCGTGCCGCAGTCCACGGTCACGATGAGCTGCGCCCCCTTCTCGACGAGGCCTTTAATGGCGGCGACGTTCGGGCCATAGCCCTCGAACATGCGGTCGGGGATATAGATTGTTGCGTCGAGCTCGTGCGCATTCAGAAAGCGGCGCATGAGCGCAGACGAGCACGCGCCATCAACGTCGTAGTCGCCGAATACCGCGACGCGTTCACGCTTGACGATCGCGTCAGCAAGCCGGCGCGCGGCCTTGTCCATGTCATTGAGCGTGCTCGGATCGGGCATGAGCGCCCGAATGGTCGGATCGAGGACGTTTGGCACATCGTCGATGGCAATGCCGCGCGCGGCGAGCACACGGCCCAACAGCTCCGGCAATCCATGCTGCTGACTTATGGCGATCGCCGTATTGGCGGCACCCGGTGCCAGCCGTTCGCGCCACGTATAGCCGCGCGCCGAGGTGGTCACACCGAGATAGGCTTGCGCCTCGCCGCTATCCTGCTCGCGCGCCCGTGCCCGCGCCGCCCCTCTCGCCATGCGCACCCCCTACGCCCCGCCAAACTCTGGCCGGCGAGTTGTAGATGATTCGGAGGTGGTTCCCGAATCGGGCGGCACGCACGGGCGCCGCCCTCTCCCCGAACGGCGCTCAGTGCACGGCGATCGGATTGCCGGGCGAACCGGTGGCGCCCTTTATCGGCAGCGGCGCGAAAATGTAGGCGAACTCATACACCTTGGCCGCAGCGAGACGCTCGGTCGCGACGTTCTCGTGAATGAAAATGCCGGACTTCGCGAGCAACTCCTGATGCACTGGGAAGGCGACTTTCGCATTGGGATTGGGGATCACCTCAACGGGCCAGGTGTCCGCTGCAACGACGGCCACGCCCTTCTTGATCAGCCACTGCGCGGCTTCGAGCCCAATGCCCGGACAGCCGGCATTGTAGGTCGCGTTATCCTTGATCCAGTGGCGGACCCAGCCCGTGTGGAAGAGCACGACATCACCTTCACTGATCGAGTCAGCGGAGAGGCCCTGCTTCTTCAGCGCCGCCTCGATATCGGCGACGGTGATCTCGTCGCCTGCGTTCATCGGCGCGCCGCGATGAGCCGCCGCGTCGATGAGAATGCCTTTCGTGAAGAACGGCTTCACATGCTCGATGCCGAGGCGCTTGAGCCCGGTCGGTCCGAAGATGTCCTGAGCCGAGTTGCCGTTGTAGAACACATTGCGGCCGCCGATACCTATATGGCCAAGGCCATCGAACTGTGTCCCGACCTGGCCGATCTCGGTCGCGAGGAAATCGTCCATCCAGATCACGTTGTTCTCGCCGACGGGTCCACCAGCGAGGCCGCCGGTGCCACGGAGCGCGAACGCACGCGAGCCGAAAAGCGGCATCGCCGCCTCGTACGTGCGACCGAGCGCAATCACATTGCCGGTCTTCATATACTTCATCGCCTCCATGACCTTCTTCGGCGTCATGAGGTTTGAAGCACCGGCCTGATCATCCTTACCCCAGCGCGACGTCATCGCATCCTGCGTGAGCGCGGGACTTGCTGAGAGTATCAAAGCGACAGCAGCACCAAAAATGTACTTGGACATGATTGTTCCTCCTCGTCGGGCGGACTTCTGTTGAAGTCGATGGTCCGCCATCGAACGAGTGCAGGATGAAGCCGAATTATGAGAGGAACAATACGTTACAACGTAGCAATTTGCGGCGCCGATTGTACTCGTTGCGCGCCAATTCCGGTGAAGTTGAGATCGTGCTTCAGGCACCTCTTGCTTGCGCTTTGACGACCGCGTCGAGCTCCATGAGTTCGCGCATGAGGCGTTCGAAATCCTTGAGCGGCACCATGTTGGGGCCGTCGGACGGAGCGTTGTCCGGATCCTGGTGTGTCTCGATGAAAAGTCCCGCAACGCCGACAGCCACCGCAGCGCGCGCGAGCACCGGCACGAAGCGGCGGTCTCCACCCGAGCTCGTGCCCTTGCCGCCCGGCTGCTGCACGGAGTGCGTCGCGTCGAAAATTACCGGCGCGCCCGTCTCCGCCATGATCGGCAGGGATCGCATGTCGACGACGAGCGTGTTGTAGCCGAAGGACGCGCCACGCTCCGTGACGAGCACATTGGGATTGCCGCTGCCCGTGATCTTGGCAACCGCATTGGCCATGTCCCAGGGTGCGAGGAACTGCCCCTTCTTGATCTTGACCACGCGACCCGTCTTTGCCGCGGCGATAAGCAGATCCGTCTGACGGCACATGAACGCCGGAATTTGCAAGACGTCGACCACCTCGGCGAGGATCGCGCACTGATCTACCTCGTGCACATCGGTATGCACCGGCAGGCCAAGGCTCGAGCGGATCTCGGCATATACGTCGAGTGCAGCCGAAAGGCCGACCCCCCGTTTACCTGAGAGCGAAGTGCGGTTCGCCTTATCGAAGCTCGTCTTGTAGACAAGCCCGAGGCCGAGGCGCCCGGCAATCTCCTTCAACGCGCTCGCCATCTCGAGGGCATGCGCGCGGCTCTCCATCTGGCAGGGCCCCGCGAATACGGCGATCGGCCGGCGCGCACCGAACACGACGTTGCCGACGCGCACTTCCGCGTTGGGACGAAGTGGTTCATTGCTGCTCATGCGCCCTCCCTTCGGCTACTGGTTCGCATCGAGGTTCGCCTGCACGGACTTGCGCAGCAGATCCGTGATGCGCACCATCGAGGCGAAGTTATCGCCCTCCGTGTAGCGGTACATGTAAAGCAGGCGACCGCGCACCACCACGTGCGCATAGACGCACAGGATGATCTTGTCCTTGCCCTGATCGGTCCGCACGCGCTGAAGAATGCTGGCGTAGCAGGCTTCCGGATCCTCGCGCACGACGCCGACGAACTGCGATTCATTGAGCTTCACGGAATCGCTCGTCTTGTTGAAGCGCTCGCGCACGGCATTCATCGGCCCCGTGACCAGGGCTTCGCCGCCCTTGTTCAGGGCTGCGCAGATTTCCTTCACCGACTCCACCTCGCGCCCAGTCAGATCGTGCGTGCGATACTGGAGCCCGATCTGAATCTGCGTGAAATCATCGAGCGTAGGCCGCACGCCAGTGCGCCAAGGGGGGATTTGATCGCAGGCGGCCGCGGCCAGAAGCAATTCGTTCTGTCCCGCGAGCCCGCGCTCGACCAGATCGTAGACCCGACGATCGGATGGATTGTTGCGATCGAGCTGGCATTGGTCGGGATCGAGAACGAGCGTAACCTCACGCCCGCCGATCGAGACTTTCAATTGACGCACGCCCTGGGCATTGAGCGACGAAAAGGCTGCAATGCCTGCGACAAAGGCGAATACCGCTGCCAACAGAAGCGTGTGAACGCGCACTTTCCCCCACATATCCTAGCTCTCCCCTATCTCGGCCCGATCCGCGCCGGCTTCGCGCCCTTGGCACCGAGAGCCTCGTAGCGCGGCAGTTCATCGTGCACCTCGAACCATGTCACCTGTTCGGCTACATAGGCATGACCGGTCGGCGGCCAGGCTGATGGGTCTTCGAGCGTGCCATGGTAGAAGTGGATCTCATCCGGCCAGCGCACGCCCGTATAGGCTATCGGCGTCCCGCACGTACCGCAGAAATGGCGGAAAGCGCCCGGTGAGCTTTCATGGCTCTTCGGCGCAGCGCCCGTATAGCGCGCATTCTCGATCTTGATGCCGACATAGGTCGCAACGGCGGAGCCCACGGCCCGCCGGCAGCTCGCGCAGTGACAGTGCATGACCCAGCGCGGCTTGCCCGTGAACTCGTAGCGAACGGCCTTGCACAGGCAGTGTCCGCGGGTAACGACGTCATCGCCAGCTGGATTGGCCTCACTCCCGGCCATCGGACCACCCTCCTCACGCAAGCCGACTCGTGTGCGCGACTTTAGGAGCCTTTGGGGCTTTTTTCGATCGGCTCGATCTCCGCCGAAGCATTCCCCACGCTCGGGACGCCATTCTATCCACCAATCAGTCCCGAATGGAGGCCCGCCATGCTGACCTGCGTCATCCGCTACCACATCGATCCGACGAAGAAGGACGAATTCACCACCTACGCGCGCAACTGGGGCCAGACCATTCCCCGCTGCGGGGCCGACCTGATCGGCTACTATGCGCCCCATGAAGGCTCGAGCACGCTCGCCTATGGCATCTATAATATTCCGAGCCTTGCCGAGTACGAAGCCTATCGCGCCAGGCTTGCAGCGGACCCGCTGGGGCGCGAAAACTACCTCTTCGCCCAGCGCGAGAAATTCCTGCTGCGCGAGGACCGGACGTTCCTCAAGTGCGTGTCCCTGCCTCACGGAGAGAAGACATGATCGCCGTCATCTTCGAAGTGTATCCGGCCGATGGGCGGAAGGCTGAGTATCTGGACATCGCTGCGGGTCTCAGGCCCGTGCTGGAGAAGATCGACGGCTTCATCTCCGTCGAGCGCTTCCAGAGCCTCACGGACCCGAAGAAAGTCCTCTCCCTCTCGTTCTTCCGCGACGAGGAGGCCGTACGCGCGTGGCGCAATACCATGGCGCATCGCGGCGCGCAGGCCAGGGGCCGCGCCGGCATCTTCGACAACTATCGCCTGCGCATTGCGAGCGTCATCCGCGACTACGGCATGAACGAGCGCGACGAGGCACCGGAGGACAGCCGCGCGGCACACGACAAAGCGGGCGCCTAAGCTGCCCCGCTCGCCCGCAGCGCCTTGATCGCCTCGCGCGCGAGCTCGTCGGCGCGTTCGTTCTCGGGATGACCGGCATGGCCCTTGAGCCAGTGCCATTCGACCGTGTGGCGCTTCACGGCTTCATCGAGGCGCTGCCATAGCTCGACGTTCTTGACGGGCTTCTTGTCGGCGGTCTTCCAGCCATTGCGCCGCCAGCCGTGAATCCACTTCATGATGCCGTCGCGCACATAGACGGAGTCCGTCCAGAGATCGACGCGCGACGGCCCTTTCAACGCCTCCAGCGCCGCGATGGCCGCCATCAGCTCCATGCGGTTGTTGGTCGACTGCAGCTCTCCGCCGGAAAGCTCCTTACGGTGCTGCCCGGACTCGAGAATGGCCCCCCAGCCGCCCGGACCCGGATTACCCGAGCAGGCACCATCCGTGTGGATGATCACGTGGGGCTTCGAGCGCGTCGCCATCAGTTCGCCGGCAAGCCATATTCGCTCGCCGAGGCGACCGACTGGTGGAAGTGCAGCCGGCGCAGGTACTCGTGCGGGTCCTTGCGCTTCACGAGCGCGCCCTCCGGCGTGTTGATCCAGTCGAAGGCGCGCGTCAGCAGAAAGCGCAGGGCGGAACCCCGCGCGAACAGCGGCAGCGCGGCGCGCTCGGCAGGCTCGAGCGGTCGCACGGCGTCATAGGCCCGGAGCATGGC
>JAEZAW010000313.1 GCA_023430315.1 Pseudomonadota bacterium | reverse complement strand
AGTCCTACACCTACGCGGAGCTGACCGACGAAGTCGCGACGCTCGGTGCCGTGCTGCAGGATCTCGGCATCCAGAAGGGCGACCGCGTCATCATCTACATGCCGATGATCCCTGAGGCGGCGATCGCAATGCTGGCTTGTGCTCGCATCGGCGCCATTCACTCGGTCGTATTCGGAGGCTTCGCCGCGAACGAACTCGCGACCCGCTTCGACGATTGCCAGCCTGTTGCCGTACTCACCGCAAGCTGCGGCATCGAGACGGCCCGTGTCATCCCCTACAAGCCGCTCCTCGACAAAGCCATCGAGCTCGCCGCGCACAAGCCGAAGAACTGCATCATTCTCCAGCGGCCCATGGAGAAGGCGCCACTCATTGCCGGGCGCGATCACGACTGGGCGATGCTCATCGCTGAAGCAAAGACGCGCGGCCGCAAGGCCGAATGCGTGACCGTCGCGGCCACCGATCCTCTCTACATCCTCTACACCTCGGGCACGACCGGCGCGCCGAAGGGCGTGGTGCGCGACAATGGCGGCCACATGGTTGCGCTCAAGTGGACCATGAAGAACCACTACGGCGTCGATCCGGGAGAGGTTTTCTGGGCGGCGTCCGACGTCGGCTGGGTCGTCGGCCACAGCTACATCGTCTATGCGCCGCTGCTGCACGGTGCGACCAGCATTCTCTATGAAGGCAAGCCTGTCGGCACGCCCGATGCCGGTGCCTTCTGGCGCGTCATCTCCGAGCACAAGGTCGCGGCGATGTTCACCGCGCCGACGGCCTTCCGTGCCATCAAGCGCGACGATCCCAATGGCGAGTTCATCAAGAAGTACGATCTGAGCGCCTTCCGCACGCTCTTTCTTGCGGGCGAGCGCGCAGATCCCGAGACCATCAAGTGGGCCGAGCAGCACCTCAAGGTGCCCGTTCTCGATCACTGGTGGCAAACCGAGACGGGCTGGCCGATCGCCGGCAATCCCGTCGGGCTCGGCACGCTGCCCGTCAAGTATGGCTCGCCGACTGTGCCCATGCCGGGCTATGACCTGCAGGTGCTCAACGCCGAGGGCGACGAGGTGCGGCGTGGCGAGACCGGCACGCTGGCGATCCGCCTGCCGCTGCCACCTAGCTGTCTCCCGACGCTCTGGAACAACGACGAACGCTTCCGCAACAGCTATCTCTCGGAATTCAAGGGCTACTACACGACGTCCGACGCTGGTTACGTCGACAAGGACGGTTATGTATTCGTCATGGCGCGCACCGATGACGTGATCAACGTCGCCGGCCATCGTCTCTCGACGGGGCAGATGGAAGAGGTCGTCGCCAAGCACAAGGACGTCGGCGAGTGCGCGGTGATCGGCGTTGCCGATCAGCTCAAGGGACAGATCCCCATGGGCTTCATCGTGCTCAATGCCGGCGTAAACCGCAGCGCTAAGGAAATCGAGTCCGAGGTCGTCAAACTCGTGCGCGACGAGATCGGGCCGGTCGCCGCCTTCAAGCAGGTCATGACCGTGCAGCGGCTGCCGAAGACGCGCTCAGGCAAGATCCTGCGCGGGACCATGCGCGCGATCGCCGATGGCGAGAAATGGAAGATGCCGGCGACCATCGACGACCCGGCCATCCTGGACGAGATCACTGGCGTCATGGACACCAGGGGCATGATCAGCAAGGAGCGCGCGGGTTCCTGACCGCCATATCTCGGTCCGGTTCCCGCCGCCTGCGCCGTCCTGGAAAATATGCTTTTACGAAAAGCAGAAAGAACGTCGACTGTTCTCGCAACTCTGTTTCGATTTTAGAAATATTCCAAGCGCCTTCGGTCGAGGCGAATATCAATTTGGCGGGGTCCACGCGCACCGTCCGAGGAAGGGATTGCTCGTACATGGGTATTGATGGACCAGGGGCAATCGTGGCGTGCTGGGAGCAGCTTCATGAGGCTGTGCTCGAGCTTGCCACACGGTGCGCAACGCCGCGCCAGCGCCTTCTGGCGGTTGCCGAACGGCAGCTTTTGATCGTGGCCGATCTCGGCAGTCAGCTCGATGACCGTGACCTCCGCGCATGGATCGCGCGTCTCGTGCGGCGGCTGCAGGGCACGCACAATGCGCCGACGCGCGCGGCCGTATTCTCGACCATCAATGCCATGTCGGACGAGGATATCGACGACGTCCTGCTCGAGATCATCTCAATCTATGACGAGGTCACGCGCGTCGAGATGATCGAGCGAATGCGCTCGATAGCGGCCTAGGTTTCGCGCGGCTGCGCGGCTTTCGTGAACGCGGCGACGTAGTCCATAAGCGCGTCCGACGCGGCAGCGGCGGCTTCCGGATCGCCCGATGCAACCGCACGGGCTTGCGCCGCGTGAAGACGCGCGCTGAGCGGCAGGTCGGCCGTATCGCGGTGGTTCTGGTACCAGTAGCGTCGCGACAGCCCCGCGAGGAGCTGCATGGTGCGCACGGCAAATGCATTGTGCGCCGCCTCGAGCATGAGGAGGTTCATCTCACGATCGAGACGGAGAAACTCCAGGGCATCGCTCCCGCGGCCCGCCCGGTCGAGGCCATCCGCAATGGCTGAGAAAGCGGCGCGCTGTTCTTTGGTCGCCCGCGCCGCCGCATTGCGGCTGATCAGGCGCTCGAGCTCGCGGCGCACCTCGATCACGAGAAGCTGCTCGGCTGCATCGATCGGCGTGACCTGAACGCCGCGCCGCGGCAGAATAGTAACCAAACCTTCGCGCGAGAGGCGCTGGAGCGCTTCGCGGATGGGCGTGCGGCCGAGACCGCCGGTCTCGGCCAAAACCTGCTCCGACAGGAACTCGCCAGGAGCCAGCAGCAGCGTCGAGATCATCTCCTCGAGCCGCGCATGGGCGAGGTCCGTCAGCGTCGTCGTTTTGACGGTCGGGTCCATGCTCAAGTTCCGAATTTTCTGCGACCCGGGGGGAAGCCTCTGGTAGCGTTTGCGTTTCTCTATTCAAAGACTGGTTTGGAGTCACGCGGGAAAAATGCCTGCTTTTAGGTCAGCCCTTGGCGTCTCGAGAGGAATAGGGCCTCGGGACGGGAGGGCTTGCCAAGAGCCCTCACTGCGGCTAAACAGCCGCCATCTCACACGCACACCTACCGCGCCGCACCTGATCAAAAGCCCAGGTCGACGCTCCGGTGGGCTTTTTGCTTGTCCAATACGGCGCAAGCAGGGCCTTCTCGGGTGGGCGGAGGATCAACCGGAAAACAGGAAGACACGTCGCATGGCCCTGCCTGCATTCAATATGCGTCAGCTTCTGGAAGCTGGCGTGCACTTCGGCCACCAGAGCCACCGCTGGAACCCGAAAATGGCGCCCTTCATCTTCGGCGCCCGCAATAACATCCATATCGTCGACCTCGCGCAGACCGTACCTCTGCTGCATCAGGCGCTGGTTGCCGTGAGCGACGTCGTCGCCAAGGGCGGCCGCGTGCTCTTCGTCGGCACCAAGCGGCAGGCCGGCGAGGCCGTTGCCGATGCGGCCAAGCGCTCGGCCCAGTACTACATCAATCACCGTTGGCTCGGCGGCACGCTGACCAACTGGAAGACGATCTCGCAGTCTATCCGGCGCCTGCGTCAGCTCGACGACATGCTCGGTGGCGACACCCACGGGCGCACCAAGAAGGAGCTGCTCAACCTGACGCGCGAGCGCGACAAGCTCAACCAGGGTCTCGGCGGTATCCGCGACATGGGTGGCCTTCCGGACCTCCTGTTCGTGATCGACACGAACAAGGAAGACATCGCGATCAAGGAAGCTCAGAAGCTCAAGATCCCGATCGTCGCGGTCGTTGATACGAACTGCGATCCTGACGGCATCGATTTCCCGGTTCCCGGCAATGATGACGCCGGCCGCGCGATCACGCTGTACTGCGATCTCATCGCGCGCGCCGCCATCGACGGCCTCGGCCGTGGCCAGAGCTCGGCGGGCGTCGACATCGGCGCATCCGAAGCACCGCCCGAGGAGGAGCTGCCCGACACGCCGGCATTCGTCGGCATCGACGCGCCGCGCGGCGAGGCGGACGATCTCAAGCGCATCAGCGGGATCAGCCCGAAGCTCGAGCAGAGCCTCAACGATCTCGGCGTCTATCACTTCTGGCAGCTGTCGGATCTCGATGCGAACGGCACCGCAGCGCTCGATGCCGCGCTCAAGCTCAATGGCCGCGTCACCCGCGACAACTGGGTGGCCCAAGCCAAGAAGTTCGTCGACGAAGCGGCCGCCTGACGCTGACGGTCGGCCGCCGTTCACCCCGTCGTCGTTGTGCGATGGGTTGACTATATAGACGACAGAAGGCACGCCGCTCGATCATCACACTAGAGCGGCGTGCGCATTTTATGCAGCAGCCTCGGGCTTTCCGCCCGCGCTGCCCGAACCAAGACAGGACAGCCAATGGCAAACGTAACCGCCAGCATGGTCAAGGAGCTGCGCGACAAGACCGGCGCAGGCATGATGGACTGCAAAGCGGCGCTGACCGAAACCGGCGGCGACATCGAGCAGGCGATCGATTGGCTGCGCAAGAAGGGTCTCTCCAAGGCCGCCAAGAAGGCTGACCGTATCGCCGCGGACGGCCTCATCGGCGTTGCCGTTGAGGGCACGAAGGGTGCGCTCATCGAGGTTAATTCCGAGACCGACTTCGTCGCCCGCAACGAAACCTTCCAGGCCATGGTGCGCCAGATCGCCTACATCGCGCTCGATCTCGGCGGCAGCGTCGAGAAGCTGCTCGCGGCGCCGTATTCCGGCAAGGACCACTCGGTCGAGGATCACGTCAAGGAGATGATCGCGACGATCGGCGAGAACATGAGCGTGCGCCGTACGGCGTCGCTCTCGGCGCCGAATGGTGCGGTTGCGAGCTACATCCACAACCGCGTCGCCGACAACGTCGGCCGCATCGGTGTGCTCGTCGCGCTGAGCTCCAGCGGCGACAAGGCCAAGCTCGCCGAGATCGGCCGTCAGGTCGCGCTGCACGTTGCGGCGGCCAACCCGCAGGCGGCGACCATCGACTCGCTCGACAAGGCGCTCATCGATCGCGAGCGCTCGGTCTACTCCGAGCAGGCTCTGGCGACCGGCAAGCCCAAGGAGATCGTCGACAAGATGGTCGAGGGTCGCTTGCGTAAGGAGTTCTTCGGCCAGGTCGTGCTGACCGAGCAGGTTTTCATGGGGCCCGGCGGCGACGGCAAGATCACCGTCGCCCAGTACCTCAAGGGCGAGGAGAAGGCGGTCGGTGGCCCGATCAAGGTCGAGGGTTTCGTCCGCTACGCGCTCGGCGAAGGCATCGAGAAGAAGACGACGGACTTCGCGGCGGAAGTCGCGGCTCTCTCGAAGTCCTGATCCGACGACCATCATTCAGCAGACGGCCCGGACCCGCGTCCGGGCCGTTTTGTTTTGCGCGTCTCGATCTCAATTCCTCTTGCTGTGCCGAAGTCGGATTTGTCCTACGATGCTCCAAACATCAGATAGCAAGGGAGACGCCCATGGATCCGAAGCGCATCGCAGAGGCAGCCTCTCTGCTCGCCGCCGCGAGGAGGGCGCAGAAGCGCATTGATGGCTTGCCCGAGGCCTGCCGCCCGCAGAGCGTGGATGAGGCTCATGCCATCCAGGATGCCGTGACCGCCGCACTGGGCGTCGACGTTCTGGCATACAAAGCTAACGCGCCAACTGCAGGCAGCCCGGGACTACGCGCGCCGATCTATGCTTCCCTCGTCCGGACTTCGCCGGGACGCGTGCCGACCGCGGAAGCCCCGCAGTGCGGTGTCGAGGGCGAAGTTGCCTTCCGCTTCCGCCATGACCTCCCGCCGCGCGCGACCGCCTACACGCGCGAAGAAGTGGCTGCCGCTGTCGATGCCTGCGCCGCCATCGAGGTCGTGAGCAGCCGTTTCGCCGATCCGACGGCCATGACGGCGAATGATCGACTCGCGGATGCCATCAGTAATGGTGGCTTCGTCTACGGCCGAGTGATCGCCGACTGGCGAGGTCTCGACCTCGGTCGAATCAAAGTGCGCCTGACCGTCAACGGCGAAACCGTGGTGGAGCAAGCCGGTGGTCATCCGATCGGCGATCCGCTGACCGTCGCGGTCGCGCTCGTCGAAATGCTGCGTGTCGGCGTCGGCGTGAAAGCAGGCCAGTTCGCTACGTGCGGCTCATATACAGGCCTGCGCTACATCAAACCCGGTGACACCTGCGGCGTGAGCTTCGAAGGGCTCGGCGCCGCGGAGATGCAATTCGTGCCCTGACGGGCGCGCAACACGGATCAACGAATATCTGAGAGGAGACCCACGATGGGCACCGCCACCTTCGGTCCCGGCAACTATCGCTACATCCCCGCCGTGTTCCAGTACTCGGGCGGCGTCGCGGCGGAGCCGGGCTACCACCTCGAGCGCGTCATGTTCAGGAACCCCGTGCCGCTCAAGGAAGGCTTCACGCGCGTCGCCGAAATCATCCGCGGTGCAGGCCGACCGCTCACATCCTTCGCCGCCTGCGAGCTGCGCTCGCCTGCGCCCTTCACCGAGCAGGGCTTCCGCGCTTTCAACGAGATCTATGTCGGCACGCTCGCCGAGTGGGGCATCTTCGACGCAGCGACGCGCACGAACCCGGTCGCGCGCTCCAATGTCTGCCCGGAGATCGAGAAGCCTGCTGGCCCTTCCTTCCACGCATTCGTCTACACCGTTCCCGATGCGGGCGCGGCGCCGTCCTTCCACGTGGCGGGAAGCGGCGAGGCCGTCGAGGGCAAGACCAACTACCGCGATCACACCGTGCGCCTCGGCGATGTCTCAGTGGCGGGGCTGACGGAGAAGGCCCGCTACGTGCTCGGCGAAATGGAGCGGCGTATGGGCCTCCTCGGCTTTGCCTGGGCGCAGACGACAGCCTCGCAGCTCTACACCGTGCACGATCCGCATCCTTTCCTCGCGACTGAGATCGTACGGCGCGGCGCGGCCCGCTACGGGCTTACGTGGCACTTCGCGCGCCCGCCCGTCATCGATCTCGAATACGAGATGGATTGCCGCGGCATTGCTGTCGAGCGGGTGGTTTGAGTCCATAAAGGCGGGTGGGTCCGGGAGGGTGTCCCTCCCGGCGGGAGCGCTAGGGCTGGCCCTCGTCGCGCCACAGGCGCGAGCGGGACCGCATGCCTCTGGCATGCCTTAGGCATGACCCCGCACCCCGATCGGGGGACACCCCCGAACCCCCGTCTTTCTTAAATTTAGATTCCCGGTGGCGGCGTTGCGGCCGGGGCTTCAGGTGGCGGCGGTGCTGAGCGCCGTCGTCCGAAGATGCCCGGCAGGATGGACGAGGCGAGACGATGGGCGCCGGTGCAGACCTCGTCCATGCGGTTCAACGCGCTCTCACCGCGGCGCAGGCGGCGATCGAGGGCGGCCATGGTGCGTGCGAAACCTGGATCCTCGTCGTCGAGCCACGTACGGAATACGCTCGCGTAGACGGTCGCGAGGCCGGCAGCGCGGGCAACGCCGACGGGGCCGTCCGTGTTGACGCCTGCGGCGGCAAGCATCCAGTGCTGCGAATTCATGACGGCGCGGAGGTGGGCGATATCGGCGAAGCCACTGCCGGCGATAGACTTGAGCGCGACGCGATAAGGACCGAGCGCATCGAAGCGGCTCATGATGACTTCGAAGAGCGCGTCGCGCGTGCTTTGGTCCGGTGAACGGCGCGGCGCGCGACGCAGCATCTCGTCATCGACGAGGCCGCTGAAGGCCGCGAGCATCTCGGCCTTGCTGTCGAACGAGGCCTTGAGGTCGACGAGCGGGATACCCGCTTTGTCGGCGATGTCGGCGAGCGAAATGTCCTTCCACGATCGCTCGGCAGCGAGCGCGAAGGCGGCGGTGAGGATGCGGCCCTTGGGCGTCATCATGTCGATCATCGATCACCTCGTTACAAGCCGGCTCTTCAATACAGATAGGTCGTTGGACCTCGGTCACAAGTCTATTGCGCCAGCTCGCGCGAGCGCTTGGTGGCGGCGATGACCGCCTCGGTCATCAGTGCCGTAAGACCGTCCTTCCCCATGAGCACCTGGAGTGCCGCGTAGGTCGTGCCATTCGGCGATGTGACATTCTGGCGGAGTGTCGCGGCATCGAGCGGCGATCGGTGCAGCAACTCGCCGGACCCGGTGACCGTCGCGCGGGCAAGCTGCATGGCGAGCTCGGGTTTGAGCCCGACCGCGACGCCCGCCGCCGCCAGCGCTTCGACCATGTGGAAGACGTAAGCCGGCCCCGAGCCCGAGACGGCCGTGACAGGGTCGATCAGCGCCTCATCATCCACCCAGGCCACTTCGCCGATGGCGGAAAGCAGTTCCGTCACGGTCTTTTTGTGCTGCTCGGTCACGTGCGGGTTGGCGGCCGCGACTGTGATGCCGCGTCCGACGGCGGCGGGTGTATTCGGGATCGAGCGCACAACGGCTGCGCCCGGGGAGAGGAACTTCTCGAAGCTCGCGATCGTGCGGCCGGCGGCAATGGACAGTACGACGGTCGAGGGCCCCGCGAGCTTGGCAAGCGGTTCGAACACCGCGTCCATGACCTGCGGCTTCACGGCCATGAGCAGCACGGCTGGCGCGGACGGTAGGCTCTCGATGGTCGGGACCGTGCGGACTCCGTGCTTGGCGAGCAACGCGGCAGTAGCCGGCGGCGGGCCGGGGTCCTGCACGATGATCTGGGACGGTGCGAGTCCGCGCTCGAGCCAGCCGGCGAGCATGGCGCCGCCCATGTTGCCGGCGCCGGCGAGAACGAGGGGACCATCGAGGCGTATCATGCGGATCTTTCCTGCATTTAGTGTTCCCGCGCGATCATAGCCGACGCGGGCGGCAAGGCGAGCGCTTCCTCAGAGGGAAATGCGACCTGGGGGTGCAGCAACCCAGGGGTGGAACGGCCCGACGGCTGCGATCCGCTGGACAATGCGCGGCCAGGGCTGGTCCTCGCGCACCTGCTCGAAAGCCATAACCACGAGCCCGGCTTCCATCGCCACCTCGGCCAGCTCGTTCGGCTTCAGCAGGAAGTCGGGGTTCGATGGACGGCCAAGCACCTCGTGGCCACGGGCGAAGGTCTCGCAGATGAGGAGGCCGTCGAGCGCAACGGTTGCGAAGAGCGCCGGCAGGATCGGCCGCCAGAGGTAGTTCGTCATGATGACCACGTCGAACTTTCGACCGGCGAGGGGAAAAGCCGACCCGTCCTCCAGATCGGCCGTGATGATCTCGACATCCGTGCCCTGACTCAGCTCGCCGAGCCGGGACGTATCCCGATCGATGGCCGTCACGGCGAGGCCGTGCCGGAGCGCCAGCCGCGTATGCCGGCCGGTCCCGCAGGCCACGTCCAGCACCCGTCCGCCGGGAGCGGCGCCATTAAGGAACCGCACCACCCAGGGTGAGGGTTGCACGCCTGGGGTCGGCTCTGGGCATGATGAAGCCATGGGGCGAGGAACTGAACAGGCGTGGAAAGAGGCCAATGCAGGCTATGGGTACCTGCAAACGGATTGTGCGGGAACCGCGATTTCCCATATATGAGGCCCATGAGCGTGCCCTCGACAATCCGCTACGCAAAGATGAACGGCCTCGGCAACGAGATCGTCGTGGTCGATCTGCGCGGATCGCCCAAGAAGTTCACCGCCGAGGAAGCCGCTGCCATCGCCGCACGCCCCGAGACGCACTTCGACCAGATGATGGTCCTCCATGATCCGCCGCGGCCCGGCCTCGATGCCCGCATTCTGATCTACAATACGGACGGCTCGCTGGCTCAGGCCTGCGGGAACGGCACGCGCTGCGTCGGCCTCCTCGCCAACCGTGATACGGGGCGCGCCGAGTTCAAGTACGAGTCCGACGGCGGTCTTCTCGACGTGAAGTTCGAGAGTCCGGCCTCGATCTCCGTCGATATGGGCGAGCCACGTTTCGGCTGGCAGGATATCCCGCTCTCCGAGCCGTTTCACGATACGCGCCGCATCGAGCTTCAGGTTGGCCCCGCCGACAAGCCGATCATGCATTCGCCGTCCGTCGTGAATATCGGCAACCCCCACGCCATCTTCTGGGTGGACGACCCCGCCGCAATCGACCTCGGCCGCATCGGCCCCATGCTGGAGTATCACCCGCTCTTTCCCGAGCGCGCCAACATCTCGGTCGCCCGCGTCGACAGCCGCGAGACCATCACGCTGCGCACCTGGGAGCGTGGCGCGGGCCTCACGCGCGCATGTGGATCGGCGGCCTGCGCGGCGGCCGTGTCCGCGGCACGCATCGGGCTCACGGGTCGCAAGGTGACGGTGATGCTCCCCGGCGGTCCGCTCGTCATCGATTGGCGCGCCGACAACCACATCATCATGGCTGGCCCCGCCGAGCTCGAGCACGAAGGCACGCTCGACCTCTCTCCACTTGCGGCGGCAGGTTAGCGGCGCTGCATATGGATGACACCGCCGCCATCGCCGCGCCGATCGAGGATGTCGCTGAGGTATCCGGCAGCGAGCCTCGACAGATCGATGCCGATGGCGTCGAGATCATCACGCTCGGATGCCGTCTCAATGCCTACGAGTCCGAGGTCATGCGCGGGCACGCGGCAGCGGCGGGTCTCGGCGATACGGTCATCATCAACACGTGCGCCGTGACGACAGAAGCGGTGCGACAAGCCCGCCAGACCATCCGCAAGGCACGCCGTGCCAATCCTTCCGCGCGCATCGTCGTCACTGGTTGCGCGGCGCAGATCGAGCCGCAGAACTTCGCGGCAATGCCCGAGGTCGATCATGTGATCGGCAATGGCGAGAAGGTCACTGGAGCGACCTGGACGGCGCTTGCCACCGGCAACAGCCCGCGCGTCGCGGTCAACGACATCATGTCCGTGCGCGAAACGGCCGGGCATCTCGAAACGGGCTTCGGCAGCCGCGCGCGCGCCTTTGTGCAAATCCAGAACGGTTGCGATCACCGCTGCACGTTCTGCATCATTCCTTACGGACGCGGGCCATCGCGTTCGGTGCCCGCGGGTGCGGTCGTCGCCGAGATCAGGTCGCTCGTCGCTGCCGGTCACGCCGAGGTCGTTCTCACCGGCGTCGATCTCACGTCCTGGGGCTCGGATCTTCCTGCGTCGCCACGGCTCGGCAGCCTCGTTCGGCGCATTCTGCGCCTTGTGCCTGAACTCAAGCGCCTGCGCATTTCCTCGATCGACAGCATCGAGGCCGATCCCGAGCTGATCGAGGCCATCGGTAGCGAGCCGCGCCTCATGCCGCACCTGCATCTCTCGCTGCAGGCCGGCGATGACATGATTCTGAAGCGCATGAAGCGCCGCCATCTGCGCGATGACGCGATCCGCTTTTGCGATTATGTGCGGCGTCTGCGACCGGGCATTGCGATCACGGCCGATCTGATCGCCGGCTTCCCGACCGAGACGGAGGCCATGTTCGCCAACACGCTCGATCTCGTCGAGCGCTGCGGCCTCGCTGGCATCCATGCCTTCCCGTTCTCGCCCCGCACAGGCACGCCGGCCGCGCGAATGCCTCAGGTCGACCGCGCCACGGTTAAAGCGCGCGCCGAGCGACTCCGGGCCGCGGGACAAAGCGCCACAGAGCGCCATTTGCGAACACAGATCGGTCGCGAACTATCTGTATTGATTGAAAAGTCGGGGCTCGGCCGCGCCGAGGACTTCACCGAGGTGCGCCTTGCCGACGCGCACCCCGTTGGCCATATCGTGAGGGTACGCGCAGGTGCTCACGATGGTCGGCGGCTCCTGGCGGAAGGTGATCTGTGAGCGCACAAGAGGAAAAAAAGCGGGGCCTGTTCGGGCGCCTGTTTGGCGGCGCGCCGGCATCCGTGCCTGCGTCGCGTCCGGAGGCTGCGCTCGAGGCCGAGCAGACGCCGGCAGAAGTTTCCCCGCCCGTCGAGGCTGCGCCGGCCGCGGTGATCATTGCCGAAGCGCCTGCATCCGTTGCTGAGAAGCCGGAGCCGGCGCAGAAGGGCGGCTGGTTCTCGCGTCTTAAGGTCGGCCTCACCAAGACGTCGTCGAAACTTTCCGAAGGCATCACGGGCCTCTTCACGAAGAGCCGTCTCGATGTCGATACGCTCGACGATCTCGAGGATGTCCTCATCCAGGCCGACCTCGGCGTCGAGACGGCCACACGCATCACGACCGCGCTCTCCCAGGGCCGCTATGCCAAGGGCATCTCGCAGGAGGACGTGCGCACGGTGCTGGCCGACGAGGTCGAACGCGTGCTCGTGCCGGTCGCCAAGCCGCTAGTGCTCGACACTTCCCACAAGCCGCACGTCATCCTCGTCGTCGGCGTCAACGGTGCCGGCAAGACGACGACGATCGGCAAGCTCGCGCAGCAGTTCAAGCTCGCTGGCCGCTCCGTGATGATGGCCGCTGGCGACACGTTCCGCGCCGCCGCCATCGACCAGCTCAAGATCTGGGGTGAGCGCACGGGCGCGCCTGTCGTCGCGCACAAGGTCGGAGCCGATGCCGCGGGCCTTGCCTTCGATGCCCTCAAGGCGGCGCGCGAAGCGGGCAGCGATGTCCTTCTGGTCGATACGGCCGGCCGGCTGCAGAACAAGCAGGGGCTCATGGACGAACTCGAGAAGGTCGTTCGTGTGCTGCGCAAGCTCGATCCTTCGGCACCGCACACGGTCCTGCTGGTACTTGACGCGACGACCGGGCAGAATGCGCTCTCCCAGGTCGAGGTGTTCAAGGACCGCGCGGGGGTGACCGGACTAGTGATGACGAAGCTCGACGGTACGGCACGAGGAGGCATTCTCGTGGCGATTTCGGCGCGCTTCGGACTGCCCGTCCATGCCATCGGTGTGGGCGAGGCAGCAGACGATCTGCAACCGTTCGATCCCAAGGAATTTGCTCGGGCTATTGCTGTCGGTTAATCAGTATCGGCGAATATGGATGTCTTCCGCATCGACGGATATGAGTAAGGCACAGAGGCTAGGATACGGTTCATGGGTTGGTTGACGAAGCATTATCCATTCAACCGCATCCAGACCGTCAACATCCTCGGGGAGATGGGACCTCTGATTGCCATGTTCGTTGTGAACGGCATCTGGGGCATCGCCGCCGGCACCTGGGCGCTCATAGGAACCACGGTCCTGGCGCTCATCGCGACGCTCACCATCCTCGGCCGCCCGCCGATCATGCCCTTCATCGCCGGCGCCGTGAGCATCACGTTCGGCGTCCTGACGCTCATAACGGGCGATCCGAAGTGGGTGCAGATCAAGGTCACGCTCTTCAACACGCTCGTCGCGGCGCTGCTCTGGTGGGGCCTCAAGACGGACCGCAACTTCTTCCGCTTCGTCTTCGGCACAACGTTCCACTACACGAACGAAGGCTGGAACAAGCTGACAGCCAACCTCGCCTGGTTCTTCCTCGCGACGGCAGCCTGCAATGAGGCCGTGCGGCTCGGGTTCGAGCATACGCAATTCTGGGCCTTGAACCGGCTCTTTACCGGCGTCGATGTGTGGATCCTCTTCAAGCTGTTCGTCGTGATGCCGTTGACGGCCCTGTACATGTGGTGGCAGGTGCGCGTGCTGCAGCGCTATCGGCTGCCGGCCGAGAGCAAGCCGAGCAGCCATCCGCGTGGCTGAGGCCGCGCGTCTGCTCCGCTCTGGAGTTTCATCATGAGCGCACCCCTTCCCAAGGACGGTGATGCCGGATCGCCGCCGGCCGCCGACAGCAAGCAGCTCGCCAAGATGGTTCTCGATCTGGCGCCGCTTCTTATCTTCTTTGCCGCCTACATGGCGTCGGACATCTATGTCGCGACCGGCGTGCTCATGGCTGCGACCGTCATTTCGATGATCGTCTCGCGCCTATGGCTCGGCCACATATCCGCGACGCTGATCCTGACCACAGTCCTGGTCGTCGGCTTTGGCGCACTGACCCTCTGGCTCAACGATCCGCGCTTCATCAAGATGAAGCCGACAATGGTGAACCTGCTGTTCGCCGTTGCCCTCGGCGGCGGGCTGCTGACGGGGCGGAACTTCCTCAAGCTCTTGCTCGGCCAGGCTTTTCAGCTGACTGAGGAGGGGTGGCGCAAGCTCACCTACCGCTGGATCGGGTTCTTCCTGGCCATGGCCGTGCTGAACGAAATTGTCTGGCGGAACTTCAGCGAGACCACCTGGGCGAGCTTCAAGGTTTTCGGCATTCTGCCGCTCACCATCGTCTTCGCCATGCTCCAGGTCGGCCTGATGCAGCGCCACGGGGCCGAGAAGCCCAAGGACACACAGGCAACCGACTAGCTGTATGACAGCAGTCCGTATTTGATCTGATCCAGAAGATCTGTTTCAATCCCGCGCCATGGATTCGACCATGGGGTCACTTTGCCGGCGCTTTCAGGCGCGCGGGCGAAGTGCCAGTGCCTGAATCCGATCGAGGGGCAACGAGGATGACGGCATTTCGACCGATGAAAGACAAACCGCTTCGCAATGCGCAGGGTGCCGATCCGGCCCCTCTCGTGCGGTCGCCCATTCATCTCCTGCACCGCGCCGGTCAATGCGCCGCCGACGTTTTCGCAGCGGAGATGGGGGGCCTCGACCTGACGCCGCGGCAGTTCGCCGTGCTTCTGACGGTGGCCCAGCGAGAAGGTCTCAGTCAGACGGACCTCGTGGAGGTGACCGGGATCGACCGCTCCACGCTGGCTGATATCGTGCGCCGGATGCTGAAAAAGGGCCTTCTTCAGCGTCGTCGGACGCGCGAGGACGCCCGCGCCTATGCGGTCAAGCTGACCGACGAGGGACTGCGCGTTCTCGCGGCGGCGCGCCCCAAGGTCGAGGCCGTCGACGCGCGCATTGTGGCCACGCTCTCGTCAGAGCAGCGCGCGACTCTCGTCGAGGATCTACGGA
>JAEZAW010000276.1 GCA_023430315.1 Pseudomonadota bacterium | reverse complement strand
GTCTATCGCACCGGCCTGTCGAAAGTCGGCGTCCCCGGCGCGGCGATCGGCATGTCCGACAAGATCATCACCATCGCCGCCGCGCTGAAGAACCAGGGCTATGCCACCGGCCAGTTCGGCAAGAACCACCTCGGCGATCTCAATCACATGCTGCCGACCAATCACGGCTTCGACGAGTTCTTCGGCAACCTCTATCACCTCAATGCCGAGGAAGAACCGGAGATGTACGACTATCCGCCGGAGAAGGACTTTCCGAACTTCAAGAAGAACTTCGGTCCGCGCGGTGTCATGCACTCGTGGGCGACGGACAAGGACGACCCCACGGTCATGGAGCGCTGGGGCAAAGTCGGCAAGCAGAAGATCGAGGACACGGGTCCACTCACCAAGAAGCGCATGGAGACATGCGACGATGACTTCGTCGCTGCCGCTACAGATTTCATCAAGCGCCAGCACAAGGACGACAAGCCGTTCTTCGTCTGGCTCAACACCACGCACATGCATCTTTACACGCACACGAAGAAATCGAGTCTCGGCCAGGCCGGACGCTGGCAGTCGCCCTATCACGATACGATGATCGATCACGACAAGAACGTCGGACAGATGCTCGACCTGCTCGATGAGTTGGGCATTGCCGAGGACACGCTTGTCGTTTACTCGACCGACAACGGTCCCCATCGGAACTCGTGGCCGGATGGTGGCTCCACGCCTTTCCGCAGCGAGAAGAACACGAACTGGGAAGGTGCCTTCCGCATCCCCCTGGTGGCGCGGTGGCCGGGAAAGATCAAAGCCGGCACCATCGCGAATGGAATCGTGCAGCATCATGACTGGCTGCCGACGTTCCTCGCCGCGGCCGGCGCTTCCGACGTCGTAGACAAGCTGAAGAAGGGCTATAAGGCGATCGGCCGCACGTACAAGAACCACATCGATGGGTTCAACCTGCTCCCGTATCTGACGGGCGAGGAGAAAGAGAGCCCACGCCAGATGTTTTTTTATTTCAGCGACGATGGCGACGTGATGGGCCTGCGCTACGACAACTGGAAGATCGTTTTCATGGAGCAGCGCCTCGAGGGAACGCTCGGTGTGTGGGCGGAGCCATTCGTTCACTTGCGCTTGCCGAAGGTCATCAACTTGCGCACGGACCCGTACGAGTACGCGCCGATCACCTCGAACACCTACTACGACTGGATGATGCACCACACGTACATCATCTTCGCGGCGCAGGCGATTATGGCCAAGTTTGTCGAGACCTTCACGGACTTCCCCGCGATCCAGAGGCCGAACACCTTCACGGTCGATGATGCTCTGAAAAAAATGACCGAGTCCGCCAGCGGCGACTGAGGTGTACGGAGCGGGCGGCGGGCCACCGTCGCCGGGCCTCTTTTATAGGAGCGCGCCGTGTCGAACTGGGTCCGCATGATTGCAGCACTGTTCGCCGTGGCGGTCTCGGAAGGAGCTGCCATGGCCCAAAGCGACCCGCTTGCCTCCTGGAACGATGGTCCAGTCAAGGCATCCATCACGGGCTTCGTCGCGCGCGTGACAACGCAAGGATCGGACTTCGTGCCCGTGGCCGAGCGCATCGCGGTGTTCGACAATGACGGCACGCTTTGGATGGAACAGCCGTACTATTTCCAGCTCGCTTTCGCGTTCGATCGCATTCGGGCGTTGGCGCCAAAGCATCCCGAATGGAAGGACAAGCAACCTTTCAAGGGATTGCTGGAGGGCGATCTGAAAGCGGCCCTCGCCACGGGCGAGAAGGGCATTCTGGAAGTGATGTCGAGCACCCACGCCGGCATGACGACTGATGCGTTCAGCAGAATGGTGAGCGACTGGACTGGGAGCGCACAACATCCGCGCTTCAAGAGACCGTATATCCAACTCATCTATCAACCGATGCTCGAGCTCATGGGCTATCTGCGCGCCAACGGCTTCAAGACATTCATCGTGTCGGGTGGTGGTGTGGAGTTCATGCGCGTTTTCGCCGAGGAGGTGTATGGCATTCCGCCCGAGCAGGTGGTGGGATCCTCGGTCGTCGCGAAGTTCCAGCGCGCAGAAGACGGCACGATTTCGCTGATCAAGGAGGCGAAGGTCGAATTTGTCGATGACAAGGAGGGCAAGCCCGTTGGCATCAATCGCTTCATCGGCCGCCGTCCGATCCTGGCGTTCGGCAATTCGGATGGCGATCAGGCCATGTTGCAATACACGGCAGCGGGGTCGGGGCCGCGCTTCCTGGGTCTCGTCCATCACACGGATGCCGAGCGCGAGTACGCCTATGATCGCCAGTCCCACGTAGGCAAGCTCGACAAGGCACTGGACGAGGCCAGGGAGCGCGGCTGGACGATCGTCGATATGAAGCGCGATTGGCGAGTGGTATTTCCGCACGAGCGGTTGGCCATCCAGCCGGCGAGATGACGAGGCGGTCGATGATCGACATCTTCGCCTGGATCGTCCTGATCCTTCTGCTCGCGATCATCGTTGCGCTGTTCGTCGCGCTCGGCATGCTCCCGGGTCATATCGCCTACAAGCGCGGGCATCCTTGGGCGGAGGCCGTGTCGATCGGCGGATGGGTGACGCTGATATTTGGTTTCGTATTCTGGCCGCTGGTCATGATCTGGGCGTATGTGGACATCCCGGCAAAGCGGGAACCCGCGCCATGATGATTGTCCTGCTTGCCACCTATATCGCTATCCTCGCTGCATTCGTCTGGCTCAAGTTCATTCCGCTCAATACATTCTGGAAGATCTCACCGCTCATCGTCCTGCTGCTTCTGAACATCGGCCTGTTCATCCCGATGAGTTGGGGCGCGCCTCAGGGACCGGCGCTGGTTGGGCGGCACTCCGTCTCTATTGTCCCCGAGGTAGCAGGCGAGGTCCTCGAGGTTCCGGTCGAGCCGAACGCGCAGTTGAAAGCCGGCGACGTCCTCTTCCGTATCGATCCGACACCCTACGACGCACAGATGCGCGCAATCGCGGCGCAACTCAAGCTGCAAGAAACGCGCCTGACGCAGATGACACAGCTGCAGAGCACAGGCACCGGCCGTGCTTTCGATGTCGAGCAAAGACAAGCCGAGGTCGAGCAGCTCAGGGCACAGCTCGATGGCGCGAAGTGGAATCTGGAGAAGACCATCGTGCGCTCGCCAGCGAGCGGCTACGTCACCAACGTCGCGCTGCGCAAGGGCGCCCGCGTCGCCAATCTGCCGCTTACGCCGGTGATGGCATTCATCGATACGTCCGAGACAATAGTCGGCGTCGAGATTGCGCAGACCAACGCGCGCTATGTGGAGCCCGGTCAGCTGGTCGAGCTGACATTCAAGTTCCGGCCAGGCAAGATCTTCACCGGTCGCGTCGAGACAGTGCTGCAGGCTATCTCCAGCGGACAAGTGCAGACGACCGGAACAGCTGTCACGCCAGTAGCCGTTACCTCCGCGCCCTTTGTCGTTCGCGTACGGCTCGATGATAGCGAATTTGCGAGCAGTTTGCCGGCAGGCGCGAGCGGAACGGCCGCGATCTACACCGACCACGTCAAGGTTGCTCACGTCATCCGCAAAGTGATCCTGCGTCAGATCGCGATTATCAACTACATCAACCCATTCTAGAGCGGCAGGCAGAGCCTCAGAAGCGGATGGTTCCCGTCGCCATCGTCATGCTGCCGTCCCAACGGTTCTCGACGTTGAATTCGCGATAGTGTCGCAGGTTGAGTATGAGCGGCGTCTTGTCGATCAAGGTCGTGTAAGTCAAGCCCGCGCCGACGGCGTCCACGGAGCCCCTAAACGGCCCTCTGGCTGAACCGGAGTCGTCGGTGAGCTGCCGATAGTCGTAGCCGACAAGTCCGATCACCAACCCCGGCGAGCACTCGATGCCGAGCGCCCATTCGAAGTGGAATTCATCGCCAGATTTGTAGTCGGTCTCAGTGTTCTCGAAATTGAAAGTGAAGCCGAGCGCACCGTTGGCCTGAATCTTTGTCTTAGGATCCACCCAGGTGAATGCCCAGCCGACGTCGATGCCAGGGCGGTGAAGCCCGATGATTGGTGCGAAGCCCGACTCCCAACGTCCTGTCGGCGCCACTGCTTGGATGTACGCCGTGTGGGCGAACGTACCGTGTTGCCAGCCTAACTGGACCTTGGAGACGATATCGCCCAGTCCCCAGCCGTCCACCCCGCGCGAAACTGAAATTGGGCTTGTGATGCTCGCATCGAGATCGTTGTGTCCCACGGGAATGGTGACAGAAAATCCGAGGTTGCCACCGAACAGCTTTCGCTCGGGCACGTAAAGTAGGTTCAAGCCACTCGTAAAGAAGTGGACCTTGGCGCCTGCACCGAGTGTGAAGTTGTCGAAGTCGACGCTCACCGCGATTTTGCCGGAGTAGTAACCGGCGACACTTGTTACGTATGTTCCAGGTGGTGGAGTGGCGCCTACGCCGAAGGCATTACCGCCAAGGCCATAGCTGGAGAAGCCGTACTCGGCAGCCTGAGCCCCCATCGGAGCGGCGCCGAGCGTCAAAAGCATCGCAAGCACACGCGGGGAGAGCTTAGAGATGCGCATGGTCTGCCTCGCAGCAAAATGCAAGAACGACGTGCGCGGAAGCTAGCTGATTCGTAGGCGTCGAAAGTTGCAGAATTGCATTCGCCGTTTCAGTTGCGTGTTTTGTTCGAAGTAATCCAAAGTCGATTGAGAAAAATGCGTGAGCTATTCGAAGCCACGTACAAGGCTCTGGACTGCGACACCACCCGGTTTTGTTTCCGATGCGGTGTCGCGCGAGGTCAGTCTCAGAGATGAGACGAGATCAGCACGGCCAGACCAGCGGCCAAGCCTATGAGGCCAACCGCCAGCCGCCATGGAGGCACGATCAAATGATCCGCGAACCTGATACGCATGACAACACCTAGAGGCTCTGACTGTCGTTTGCGTCGGCGTGCTTGCGCAAGCGCACCGCGAGCGCAATGAGTATGATCCCGTACGCGATGGCGTAAGCCGAGATGACGAGGACGAGCGCCAACACACCGGTTCCGGGGCGTGTGAGCAGAAGACCACCGAAGATCACGGAAAGTGCACCGCCCGCAATCAACATCCACTCGTCATTGATCTGGTGGCGCATCGAGATCGCGCCCGCGATCTGCATGATGCCGGTCGCGATCGCCCAGAGGGCGATGCACCACAGAAGGACCACGCCAGTGATACCAGGCCACAGGAGCGTGACTGCGCCGGCGGCAATGCCGAGCAGCCCGACGATCGCGAGCCACCATCGCGAGGTATGCTCGCTGCCACGAATGGCGCCCATGATCGCGAACACACCATCCACCAGCGCGAAGATGCCATAGAGCAAGACGAGGGTCATGAGCGTCACGCCGGGCCATACGAGCGCGAGCACGCCGAAGATGACGGATGCGATACCTCTCAGCAGGAAGACCCACCAGCGATCTGCCAGTGTGCGCAAAATCGGATGCGGGAGTTCGTCGGCGTGACTGAACGTGGGGCTGCTACGCATGATCTACCTCCATTCGTCGAACTGGATTCCGTCGCGTCTCGTCTTGTCCCATTGCGTCCGTGCGTCTTTCGTCGGACTGCTGCTGGCGCTCGCGAACTTCCTGAACGTCACGCTCGAGGAAGTAATTCAGGAATGTACGAATGAGCGCGATGATGCCGAGGCGAGCGATATCTTCCCACGTGGGCGCTATAGACGTCTCGATGATGTCGGCAGCGAGCTGAAAGGTCAGCCCTGCCACGAGCCAGCGCGCGTATCGCAGCCAGACGTCGCGCGTCTCGTGCCCCGTTGACGATGAGAGAATCGCGTGCAAGCCCCGGATGAAGGCCTCTGCTGTTCCGTAGACGATCACCAGCAGCGCCATCATGTCGATGACGGTGACGGAGAAGTGCGTGGCGATGGCAAGCCACTCTTTCATGGTGCTCTCTCATACGTCCCGACGCACAGCGGTCGTCATCCGAAGGGGCCGAGCTGAAGTGTCATGCTGACGATTGCGAAGATACCGATCAGCAGGAGGATGACGGCGATGATGAGCGTCATGGACGGAGGGAAGTGGCTCTCAGCGTGAATGAGCCCCTCCTCCTTCATTTCCGCGCGGACGGCACGCAGGCCAAGCATGAACTGAACGTGATAGACGATACCCAGAACGAGCATCCCGATGCCAAGAGCGACCAACGCCGTGCCGAAGTTGCGCGCGGGGGCAGCATGGGTCAGGACGTTCTGTTCGCGCAGCCTCTCGAATACCTGGTAGATCGTGAACCCGAATGAGATGAGCGACAGGGACGTGCGGATCACCGACATGAGCGTGCGGTCTGCACTCATGCGCGTGCGCTGGAAGGACATGCCCGTCCGGCGCATCGACATCTCGGTCCGGTCGGTGGACATATCCGTCCGCTGCGTCGAGAGGTCGGTGCGATACTCCGAGAGCGACGTGCGATGCTCCGACAGGCCGGTGCGATGGTTTGATAGCCTGGTCTGATACGCCGAGTACTGGGCGGAGGCCTGAGCGGGCTTCTCGGGGTCGACTGCCGGGACGGGCGGCACGGGCGACTCCGGAAAGCGCTCGGGCCGCACTACGTGCGTTCTTATTTTCTCTATCGCCACGTGCCGATGTTCCTTCTTGCCAGCGGCGACTGTCGGGTTCGCGTGTCCTCGGACAGCCTGGAACTACCGAGACGCTATTGGATGAGCACGGAGGCTCACATCGGGGTGAACCCTGGATGTCGCCGAGGCAGCACGGAGACTGTGTGCGGCCGAACTGATTAGCGAGTTCGCTCTGTCGCCGAGCGGGAGGGGACTCGAGCAGCAAGCACAAGCGTGTACCGATCTGATCGGGGTTTTACCTGATGCACGAGCTCGGGCACGATGAAGCATCCTCCACTGGCCGAGCAGGCGCGTGTTCAGAGTGGGCCGACGTGTGTCGGCATCCGCATCATGGATGGGCCATGGAGTTTGTTGCCGATCTTGCCGCGTGGAGCCTGGTTCTATTCGGCGCTCTGCTATTCGTTTGCCAGATGCTCGCGTACATCCTGGGCCACAAGCTGGGCGCCCGGAGGCGCGCGACGCGAGGAGCAGGTGACGCAGAGGGTGTTGGCCTCGTCGTAAGCAGTCTTGTTGCCTTGCTCGCGTTTACATTGGCACTAACGCTCTCGTACAGCAGTGCGCGAGTCTCGGAACGGCGCGCGGGAGTACTTGCGGAGGCGACAGCGATTGGAACGTCGTTTCAGCGCGCGATCGCAATTGGTCATCCTCTCGGGCAGGAGATAGGTGAACTCCTAAGGCAGTATGTGGGTTTGCGTCGGGACTACGTGCTGGCGTCGCGCCACTCGCCTGCGCTCGATGAGATTGATCGCAAGAGTTCGGGCTTGCAGTCGAGGATCTGGGAGCACCTGTCAGCAATCGTGCGCGAGCGACCGGATGACGTGACAGCCTCGTTTATGGAGTCGCTCAATGCCACGTTCGACGCAACGACAGCGGAGCGCTTCGCATTCGAAACCAAGTTTCCCTATCAGCTGCTCTGGTTGCTGTGCGGGATGATCCTGGTCGCTGTGGCAAGCATCGGCTTCCAGTTCGGGCTGAAGGGGCACGATATGCGCGGGCTCGTCATGCTGCTCATTGGCGTCTGGACCGCCGTGCTCGTTGTCATCGTCGAGTTGAGTTCTCCGCGCATCGGTGCCGTGCGTACCAATGTCGCCGTTTACGATTGGACCATCCAAATGATGTCTGCGAGACCGTCGGGGGTATCGTCGTCTGCAAGCCGATGAGCCGGTGCGGGTTGTCCTTATGAAGGATGAGGGGTTTGTCGCCCCCTCGTTTGCGGGTTCGGACGGATAGTAATTTCCCTCATACAGATGCCTAAGATCGTGCAGGCAGTGACGATCTCCTCGTCGCACAAGGGGAAGGCGTGACCGCCTGAAAAGCCTTCACCCCAACATGCAGGAAACTCCCATGTCAGCACGCAGCCTCACCTTCCTTGCCATCGGTGCCGCGACGCTTGCGGTTATCGCATCCGTGCCGAAGCTCGCAATCTCAGCGCAAGATCGCATGGAGATAGGCGCTCTTGGCGTCAACCAGGGCATCTATGTCGATCGGACAAAATTCGGCGTTGTCAAAGGAACAGCGAAGACGGAACCGACCCAGGCGCAACTTACAAAGCTTGGCGCGCAAGAGGTGAAGGAAGGCGCCATCATCGTTCGCGTTGGTGACAAGCTCTACCTCGTGGATACTGATCCGAACGCCAAGAGCATGTTCTCTGGTTGGGCGGCGGAAGCCTTCACAGGCGGTGGTGGCGGCTGATCAGGACCGTGGAGTGCGGCTACGGACGCTCTGTTCGTAGCCGCGATCCGGCTGGAGGTTAGCGAATGCGCCTGACCGGAGCTTTTGCTCGCAGGTTGCTTGCGGCGATGCTTGGCACATTGCCTATTGCGGCCGCTTTGCCAGCAGCTGCTGACGCGCAGCCGAACAGGATACGCATCGAGTACGTCGCGCCGAAATCTCCCGAGCACCAGGCGATCTTTGAGATGGCCAAGGAGCGTCGCGTACTCGAGAAGCTCCAGGAAATGTACGGAGCTTTCAAGCTACCAGTCGATTTGGCGCTGCGTACGGTGAGCTGCGATGGCGTGTCGAATGCCTGGTACGCGAATGGGCGTGTAAGTGTATGCTATGAGTATCTCGAAGACGTGAAGAACATGATGCCGTCGGAGACGACCGCGCACGGCATCACGCCAGCTGATGCAGTTGCCGGTCAGTTCTTTTACGTGATGTCCCACGAGATGGGACACGCCATGTTCGACCTATTGAGTATCCCTGTATTCGGTCGTGGCGAGGATGCAGCAGACCAGTTTGCAACATACATAATGCTGCAGTTCGGCAAGGATCAGGCGCGCAGGTTCATCCTGGGCGCCGCCCATTCGTACAAGAACTTCATTGATCGACCCAAGGTCACGGCGCCGCTGAAAGCCTTTTCGGACACGCATAGTCCGCCGCCCGTGCGCTTCTTCAATCTGCTCTGTCTCGCGTACGGCGCCGATTCCAACTTGTTCGGCGACCTCGTCACTGAGGGATTTCTTCCCGAGCAACGCGCCAGCGCCTGTCGCAGGGAGTATCGCGAGGTCGCTTATGCCTTCAAGACGCTCATTGGTCCGCACCTCGACAAGCAAATTGCGCAAAGGGTCCTGCAGACGAACTGGCTGCCCGACGAGGCGGCTCGACCCTCGCAGCAATAGCTCGCTCTTCAGGCTACCGGCGTGCCATCAACTGCCAGGTGGCAGCAATCTTCCAGGCTGATTGACGAATGTGCGCCGGCCGCGCTTGATCCCGAGCGTCGGGCGCGCGATCTCGGCGACGGCGTCCTCGCCACGGCGGCACGGCACGGCAATGAGGTCCGCGGCATGGCCGACGGCGAGGCCATAGTTATCCAGCCTCAGCATCCGGGCAGCCGACCCCGTTATCATCTCGAGGCAGTTGTGCAAATCGCTCGGGCGGCCGATCTGCGCGATATTGGCGTAGAGGTTCGCCATCCGGATCAGCGAAGCATCGCCAAAGGGCGTGAAGGGATTGAGCACGTTGTTCGTCGCGAGCGAGCAAGTCACGCCGTGCTCGTGAAAGCGATCGGCGCGCGTCACGCCGCGAGGCACGTTGTGCGTCACGTCGCGGCCCATGAGGAAGAGGTCGGTTGCCGGCAGGACCGTGATCGCGACGCCGGCATCGGCGAGGCGCCGTGCGATTGCCGCCTGCTCGTCTGGCGGAACGGCGGAGAGCTTCGTGACGTGTCCGACGGCGACACGACCGCCATAGCCGTGTGCCTTCGTCTGACGCAAGACGTCATCGAGATGCATCCATGATGGATCGAGATCGAAGTCGAGATGGAAGTCGATATCGAGATCGAACTCGCGCGCGATGCGAAAGACGCGATCGATGTGCGTCGCTGGATCGGTATCCGTATAAGGGCATCCACCGATCAGATCCGCCCCGTGGCGGCAAGCTTCGATAAGCAACGCCTCGGTTCCGGGATCGTTCGTCAGGCCTTCCTGCGGAAAGACGCAGATCTGCATATCGAGCGCCCAGGCATACTCGCGCTTGAGCCGGCTCAGCACATTGAAGCTCTTGAGCCCGATGCGAGGATCCACCTCGACGTGCGTGCGCATGAACTGCGTGCCGGCGAGGATGGCTTTCTCCAGTGTGCGGCGCGCGCGCGTCTCGATGTCGGCTTCCGTGAAAGCGGCCTTAGCGCGGGCAGCTTCGGAGATCGCCTCCTTGAGCGTGCCCTCGACGATCCGGCAGCGCTCGATGATACAGGACTTGTCGAGATGGATGTGTGTCTCGACAAGGCCCGGCAGCACGAGCTGGCCGTCAATGTCCTCGACGTCAGCGCTCACCACAAGGCCGGGCCCGATCGCTGCGATCGAACCGCCGGTGATCCCAATGTCCACGATCTCAGCAGGCTTCCTGGCGAGACGTGCGTTCTGAAGAGCGAGATCGAAGGCCATGCAGTTGCGATCGGTCACGCCAGGGCCTGCTCGCGCGAGGGAAACATCAGGGTCGCCTTTACACCGTCGCCTGCGAAAGCGACTTCGGCGGTGCCGCCGAGCTGCGACGCACTCGCCGCAATGAGGCGACTCCCGAAGCCTTTGCGGGCGGGCTTGTCGACGCGCGGACCACCGACCTCCGACCAGCGAAGAGTGATCGACGTCCCGTCGTCGATCCAGGAAATGGCGACCTTGCCCGATGTCGTGCTGAGCGCGCCATACTTCGCGGCGTTCGTCGCGAGTTCGTGCAGCACGAGCGCCAAAGTGACCGCGCCATTCGGCCTTATAACGATGGATGAGCCCTGGACCGTCACCTGGCCCTTGAAGTTCTCGAAAGGACTGAGCGCGACCTCGACGAGGGCGGCGAGATCGACGCCTTCCCACAACGCGGTCGTGAGCAGGGAGTGCGCGCGGGCCAGCGCATCCAGCCGACCCGTGAAGGCCGTCTTGAAGGCCTTCGGCTCGTCGGTCTGCCGGAGCGTCTGCGCGGCAATGGACTGGACGATGGCAAGGGTATTCTTCACGCGATGATTGAGTTCGTCGATGAAGAGGTTCTTCTGCCGTTCGGCTTGCTTGCGCTCGGTGATGTCGACGAAGACGGCGACGCAGCCTCTAACTTTGCCGCTGACGTCGAAAAGAGGTGATACGGACTCGTGCAGCGCGATCGTCCGCCCGTCCGAGAACACGACGTCGACTTCCTCACCATGAATGGGTGTGCCGAAACGCGCACATCTCTGCATCGGCAGTTCGCTCGTCAAAAGCTCTTTGCCGCGTGAATACACTTTGAACGGCAGGGCGCCGCCGTTGGGTCCGCTCTTCGAGGCATTACCGCCCTTGGGAAGAGAGAGCAATTGAGCGCCGGCCTTGTTGGCCAGAATTTCCCGACATTCAGGATCCCGGGCAATGAAGACGCCGACCGGGAGTGCGGCGAGAAGTGCATCCTGCTCTTCGAGCCTGTTCTTCAGGTTCTCATTCAGAACCGCAATTCTGATCTCTGCGGCCTTGTGGTCAGTCACGTCGATGGCGACGCCGCCGGTCAGGGTGCCGCTGCCGTCGGGGTCGGGAATTCCGAATTTGTTGACGATGGACTGGTGCAGCATTCCGTCCGCCTGCCTGAGCGTCTCGATCACCCGCGCGCCACCGGGCTCTCGTTGTGCGCGCGCATCGTTCTCTCGAAACTGGCTGGCGGTCTCGGGCGGAAAGAGGTCATCATCCGTGCGGCCGATCAGCTCGCCCTGCGAGGTGCCGAAAGCGCGGGTCGCAGCTTCATTGGCGAAGATATAACGACCGGCTTCATCCTTGATCCAGGCGAGGCCCGGCAGATGATGCATGAAGCGGGCGAACCTCTCCTCGCTGCGGCGCAGCGCCTGGCTGGCTCTCGCTTCCTCGGTCATGTCGATGTTCACACCGACGAGGCCGAGAAACTCGCCCGATGGCGCGAAGTGCGGCTGAGCATCGGTCCTGATGATGCGGTACTCGCCCCCATGATTGCGAAGGCGCATCTGGACCGTGAAGCCTGATTTGCTCGTCAGGGCCTTCTCGACTGCAGCGCCGACGTGTGCAGCATCATCGGGATGCAGGGTCGACGACCAGTCGAAATCCGGAAGGGCATCGTCCGCGAGGCCCCAGAACTCGCGAAGGCGGTGATTGAGATGCACGCACTTGCCTGCGTCATCGCTCATCCAGATCATGGCCGGCGCGCGCTCGGAGAGCAGCTGAAAGCGGTCCTCGCTTTCGCGCAGCGCCGCCTGGCCGAGCTTCTGCTCGGTGATGTCGGTACAGGAACCGATATAGCCGCTGAACGAGCCTTCGGCCGACATGAGAGGGACGCCCGTGCCCAACATCCAGCGATAGACGCCGTCGTGGCGACGAAGGCGGAACTCGATCGAGAATTCCTGGCGGGCGTCGAAGTGCATCTTGTATTCGGCGAGGCATCGCTCCAGGTCGTCGGGATGAATGTTCTCGGTCCAACCCGAGCCGAGCTCCTGAGCCAGGGTGCGACCCACGAAATCGGTCCATCGCTTGTTGAGCCAGACGCATTGCTTGTCCGGTCCACTTGCCCACATCAGTACAGGCGCCGCGTCGGCCATGCGCTGGAAGGACAGGCCGCCGAGCTCGAGGAGCTTATTGCCCAGCATTGCGCGCCTCCAGCACCGCGCCCACCAGCGGCCAGAGCGTCTCCTGACTGCAGGGCTTGTCGAGGACAGGGGCGGTAACACCGGGAGGCAGTGTGCGCTGGCCGTAGCCCGTGACGAAGATGATCGGGATGCCGCGCTCGGCGATACGCCGCGCAACGGGGTCGATGCGTGCTCCGGCGAGGTTCATGTCGAGGAGCGCGAGGTCGAATTCGGTCTCGGCCAGGACGAGCGCCTCCTCCAGCCGTCCCGCCGTGCCGACGACGAGGCAGCCCATGTCCTCCAGCATGTCCTGTAGATCGAGTGCGAGAAGTGCTTCATCCTCGACGAGGATCAGGCGCGCGCCCCGTACCCCCATGCACTGAACCCTCCAAAATAGCCCTGCGCCACATTAATGGTACCAAGCCGCCCCTCATGCGACGAGGGCTGCTGAAACTTCCGGCAGAGCTTGGCCAACCCAATTGAACGCGGGACGCGCTCATTGGTTCCATTTGCATCTTCGGATGTGGTGCAGGCCCCCTGTGCTGCAAAACTGCACAGGGGCTAGAGGTTAACGCCTCAGCCGATCATGAACTGCTTGGCGTGGGCGTCGTAGTCCTGGTAACCGACGGTCGAGCGGAATTCGGCTGGCGTAAGTGCGCTTTCGGCCTCTGCCTTGCCAGCCTTGAGGGCCGCGAGCCCCGCCTTCATACCCGCTAGGGCGGGAGACAGCATTCCTGTCGGATACGTGCCGATCTTGAGGCCGAGCTCGGCCGCACGGGACTGGCTCGGCGTCTCGCGTGGTGCGCCGGGCGAGAGCACGGCAAAGGACGGCCGGCCGGCTGCCGCTGCAACTGCACGGCGGACCTCGGCTTCATCGGCCGGCGAGTCGAGGAAGAGGATATCCGCGCCCTCGGCGACGAACATTTCGATGCGCGCGACGGCCTCGTCCATGCCGGCCGTCGGGCGGCAGTCCGTGCGGGCCATGATCAGGATGCCGGACTCCTTCGCTGCCTGGACGGCGGCGCGGATTTTCATGCGCGCTTCTTCGCGTGGCAGGCAGGGTTTGCCGGCGGCCGTGAGTGCGCGTGGCGTGATCTTGTCCTCGATGAGGATGGCCGCAGCGCCAGCACGGCCATAAGCGCGTACGGTGCGCTGCACGTTCATGGCATTGCCGTAGCCATGATCGCCGTCGGCAAGCACGAGCAGGTCCGGCGCCGCGCCTCGCACCATGTTGAAGGAGTCGTACATCTCGGCGAACGAGATGAGATCGAGATCGGGGCCGCCGAGGCGGCTTGCGGCGACGCAGGAACCCGAGAGGAATGCTGTCTGAAATCCGGCGCCGAAGGCGAGTTTCGCGCTCATGCCATCCCAGACCGCAGGCATGACGACGAACTCGGGCTTGGCGAGGAGGGCGCGCATGCGGTCAGGTGCGTTCATGGGATTACTCTCTGAAGGGCTGTCTGGGGTTCCGTAGGAAATGATTGTGGCCGGCAGTGCAGTGCAGCAGCAAGCAGGAAGTCATCGGGGCAGGCATGAGCCCGCGGACGGACGCGCCTATGGATGAAGCACGCCGCGGATGGCAGGATAGGAAGGAGGCGGACGCGAGACCCGCCAAACAATCAGGGAGGAACAAGCATGGATCTCAAGGATCAGATCGCCATTGTGACGGGCGCCGGGCAGGGTATTGGCCGCGCCTCTGCGTTGGCGCTTGCAGATGTGGGCGCGGACCTCGTCGTCGTCGATATCAACGAGCGCACGCTTGCCGAGACCGCAGACGCCGTGAAAGCCAAAGGGCGCCGGGTTCATGCCATCCGCGCGGATCTCGGCAGCGTGGCCGACATCGATCGCATGGTGGCCGAGAGCGTGACCGCCTTCGGCCGGATCGACATTCTCGTGAACAATGCCGCCGTCACGCGCCGCGCGTACATCATGGATCTGACGGAAGAGGACTGGGATCGCATTCACCGCGTGAATGCCAAGGGCGTGTTCTTCTGCCTGCAGCGGGTCGCACGCGAGATGATCCCGCGCCGCAGCGGCCGCATCATCAATATCGCATCGGTTGCGGGCAAAGGATTTCCGGGCACCTCGAACGCTATCTACGCGGCGAGCAAGGGCGCCGTCATCAGTCTGACCAAGACGGCAGCGCAGCAGCTCGGGCCGCACAACATCAACGTCAATTCCGTCTGCCCGGGCATCGTGCGGACAGCGCTCTACGAGGAAATCGTCAAGGTCATGTCGAAGACCGAGGGGCTCAGCATAGAAGCTGTCGAAGAGCGCGCGGTCGCTGGTGTGCCGCTGCGGCGTGCCAACGAGCCCGAGGATATTGCCGATATGGTCGTGTTTCTCGCTTCGCCGCGCGCGCGCAACATCACCGGCCAGTCCTACAATGTGGATGGCGGCCTCATTCCAGATTGAGGCGCGGATTTAGCCGACGACCTTGATGTAGGTATCCTTGCGCACGATCTTGTCGCCGCGGAAGGTGTAGAGATCGCAGCCGAGCCACTCCTGCTTCTGCCCGTTGGGCAGCGTTGCGGTGCGGAGCCATTCGGTCACCGCACGATTGCCGACGACGTACTCGGCCGTGTGCAGCCACCGCACGTCCGGGCTGTTCGCGAACAAGGGCACGAAGTAGCTGCGGATCTGCTCCTTGCCTTTGTACGACTGGCCCCAGACATCGGGGCCTTTGGCATTGCGAAATTCGCCGTCGTCGGCAAAACAATCGACGATCGCATCGACGTCGCGGCGGGCGAATGCAGCGCCGATCTCGCGGACGCGCTCCAAGGTGACAGGCTCGTCGACGATCTTCTGCATGACGGTTCTCCCGGCTGATAGTCAGATTAGGCGATTGCGGCCATGAGCCGCTCGAAGAAGCCATTGGCCTTGGACTTGTCGATCCAGCGGACGACGGCGACTAGCTCTTGTGAAGGCGCGACCCAGATGAGGTTGGTGCCGGCGCCGAGCGCGAACCAGCTATCCGCAGGCGCGCTTGGATAGTTGCGCCCGCCGATGTTGAGCCACCAGAGGAAGCCGTAGCCGGGGTTCGGTGCGGAAGGTGTGAGCGACTGTGGCATCCAGCCTTCGGGCAGAATCTGGCGTGCGCCCCAGCGCCCGTTGTTGGCGACGAGAAGGCCGACACGTGCATGGTCGCGCGTCGGGATGAAAAGCCCGCCGCCCCAGTGGCTGCCGCCCGAAACGGACTGCACGCGTTTGCCGCCGACCTCTGTCCAGGAAGTCGAGTAGCCGTGCCACTCCCAATCCTTCGACGCGCCGATAGGATCCATGATGCGCTCGCGCAGCACGTCGGGAAGTGCCTTGCCGAAGCGCTGCAGCAGGGCAAAGGCGAGCACGTTCACGCGCACGTCGTTGTACTCGTAATACGTGCCGGGCGTCTGCCGCTGGCGCAGCTCGCCCTTGTGCTTGTTGTTCTCGGCGCCGCCGACCTGACGGAAGTGATCAACCTGATCGGACTTCTCCCAGAGCACGCCGTCCCACTCCGATGACTGCGTCAGCAGATGCCGCCACGTGATCTGGCCGTTGTGCGGTCCATCGAAGTGGCCGGTCTTCACAGTAGCGCCGACACGATCGTCCACGCTGGCAATCAGGCCGTCGCCCACGGCAATGCCGGCGAGCATCGAGAGATAGCTTTTGGCCACGCTGAACGTGACATCGGCGCGTCGGGTATCACCCCATTCGGCGATGATGCGGCCGCGCTTCATGATCATGCCGGCCGGTCCGCCGCGCGGGCGCACGATGCCGGTGATGTCGCTCCAGGGTCCGGTCTCGTTCCATTCCACATTCCCGACGTAGCGGCCGTCCGGGTAGTACAGGGAGCGCGGCCAGGGGCTTTCGGAGGCCTCTGCCCAGGCGACGGCCGCTTCGAGCTTTCCCGCATCGAAGCCTGCGGCCGCGGGGGTTAGAGCCTCCCAAGCAGAGTCCTCGGGAGGGGGCGTGTATGAGATCTCTGGCACGGTAGGCATTCCTGCTTTTGGGGGTCTCGGACGGTCCGGCTTCTAAGATAATGCTCGGACAAGCGCGCACCGAAGGCAAGGGCGCTCTCGGGCATGGCTCATGGCCCACGGGTGCAGGAGAGCGGTGCGCCCCTCAGTGGCCGGTGTGGACGAAGCCTGCCCAATAGTAGGGATGCGCAAACGGGCGGGCGACGGCAGGCGGTGGTGATTGGGCGTCCTTGGTCGCGCCGTCACCGCGCGAGGCTGGAGCTGCAAGCCATTCGACGGCTGCGCTGTTGCGGTCTTTCTTCAGGCTCTCCGGGCTCATGGCCTCGCTAGTCGCCGTGGCGAAGCCGCGTGCAATCCGGCCGGCGCTCGCGGCGCCCTGGACGTAGGCCGAAAGCTCCTCATTCGTCGCCTCGCGCAACCAAGCCTGCGCGCGCTGGAGGGCCGTTGCCGGGCGCAATCGCTCACCGACATGCAACTCGTAGAAGCGCGCGATCAGGAGCGCGGAGGCGACGTCGGAGACGGGCCACAATGTGCCGAGCACACCGGCCGCGCCCAGCGCCATGAAGGCGCCGGGGAGCCCGACGAACTCATCGGGATTGCGCGTAATCTCGGAGAGGCCGGTTTCGCAGGCGGAGAGCACCACGAGACGCGGCCGGCCGAGCCCGTCGACCTCGAGTAGCCGACCGACGCTCAGGCGCTCGGCATTGTGCATGATGAGCGCGGACTGACGCACGTCGGACCAAGTGAACGTGCCGTGCGAGGCGAAGTGCCAGTAGCTTCGTCCCTTGAGCGCGTCGAGTACGGAACCGAGCGTTGCGTTCTCGCCGGCAAGGACGGCGCGTCCGCTCTCCGGGAATTGTGCCGCGATGAACGCGCCCTCCATATCCGATCCCGGCAGGTCGCCCGTCGGATTGATGATCGCGGCAAGGCTGGCTGCATCGGCAGCGGCAGCACGGTCGCGCACGGCGGCAAGCGTGGCGAGGCTCGGCGTCACGGTGATCTCGTAGGCGTCTCCGAGCCGACGCTTACTGACGGGATCCTGAGCGAGCGCGACCGGCAGCACACCGAGCCACCCCGAGGGAACCCACACGAGCTGTGCGCCGGGTTTGAGACCCTGTGCCTTGAGTGCGGCATCGAGCTCGCCACCGAAGAGGCGCCAGAGCTCGGGGCCGAGGTCCACGATCGCTGCCATCCACTGCGGCCAGCGTTTCTGCTTCTCTTCGCCTTCGAAGTAATTGGCGAAATAGGCGCCGATCCAGCCGCCGCCGGTCGTGCCGTCCGGACCGGCCAGCAGCGTCGAGAGGCGGCCGGGCGTGAGTTCCGGAAGATCGATGATCGTGGCCTTGGTCTCTTCGGCGCCGCTCAGCACGATGAGCCTGCCGCCGAGACCCGTGACGATTGGAATGGCGACGGCGCCGCCCGCGGCCGCAATGCGACGTGCTTCGGCGATGGCGACGGCGCTGCGATCCTCGCTGGCACCACTCGCGGTGACGAATTGGAGAAGCTCACGACGCAGCGACCCCAACTGGTCGACGGCGACCGCGCGGTCTGGTCCCGTGGCGATCTCGACAGCATCCTGTGCTTTGCGGATGGCGGCGCGAAGTGTGTCGAGGCGTGCGCGGTTCTCGGATGACAGCTCCAGCATCTGCAACCTGAGAGAGACGGCGAGCAGACGCGCGCGACTTTCGTCGGAAAGCGCGACAGCAGCCTCGACGGCACCGCGTTCGAGCGCACCGAGCGCGGCTTCGGCAAAGAGCGGTCCGGCATCGGCAATGAGGGAGCGAGCCTCGGTCTCATCGAAGCCCTGACCGAAAAGCAGGAGGAAGGCTTCGCGTGCGCTCTGATGCACGACGCTGGCCTCGTTCCAGTCGCGCGCCTGGAGCAGAGTGTTGCCGAGCGCACGCCCTGTGCGCAGATGCTCGTGCGGGTAGGCATCGCGCGTGAAGACCGAGAGCGCCGCCTCGTACGCCGCGATCGCGATCTCCCGGTTCACGCCTGGAAGGCCGCGAATGCGATCCGAGTAGGCATTGCCGAGCGAGTTCTGGGCGCGCGCCCATTCCATGGGAAAGCCGGATCGCGTGAAGACGGTGAGGGCGGCATCGAGGTGGGCGATCGCCTCTTCCTGGTTCTCCGCGCTCTCGCCGTTGATGCGCACCAGATAGATCGAGGCGAGATTGTAGTGTGCCGAGGCCCATTCCCGAGGCGCGGTCTCGCGCGTGAAAACCTGCAACGCGTCGCTGATGTGAGCGATGGCCTTCTCATAGTTCTCGGCGCGCACGCCGGCGATGCGATTGCGATAGCTAGAGCCGAGGTTGTTCTTGGCCATGGCCCAGAGCAAGGGGGCCGCTTCGCGCGTGAAGATGCTGAGCGCGGCCTCCGTGTGCGTGATCGAGGCTTCGAGATTATCGGCGGGCGTACCCCGGATGCGGGTCGAATGCACGACCGCAAGATTGTTCTGCAGGCGCCCCCATTGCTCCGGTGCGCTCTCGCGCGTGAAGACACGCAGCGCGGACTCGAAATGGGCAATGGCGCGATCCTGGTTGTCGGCCCGCTCGCCGCGAATGCGTGCCCAGTAGGCAATGCCGACATTGTTCTGCAGCGTCGCCCAGTTCTGGGGATCGCCCTCGAAGGTCCAGGCGGGAAGGGCCGCCTCGAAAAGTGAGATCGCCGTCTCGATGTTATCGGCGCGCACGCCCGTCGGACGATTGATGTAGGCGCTGGCTATGCCGAACTGCAGCTCGGCGATGACCAGCGCGCGCTCGGCGGCAAGCGGCCAGGGCGTCAGTGCGGGCGCCTCGGCGAGCAGGGTCTGGCCGAGGAATATGCGCTCCTCGATGTCCTGTTCCTGCTGCCAGCGCGTGAAGAGGCTTGGAAAATCACCGCCGGTCGCTTGTGACCATGCCGGCGCAAGGCTACTTGCCGCGAGCAAGAAGGCGGCCACAAGCCCCACCAGTACGCGCTGCATCGCGTTCCTCCCGTCGCCGGATTTCTCGCCACCGGCCGAGAATGTGACGGGCTCGTGGCGTGACAAAGGCTCAGCTCGGGGCGGTGGGACTTTCCATTCCCATGCTGCGCACGGGCAACATGGGGTGGTCGCTCAGACAGGGCGGTCGCCGAAACTGTAAGTTGGCAGCTAGAAGGCGATCGACAGAGCAAAGAGCACCGCAGCGAGCAGAGCTGCAATCGTGCGGACGTGGTTCCAGCAAGTCCAGGCCGTGACGTAATGCGTCCATATCTCGGCGAGGCCATTGTCGGGTCGCGCTGCAGCCAAACGATCGTTTAGCGGCACGTTGAACAGCATGGTCACGCCGAGCGTGCCGAACAGGTAGAGGAGGGCCGCCGCCCGCCCCATCACGGCGCCGGGGGCGTTCCAGACATTGGGCGTCGCGACAGCAATGACGAGCGCGACCAAACCGGTGCCGAAGAAGACGGCGAAGAAGGATGCGTTCAGAACCGTCACGTTGATGTTCTGCATGGCGCGGGCACCCTCTGCACCAGGGGCGAGTGCCAGCGCCTTCATTATGAAATTCGAGAAGGCGAAGAAGATGCCGCCGACGAGGCCGGCACCCGCTGTCGCCGTCACCAGAAGAAAAATCTCCATCCATTCCGGCACTGGCGCCTCATGATCTCGCGATGCTGCAGTGGAACGTGCGTTGGCCACCCTGCGCCCTGTCTCCGGCCGCGGCAAGCACTCACCTTAAGGCTCGCTTGGCAGGGCGCCTTATCCTTCCTATCATTTCGTGCTGCCCATCCCCGCAACGAGGTGCCTTATGCCGATTTCTGCCAGCTCTCCCATGCGCCTGCGCCGCGAGCTTGCCGCCGCCTTCCGCCTTGCGGAGAAGTTCGGCTACTCCGAAGGCATCTGCAATCACTTCTCGGTCGTGGTGCCGGGCGCCGAGGAGCGCTACCTGATCAATCCCTACGGCCTGCACTGGTCAGAAATGCGTCCCGAGCATCTGCTGCTGATCGACGGCGAGGGTCAGGTCGTCGAGGGTGATGGTGAGGTCGAGGCGACGGCGCGGCACATTCATGTTCAGGGCCATCGGGCCAACCCACGCCACCAGTGCATCCTGCACGTGCACATGCCCTGGGCGACGTCACTGACCATGGTGCAGGGCGGGCGCCTGGAGATGGCGCACCAGACGGCGGCGCGTTACTACGATCGCGTTGCCTATCAGTCGTTCGGCGGCATCGCGCTCGACGAGTCCGAAGGCAAGCGCATTGCCGAGGCCCAGAAGAGCAATCCCACGGCCGATATCTTCTTCCTCGCCCACCATGGCGTCTCGATCGGCGGGCCGTCGATCGCCTTTGCCTTCGACGATCTCTACTATCTCGAGCGCGCGGCCAAGCAGCAGGTGCTGGCCATGTCGACGGGACTGCCTCTGCAGATCATGCCCGAGGCGCAGGCCAAGGATACGGCACGCCAGTACATGCAGGTCATTGATTTCCAGGCAAAGCAGCACTTCGACGCGCTCATGCGGATCAACGGATTGTGACTTCGCCTGCCTCAGTGACGGCTCCTGGGAAATGTTGACACACGCTACGTTGCACCGAGCGCTGTAACCGGCGCCAAGAACAAGCACAGGGAGGAAGACCATCATGGCCCGCTCGCCATTTCCGACAACGATTGCCGGCAGTTTGCCGAAGCCCGCCTGGCTCGCGGAGCCCGAGAAGCTCTGGGGCGCATGGCGGCACGAGGGCGAGGCGCTCCGCCGCGCGCAGGAGGACGCCGTGCTCGTGTGGCTCAAGCTGCAGGAGGACGCCGGCATCGACATCGTCTCCGACGGCGAGCAGTTCCGCATTCACTTCGTGCATGGATTTCTCGAGCACGTGAGCGGAATCGACTGGCAGAAGAAAACGCGGATGGGTATTCGCGACAACCGCTATGTCGTGGAGGTGCCGACGGTCACGGGGCCGATCACGCGCAAGCGGTCCGTGCACAGCGAGGATGTCCGCTTCGTGCGCGCCAATACCAAGCGGAAGATGAAGTTCACGCTGCCGGGGCCGATGACGATCTGCGATACGATCGCGGATGCGCACTACGGCCGTCGCGCCGACATGGCTATGGCCTTCGCCAAGGTGCTGAACGCCGAGGCTCGCGAGCTCGAGGCGCTCGGCGCCGATGTCATCCAGTTCGACGAGCCCGCCTTCAACGTGTTCATGAATGATGTGAAGGACTGGGGCATTGCTGCGCTCGAGGCGGCTGCCGCAGGACTGAAGTGCACGACGGCCGTCCACATCTGCTATGGCTACGGCATCGAGGCCAATCTCAAGTGGAAGGAGACGCTCGGCGGCGAGTGGCGCCAGTATGAGGAAATTTTCCCGGCCCTCAATCGCTCGAAGATCCAGCAGGTCTCACTCGAATGTGCGGGCTCGAAGGTGCCGATCTCACTCATCTCGCACCTTCGCGACAAGACCATCCTCGTCGGTGCCATCGATGTCGCGACCAGCAAGGTCGAGACGCCGGAGCAGGTCGCCGCCACGCTGAAAGAAGCGCTGAAGTACGCGGATGCCCAGCGCATTCAGGGTTGCACGAACTGCGGCATGGCACCCCTGCCACGCGCGGTTGCAGTCGGCAAGCTGCGGGCGCTGGGCGCAGGCGCGGCGCTGCTCAGGAACTGAGGTTTCACCTGCGGGTGTACCTCAGTTGGCCTTGATGAATTGAGCAATGCGCGAGACGACCTGGGATTCGATCCCGAGGAAGCCGTGCTGTGACATGGCTTCACACGGTTGCGACCGTGGCGGGCTGCCGCCGTCGACAAGGACGACATCGACCTTACGGGCCTTGGTGAGTGCCTTCGTAAGCTTGGGCGCGTCCGCAGCCGGCGTGATGTCGCAACCATCATTGCGGTGCGAGACGATCAGAGTTGGTACGCCGACGGCGGAAAGGGTCATGCTGGCGACGCCGTTCGGGTGGCTGCCGGCGATGTTCCAATTGGGTTTAGCGCGCGTGATCGACGACGTGAGGACAAGGCCGTCAACGCTCTTGAGAACCACGGCACCGCCGGCAGCCGAAAAGGTGCCCATGCTGGTGCCGACAAGCCAGACAGGAACAGCGGCCTGCTTCTTGAGATAGTCGACGATGGCGCCGATGTCGGCGGCGTGCGCGGCGCTCATGCGGAACTGGCCATTCATGCCGCGCTCGCCCTGTTGGTCGGATGGCGCATCGGCGACGGCGACCATGAAGCCCTGCGCGGCGAACTGATCGCGGACGCGCACGAGAAAGTTGCCTTTGCCCCAGGCCATGCTGGACGCGCTCTGGAGGCCGAGCCTGCCATGCCCGCCGGCGAACAGGATCACGGCCGCAGTAGGCTTCGCGGGCTTGATCAGGATGAAGGCCTGCTTGGCGCCCCGCGGTGTCTGCACGGAGACGAGGCTCGCATCCTGGGCTGACGCCGCGCTGGCTGAAAGGGGGACGAAAAGGGCGGCGATAGCGAGCAACATCAAGCGACAGAGCATGGTCCTCATTCCCCCTGAGAGGCCCCGCCGTGAGCCGGCGTCGGGGCATTGGGCGGCGAAAGCTGTCTGCCGTCAATCCATCGGGAGAATGTCGCGGAATCCCAAGCCATTAGGCGAGGGGCAGGCGAAACCGAATTCAAAAGCAAGGATCGGAGTGCAGGGGCGGGACAAGGCGCCTATCTTCCCCATCATGGAAACGAGAAAGACCACGGCCATGCTTGCCAAGACCAAACAGCCGAGCGCCCGGCGCCCCTCGATGCGCGACGAGGACAGCCTCTACGCAGCTGTTGTGGCGCGGGACAAGAGCATGGACGGCACGTTCGTCTATTCGGTCGCGACGACCGGAGTCTACTGCCGCCCGTCGTGCCCCTCGCGCCATGCGCGACGCGAGAACATGGCGTTCCATGCCTCGGGCGCGGCGGCACAGGCAGCGGGCTTCCGTCCCTGCAAGCGCTGCAAACCCGACGCGCCTTCGCTCGAGGCCGAGCACGCGCGTCTGGTCGCGAATGCTTGCCGTCTCATCGAGGAGGCCGAGGAGCCGCCGACGCTCGACGCGCTCGCAGCGGATGTCGGCCTCAGTCCCTATCACTTCCATCGCGTGTTCAAAAGCATCACGGGCGTGACGCCCAAGGCCTATGCCATCGCGCATCGCCAGAAGCGCGTGCGCGACAACCTGAAAAGGAGCACCAGCGTGACCGAAGCCATTCACGAGGCCGGCTTCAATTCGAGCGGCCGCTTCTATGCCAATGCCGACGAGGTTCTCGGCATGACACCCACCACCTTCCGTGCGGGAGGCAAGGACATGCAACTCCGCTTTGCCATCGGGAAGTCGTCGCTCGGCGCAGTCCTCGTGGCCGCAAGCAGCAAGGGCATCGCGGCCATCATGCTCGGTGATGATCCCGAAGAGCTGGTCCACGATCTCGAGGTCCGTTTTCCGAAATCCGAGCTGATCGGCGGCGATCGGGAGTTCGAGGAGGTCGTCGCCAAGGCCATCGCGCTCATCGAGGCTCCTGGGACGAGTTTCGACCTGCCGCTCGATGTGCGCGGTACAGCCTTCCAGCATCGGGTGTGGCAGGCACTGCGCGAGATCCCTGCGGGCGCGACGGTGAGCTACGCCGAGCTTGCTGAGCGGATCGGTCTGCCGAAGGCAGTACGTGCTGTTGCGGCTGCGTGCGCGGCGAACAGGCTCGCGGTCGCCATCCCCTGTCACCGCGTCGTGCGCAATGACGGCGGGCTCTCCGGCTATCGCTGGGGTGTCGAGCGCAAGCGCAAGCTTCTGGCACGGGAGGCACGCTCGTGAGCAAGGCTCTTCTACGCGAGCGGCCTGCCAAAGCCGCGCAGGCGCCGGCGGTGGACTGGACGACGGTCGGCGCCAGCCTCGATGCGCGCGGCTTCGCGATCATCCCGCAGCTCTTGCCGGAAGATCAGTGCCGCGCGGTGGCTGCCATGTATCCCGACGACAGCCACTTCCGTAGTCACATCCACATGGCGCGGCACGGCTTCGGGCGGGGCGAATACAAGTATTTCAACTATCCGCTCCCGGAGCCGATCGCTCGATTGCGCACGTCGCTCTATCCGCCGCTCGCCGAAGTCGCCAATCGCTGGAATGCGGCCATGGGCATCGACGTGCGGTTTCCCTTGGATCACGCAGACTTTCTAAGGCGCTGTCATGAAGCGGGGCAGAAGCGGGCAACGCCGCTGCTGCTGCAATACGTGGCGGGCGACTACAACTGCCTGCACCAGGATCTCTACGGCGCGCATGTCTTCCCGCTGCAGGTTGCGATCCTGCTGTCGGCACCGTCGCGAGATTTCACGGGTGGCGAGTTCGTCATCACGGAGCAGCGGCCCCGGATGCAATCACGTGCATCCGTCGCTCCACTCGGCCAGGGCGATGCCGTGGTGTTCGCCGTCCATCATCGGCCGGTGGCCGGCACCCGCGGGACGTACCGCGTGAACTTGCGGCATGGCGTGAGCGAGGTGCTGACCGGACGGCGCCACACGCTCGGCATCATCTTTCATGATGCGGCATAGTTGCGCCGGCCGGCACACGCGGAAGCCTTGCCTTCAATTCGCTACAATTCGGGCAGAGCCGGATGTGTCGGTTTGATGACGGGGGCTTCCATGAGAATTGAGCCGGTTCTGCAGCGGCAGCGCATTCATATTCTACAGGCGGGTGCGCTTGCTGCCCTGCCCATCTTCCTCCTCTCGCAGCCATCCTGGGATGGCCAGGCGCATGAGTTCATCGAGATCGCCGGCATTGTCCTCGTGTTCGCCTGCATTTTCGGCCGGATGTGGAGCATCCTTTATGTCGGCTCGAAGAAGAACAAGGAGCTCGTGACGTCGGGGCCGTACTCGATGACGCGGAACCCGCTCTACTTCTTCTCATGCATCGGCGCAGTCGGCGTCGGCCTGATGTACGGCTCGGTCGTCGTCGCACTCGCGCTGGGCCTGATCGCGTATGGCGTTCTCGCGGCAACGGCGGCGAAGGAAGCGGACTATCTGAGGACCATGTTCGGCCCTGCCTATGAGGCCTATAGCCATCGCACGCCGATCTTCTGGCCGAAGCCTCAGCTCTACGAAGATGCGCAGGAGGTCCATTTCTCGCCGAAGGCTTTGAGGAAGACCCTGCTCGACGGCATCCTCTTTCTCGCGGCATTCCCGATCATCGAGACGCTCGAGTACCTGCACGCGAGCGGCAAGCTGCCGATCCTCTTCCACTTGATCTGAGAACCGGCTGCGTCTATTGCCTCACTTCTTCTGACTGCCGTAGTTGAGCAGGCCGGAATTGTTCTTTGGTGGGTGCGCGGCGAGACCAGCCTCGTTCGGCTCCGTGCCCCAACCGGGGCGGTCGGGCAACACGAGATGACCGTCCTTAAATTCCGGGACGTGCGTGAAAAGCTCGTGATCCCACGCGAGCCGGTCGATGTCCGTCTCCATGATGCGCAGGTTCGGTACGGCAGCCGAGAAATGCGCGTTCATCATCGTGCAGAGATGGCCATAGAAATTATGCGGCGCGACGTTGACCTCGTGCGCCTCGGCGAGATTGGCGATCTTCATGGACTGCCATACGCCATTCCACGGCGTGTCGATGATCGCCACATCCATGGCCTGCTCGCGGAAATAGGGCAGGAACTCGCGCACACCGAGCAAGGTCTCGCACGACGAGATTGGATGCGGGCTCTGGCGGCGGATGTAGCCGAGCGCTTCGGGGCTATAGCTGTCGATCTCGATCCAGAACATATCGAGGTCGGCGATTTCGCGCAGGATCTTGAGATAGCCTTCAGTCTTGGCGTTGAAGTTGAGGTCCAGAAGGATATCGACATCCGGGCCGACGCCGTCGCGCAGCGCTTCCAGATGCATGCGCAGATTGCGCAGCACGTTGCGCTCGACGTTGAGTGCGGGCTGGTTGGGTGAGCCGAAGCCGGGGCGATAGCCCTTCGGGTTCTTCTGGCCCTCATAGATGAAGATGTTCGTCTTGCAGGCGGTGAAGCCTTTCTCGCGCACCTCGCGACCGAGGCTCTTGACGCCGTCGAGGTCCGTGATCGCGGGCTTGTAGTAGGTCGGATGGTTGATGCGCCACGTCGCGCAGTGCGACCAGTACACGCGAATGCGGTCGCGCACTTTGCCGCCGAGCAGCTCGTAGCAGGGCACGCCGAGGCTCTTGGCCTTGGCATCGAGAAGGGCATTCTCGATCGCACCGAGCGCCAGCGCCACGACGCCGCCCGCGGCCGGTCGCGTGATGGCATAGAGCTCCTGGTAGATGCGCTCGTGATCGTACGCGTCTTGCCCGACGACACGTGGCGCGAGGCGCTGGATTGCAGCACTCAGTCCCGGTGCACCAAAGCCCTCGTCGAACTCGCTCCAGCCGACGATGCCCGTATCCGTCGTAATCTTGACGAAGTGGTAGTTGCGCCAGCCGGCATCGCAGGAGAGCGTTTCGAGCTTCGCGACTTTCGTAGCGGCCATGGGGCTTCCTCCAGGATTTCGTTGTTGATTGGGCGCGAGCTTAGACCAGAACGCGCGCTGTGAGCCATGCGCTCTCAGTCGAAGGCTTTGACCGGCGTGGTGTTGCCGACCGTGCCGGCCATGGAGCCCGCGTCGATGGAGAGGATGATGCCGGAAACCCAGCGCGCCTGCTCGGAGGCGAGGTAGACGACGCCCTTGCCGATGTCCCAGCCCGTGCCTTCGGTCTGCAGAAGCGTGTTCTTGCGGCGTGCGTCGCGCAGCTCCGGCTCCATACCCTGAGCGAAGACCATGGGCGTGTAGACATAGCCCGGTGCGATGCAGTTTACGCGAATGCCTTCAGGTCCATGGTGCGCCGCCATGGAGCGCGTCATGTTCACGACCGCGCCCTTGGATGCGGAATAGAACAGGCTCGGATTGCCGCCTTTGAGGCCGTCGATCGATGAGATGTTGATGATCGAGCCGCCGCCCTGCTTGCGCATTTCGGGGATCGCGTACTTCGCCATGAGCATCATCGACGTGACGTTGATGCGCATGGCCGCGTCCCAGGCCTCGGCGTTCGTCTCGACGGCATTGCCCATGGGACCACCGATGCCGACGTTATTGACCAGCACGTCGACGCGGCCCCAGGTGTCGACGACCTTCTTCACCGCGGCCGCGCACGACGCCTGGTCCGCGACATTGCCGACGACGACCATCGACGTGCCGCCCTCGGCGTCGATCATCTCCTTCGTGGCGTCGCCGAGTTCCTTGGTCGCATCGAGCAGCGCGACCTTACAGCCCTCGCGCGCGAGCAGGATGGCGGCGGCGCGCCCGTTGCCGATGCCCGGCGCGCGCGAACCAGCGCCCGTCACGATCGCGACTTTTCCCTCGAGCCCCATTTCCGGCATGTGCACTTCCTCCGCCTGAGCTTGTTTGGCGCCAGACTGCACATGCGCGCGGGTCTCAACAAGCCTACTCCCTTCATCCTTGAAATTCGTCTCGTTCCAGCTCGACGGCCGGAATGTAATAGTATAACGTTACAAACAAATGGATCAGGCTGGAGACTAGAGAGACTTATGGATCAGCAACTTATGCAGCATCTCGTGCGGGGCGAGGCTCGAGCGGACCTACGATTGCCGGTCACCGTGCTGTCCGGCTTCCTGGGCGCGGGCAAGACGACGCTGCTCAATCACGTCTTGAACAACCGGGAAGGGCGGAAGGTCGCGGTCATCGTCAATGACATGAGCGAGGTGAACATCGATGCCGACCTCGTGCGCGATGGCGGCGCCAACCTCTCGCGAACAGACGAAGCGCTTGTCGAGATGTCGAACGGCTGCATTTGCTGCACGCTGCGCGACGATCTGCTGAATGAGGTGCGGCGTCTCGCGGAGGAGGGGAGATTCGACTACCTGCTCATCGAGTCGACGGGAATCTCCGAGCCGCTGCCGGTCGCCGCGACATTCGACTTCCGCGACGAGAGCGGCGTGAGCCTCGGGGACGTCGCGCGGCTCGATACGATGGTCACGGTCGTCGATGCGGCCAATCTCCTCAAGGACTACGCATCGACGGACTTCCTGGCTGATCGCGGCCAATCCCTCGGTGAGGGCGACGAGCGTCCACTCGTGAACCTTCTTGTCGAGCAGATCGAGTTCGCCGATGTCGTGGTGCTCAACAAGCTGGATGTCGCGACACCGCAGCAGGTCGAAGCTGCCCGCATGATTGTCCGCTCGCTCAATGCGAGCGCGCGCATCGTCGAGACGGTCGAAGGGCAGACGCCGCTGAGTGAGATCCTCGACACGGGCCGCTTCGATTTCGAGAATGCACATCGCCATCCGCTCTGGTTCAAGGAGCTGAATGGCTTCAAGGATCACGTGCCCGAGACGGAAGAGTACGGTATTCGCAGCTTTGTCTATCGGGCGCGCGCACCGTTCGAACCTGCAAAGCTGCACGCCTTTTTCAACCAGACGTGGCCGAACGTCGTACGGGCCAAGGGCTTCTTCTGGATCGCGTCGCGGCCTCAGTGGTGTGGCGAGGTCAGCATGGCGGGCGCACTCGTCCGCCACAACGCTGCAGGACTCTGGTGGGCGGCCGTGCCGAAGGAGCGCTGGCCGCAAGAGCCGGAGCACGTGGCTATGATCCGGAAGCGCTGGAGCGAGCCATTCGGCGACCGCAAGCAGGAAATCGTCTTCATCGGAACGCGCGACATGGACGAGGCCGCGATCAGATCATCATTGGATCGCTGCCTTCTCGCCTTGCCAAAATCCGGACGCGTGGACACGAAATCCTGGCGACAGCTTCCCGATCCGTTTGCAGCATGGGGCAGAAGCCATGAACATGAGTAAGGATGCGGCAGCCGCGATTGCGGAGATCCACGAGCAGGATGTGGCGGAGGTGCGGGCGCTTCTGCAGGAGGCCATTCGCACAGCTGGCGCGCGCTGGCTGCCGATGAACGCCATCGTGGATGCGATGATGCGCGAGCTAGTCGTCATGCGAGGGCGCACGCCGTGCGTGCTGGGGCCGGAGCAGGTGCATCAAAGGTTGGTCACGCGTCGCTCCGCGAAACGATCATAGAGGATGCTACGAGCACTTGTTTCCGTCTATCGGCCTTGTCGTGTGTCCGCCAGAGAGCAATAGTGCAGGCGCAAACGGCCAGCATAAATGCGGCCGACGACGGGAGGAACTGCATGAGCGCATCAGTGCCGCCGCTTCAGGAGAATGCCACGGCCGATCTCGCAGCCTTCGCGAGCGCGCTGAGCTTCGAGCAGATCCCCGCAGCGGTCGTCGCGCGCGTGCGATTGAGCCTGCTCGATGGGATCGGCGTGTGTCTCTACGGCGCCACGCTGCCATGGACGCGGCACGTACAGGATGTGGTGCGGGCTCAGGAGGCCAAGCCTGCTGCGACGATCTTCGCGACGCGCCACAAGAGCTCGTGGTCACAGGCGGCACTCGCGAATGCGACGGCCGGGCACGCCTTCGAGATGGATGACATCCATACCGAGTCCGTCGTCCATCCGAACTCGCTTACGACGCCGATTGCAATCGGATATGCCGAAGCGCATCCCGAGGTGAGCGGCCGCGATCTGATGACCGCGATCGTAGCAGGCTGCGAGGTCGGCACGCGCATCGGCAATGCCGCGACGACGAAGCTCTTTCTCAACGGCTTTCATCCGCAGGGTACGAGCGGCGCATTCGTCGCGACGGGGACAGCGGGACGCCTGCTCGGGCTCGATGCACGCGCCATGCAGAACGCGCTGGGTATTGGCGGCTCCATGGCGGCGGGACTGATGGCGGCGCAGGAAGGGGCAATGGTCAAGCGCCTGCACGCGGGGCGGGCGGCCGAGGGCGGTGTCTATGCGGCAGAGCTTGCCAAGCGCGGCTTCACCGGTATCTCCGACGTGGTCGAGGCGGGTTATGGTGGTTTTCTCAGCTCGTATTCGCGCGAGCCGAATGTGAAGCGGCTGACCGAAGGCTTGGGAAGCGTGTGGGAGACCGAGCGCGTCGGCTTCAAGCTCTATCCAAATGTCACGAGCATCCACACATCGCTCGATGCGCTGCGGCATATCATGCGCACGCACGGGCTCGTCGCGAGCGATATCCGCGCCGTCGAGGTCGGTTGTGGGCACATGACGTTCGTCCACACGGCCTGGACGTATCGCGATGCCGGTGTCACGGCCGCGCAGATGAATATGTTCTACGGTCTTGCGGCGATGGCGACTGGTGGTGATGTAACTGTCGCCGACTACACGCCCGCGCGGATGCAGGATCCGGCGCTGCTCGGTTTCATCCCGCGCATCATGATCCACGAGGATGCGGGGCTCGAGGCCATGGGACATCGCTTCCGCCATGCCTGCCGCATGAAGGTCGCGACCACGGATGGGCGCTCATTCAGCCACGAAATTCTCTATCGACGCGGCAGCGCCGACAGCGACGTGGGCAGCGAGGAGGTCCGCCGCAAGTTTGCGGGCAACGTGCGCGGGCTGCTGAGCGATGGAGATCGCGACCGCGTCATCGAACTGGTGGAGAGTCTCGACACCGCGGCGCATGTACGGGAGCTTTGCGACATCCTCGCAAACCGCGTACGTGCTGGCGAGGACTGAACGGGTCGAAGTCGCCAAGGCGAAGGTAGGACGTCCCGAGTCGTGCGCCTTTCGCGCCACGACCGTCCTCACGCTTTCGCGATTTCACACTTTCGGCCTTTCATTCTCCGCCGATCTGCCTAAAAAGGCGCCATGTCCATTCACGACCGAACATTCCCGGCGGACGCGCCCGCGCCCGGCCACAGCCTGTGGCACGCTGAGCTGACCGACACGGTCCGGCTCGCGACGCCTATTGCCCTGACGCAGCTCGGCCAGATCGCCATGATGACGACCGATCTCATGCTGCTCGGGCGGCTCGGCGCGGACGTCGTGGCGGCGGCGGCGCTCGCGCATACGGTGCTGTTCGCAGCCTTCACGCTCGGCATGGGCCTCGTCGCAGCGGTGGCGCCGCTCGCGGCGCAGGCTTTCGGTGCGGGTGATCCGCGCGGTGTGCGCCGCGCGCTGCGCGTCGGCATGTGGGCGTCGGTCTTGGCCGGCGTGCCGCTGACGGCGCTGCAGTTCTGGGGCACGGATATTCTCCAGGCGCTCGGCCAGACGCCGGAGAATGCGGCGCTCGCTGGCCGCTATCTCCTTGGTCTCGGCTGGTGCCTCATTCCGGCGTGGATATTCATGGCCATACGCGGCTTCATGGGCGCGGTGAACCGTCCGGAGCCGGCGCTCTGGATCACGCTGGTCGCGATCCCCGCGAACCTCGTGCTGGCGTGGGCGCTCATCTATGGCGAGTTTGGCTTCCCGCGCCTCGATTTGCTCGGCGCAGGTATTGCGACGACGTTCGTGAACATCGCCATGTGCGCCGTGGCACTCATCGTCTGCGTCACGCGGCGACCCTTCAAGAAGTACCATGTGCTGGGCCGCTTCTGGCGCTTCGACGGACCGCTTTTCCGCAAGCTGCTCGTCGTCGGACTTCCGATCTCCGGCGCTTATCTCCTCGAGTTTGGCGTGTTCGCAGCCGCCGCACTGCTGATGGGCACGATCAGCACGTCCGCGCTCGCAGCGCACCAGATCGCGCTGCAGATTGCGGCTGTTCTGTTCATGGTGCCGTTCGGCATTTCCATTGCAGCCACGGTACGGGTCGGACATGCCGTGGGCCGGCGCGACGCCGCGGCCACGCGGCGCGCGGGCCTCGCCGCACTCGCTCTCGGCGCGACATTCATGATTGTCATGACAGGGCTTGTCGCGCTCGCGCGCGATGTGCTGCCTGTGCTGTTCCTCGGCAGTCAGACGCCCGAGACGGCAGCGACGTTCGCGCTGACGGCGACGCTTCTTCTGGTTGGCATGTTCTTCTTCATTGCCGATGGTCTGCAGACGGTTGCGGCAGGCGCGCTTAGAGGCTTGAACGACACGCGGATGCCACTGGTGTTCGCGACCATCAGCTTCTGGGTGATCGGCTTCACGGCGTGCTGGTGGCTCGGCTTCCAGGCGGATCTCGGCGCCATCGGCGTATGGATCGGCCTGACGGTCGGCATCCTGGTCTATGCGGCGCTGCTGGTAACGCGCTTCCACGTGTTGACCGCGCGCGGGTACATGCCGGAGGTCGGCCAGACTGTAAGTGCAGCCTCCCACTAAGGTGGCTGGTGTCCGCGCAGCCGGCCAACTAACATCTGCCGTGCGCCATCAGGCGGGAGAGATGTCAGGAGGACGCGTAATGGCATACCGCGGCATGACCGTGGAGCTCATCAAGCTCAAAGGCGACAAGGGCGATCAGATCACCGCGTACACAGCGCGCCCCGAGGGGCCGGGGCCCTTTCCCGGCGTGGTGCTCGTCCATCATCTGCCGGGATGGAGCGAGCTCTATATCGAGATGACGCGCAAATTCGCGCACTACGGCTATCTTGCCATCTGCGCGAACCTCTACGAACGGAATGGCCAAGGCGATCCGGACGATGTTGCAGCCAAGGTGCGCGCGGAGGGCGGCGTGGCGGATGCGCAGGTCGTCGGTGACACCGAGGCGGCCGTGAAGTGGATGCGCGCGCAGCCGGGCCACAATGGCAAGGTCGGTATCTTCGGCTCCTGTTCCGGCGGCCGGCACGCCTTTCTCTATGCCTGCCAGAAGAAGGACGTCGATGCGTGCGTCGATCTTTGGGGTGGGCGCGTCGTGATGCCCAAAGAGGATCTCAACGCGAAGACGCCGGTCGCGCCGATTGATCTCACGAAGGATCTTTCCTGCCCGCTGCTCGGCATCTTCGGCAATGAGGATCGCGCGCCGAGCCCCGAGCAGGTGGACCAGCACGAGGCGGAGCTCAAGAAGTACGGTAAGGACTACGAGTTCCATCGCTATGACGGCGCCGGCCACGGCATCTTCTACTACCACCGGCCGCTCTATCGCGTGGATCAGGCGCTCGACGGCTGGAAGAAGGTCTTCGCATTCTTCGGCAAGCATCTAGTGCGATGATCGAGGAATTCGCTAAACCGTGCGGCACTGTAGTGAGCGAATTCCTCGATCTGAATCGCACTAGTGGTTTTATGATTCTAGTGTCCCATTTGATTCCGAAGTTCGCTTGGGACACCAGCGTCGAGTTCAGGCGAACTTCGGAATCGGGACACTAGCGAGGTAGTGAGCCATGTGCACATCGATCGTTGAAATCGCGCCGGCTGAGGGCATGGCCAAGGCTGATGGTGAATGGTTCGAGGTGACGCACTCGGTCGTCGCATACGATCACGCACGCCACGCGCTGCTCGGGGACGTCATCACGCTCGACTTCATCAATACCGATCTGCCGCCGGGCGCGCGTGCGGCCGTCGAGCTGACGCTCGAAGCCGCCAAGGCGCTACATGCGGCGCTCGCGAAGGCCATCGCCGAAGCCGAAGTCGAGGAAGCCGAGCGCGCGGAGAGCATTGCCGTGCAGGCGCGTCGCAAGGCGCCCGCGCTGATTGCGGCTGAGTGATCGCGCGGGCTAGGACTGCGCGGCCGCCCAAGCGCGAATATGGGCGACGATCGCGTCGAGGCCGTCGGTCAGGGCCGCGGGCCCTGGCTGGAGAATGATCGGCGATTTGATTTCAAAGAGGGCGTTGGACCGCACGGCCGGGATGGTTTCGAAGCCCGGCCGTGCGCGCACCTGCTCGGGGCGGAATTTCTTCCCGCACCATGAGCCGAGGATGATGTAGGGCGCAGCGGCGATCACCCGTTCCGGTGGGATGATGCGGTCCTTGGCTGATTTGCGCTCGGCCAAGTCGCCACAGATATCGATGCCGCCCGCGATACCGATCAGCTCTGAGACCCAGCCGATGCCGCTGATCATGGGCTCGTTCCATTCCTCGAAATAGACCTTCGGTCGACGCGGCAGCGTGGCAGCTTCTCCTGCGACATGCTCGAGACGTGCTTCGAGCCGCCTAGCAAGCTCATTGCCTTTCGCGGGCACGCCAACCATGGCGCCAAGCAGGTGGATCATGTCGAGGATGCCGGCGATCGTGCGCTGGTTGAAAGCGTGCACGGCCACGCCTTCGCGGATCAGGCTCGCGACGATGTCGGCCTGGAGATCGGAGAAGGTGAGCACAAGATCCGGCTTCAGCGCGAGGATCTTCGGGATGTCGGCGCTGATGAAGGCGGAGACGCGCGGCTTCTCCTGCCTGACGCGCGCGGGCCGCACGGCATAGCCCGAGACGCCGACGATGCGCGCATCCTCACCGAGGAGATAGAGCGTCTCGACCGTCTCCTCGGTCAAGCAGACAATGCGCTCGGGCGGGTATGGCATGGAAAGGCTCAATACGACTGCGATTTGTCGCATTGAGCACTTCGGCGAGGCAATCCGCAAGGACGTGCGGGGTTTGCCTCGCCGATGAAGCTGCTAGTGTGGTGATTCCGAAGTCCGCCACCACTTCGCGGCAGGTGTCGGAGGCGGACTTCGGAATCTGAACCACACTAGAAACATGGGCTTGCTAGTGTCCTGATCGTGAAGTTCGTCACCATCTGCAGCGGGCTTTAGAACGAACTTCGCGATCGAAAGGACACTAGCGCGATTTGATCGCGTTGGCGCTCTGCTTGTTGAAGCGGATGCCGACGCCGACCACGAACTTCGTGAAGGGCTTGCCGTCTCCGCACACCTGCCAGCGCGCCGATACATTCTTGCAGTGCAGTTTCGCGTCGGCAGGCGTGCTGGCACCGATTGCGAGGGTGCTTGCCCCCAGTGCCAGGAGCGTTGCGGTCAGTATCGAAGTCTTGGCGATTGTCATGACAGGTGCTCCTCTCACATGCAGGGGCGCGCATAGGCGGTGCAGTGCCAGACGAAGCTGTGGTGGCAGTAGTAGCTGCGCTGTTTGGCATTACCCCAGTTGGCCCGCGAGGAGCCCATCAGTGACTGCGCCTTGCTGTTCCAGGCACCACGCGCCTTCTTCTGGGCATTGCCCTTGGTGACGGCGCTCTTGTTGCCACCGGCCACGATGTGCGAGCCGTTGACGCCCTGCTGGCCCTGGTAGCAGATCGCTGCCTGCGCCGCTGAGAAGTGTGCGAACGTGAGGATGGCGCCTGTCACTGTGACTTGGGCGATGCGCTTGAGGCGAAATGAGCTGAACATTGGTCTCTCCCTTGCTGTGAGGCGCGGGGTCGAGCCGGCCTTCACACCCTCTGTCGCGGGGAGGCGCGGAAAGGTTCAAACCTGCTTAAGGGGGCCTTACCTGAGGTGTCGGCTCGCAAGTTTTCCAGTCAGCTCAGGCTTGTCGTTTGGGCAGTAACCGGCTTTTCGTGGCGCGCTCTTTCGGCCATTCTCGCGACAGCAGGAACAGGAGCCGCAGCGCTATGCAACTGGGCGTATTCATCCCCATCGGTAACAACGGCTGGCTGATCAGCACGACCTCGCCGCAATACATGCCGTCCTTCGATCTCAACAAGACGATCGTCGAGAAGGCGGAGAAGTTCGGCTTCGACTTCGCGCTGTCGATGATCAAGCTGCACGGCTTTGGCGGACCGTCGCAGTTCTGGGATCACAATCTGGAATCGTTCACGCTCATGGCGGGGCTGGCCGCGGTCACGAGCCGCATCCAGCTCTTTGCGACATGCGCCGTCCTGACTATGCCGCCGCCGATCGCCGCGCGCATGGCCGTCACGATCGACAGCATCTCGCACGGACGCTTCGGTATAAACATCGTTTCCGGCTGGCAGCGGCGCGAATATACGCAGATGGGTCTGTGGCCCGGCAGCGAGCACTACAAGCGCCGCTATGAGTACTGCGCGGAATACGTCACCGTCATGCGCGAGCTCTGGGAGACGGGACACTCCGACTTCAAGGGCAGCTTCTTCACGATGGACGATTGCCGGTGCAGCCCGCTGCCGAGCACCCGCATCCCCATCATTTGCGCCGCCCAGAGCGATGCCGGCACGCGCTATGCGGCCCAGTATGCCGACTACAATTTCTGCAACAGCTTCGGCGTGAACAAGCCGACGTCGGTCGCGCCGAGCGTGGCGCGGCTCGTCGCGGCAACCAAGGAGACCGGTCGCGACTGCGGTGCTCTCATCCTGGTGATGATCATCGCCGACGAAACGGATGAAGCCGCGTTCGCCAAATGGGAGCACTACAAGGCAGGTATCGATCTCGTCGCCATTGCGCATCGCAATGAGCAGGCGAAGGACGACCCGAGCAAGGATATCTACTCGCAGGCCAACAAGCGCTCGATCGAGGGGGGCGACAGTCTCCCAACCAACCAGGGCGTCCTTTGCGGCTCCTACGCCTCGATCGCGCGTATGCTCGACGAGATGGCGGCTGTCCCGGGCGTGCAGGGCGTCATGATGACGTTCGACGATTTCGTGATCGGCATGGAGCAGTTCGGCACGCGCATTCTGCCGCTCATGCGCTGCCGCGAGAAGGTGCGGATGGCATCGTAAATGCCGAAGGGGGTTGCTTGACCCGGCCGGCGGCGCTAGCCATGCCCCGCATGAACGCTCGAGCGCACCGTTTCTGCGTCGCCCCCATGATGGACTGGACGGACCGGCATTGCCGGTTCTTCCACCGTCAGCTGTCGGCGCACGCGCGGCTCTATACCGAGATGCTGACCGTGCCGGCCGTGATCCACGGCAAGCGGGAGCAGCTCCTGGGGTTCGACCCGACGGAGCATCCAATCGCCCTGCAACTCGGCGGCTCGGATCCGGCGGGGCTCGCGCAGGCAGCACGGATCGGCGAGGACTGGGGCTACGACGAGATCAATCTGAATGTGGGCTGCCCGTCGGATCGGGTGCAGGTCGGCAGTTTCGGCGCCTGCCTAATGGCCGAGCCGGGGCTGGTCGCGGACTGCGTTGCGGCTATGCGCGCGGCCGTGCGCGTGCCTGTAACGGTCAAGTGCCGGATCGGCATCGATGATCAGGACAGCGAGGCCGATCTCGACCGCTTCATCGACACGGTGGCGAGCGCGGGCTGCGACACGTTCATGGTGCACGCACGCAAGGCCTGGCTGAAGGGCCTCTCGCCCAAGGAGAACCGCGAGATCCCGCCGCTCGACTATGGACGGGTTGCCCGTCTCAAGGCTCGCCGGCCGGAGCTGACAATTGTTCTGAACGGCGGGATCGGCTCGATCGACGAGGCGGAGCTGCATCTCGAAACCTTCGACGGCGTCATGCTCGGCCGCGCCGCCTACCACACACCATACATTCTGGCCGAAGTAGACCGGCGCCTGTTCGGCGAAGCGCACCCCGAGATGAGCCGCGGGGACACGCTGCGGGCGATCGTCCCCTACATGGAGCGCCACACGGCCGATGGTGGGCGGCCCTACGCCCTTCTGCGCCATATTCTCGGGCTCTACCACGGCCAGCCGCGCGCCCGGGCCTTCCGCCGGCTGCTCTCCGAGCAGGGGCCGCGGTCAACGAACGGCAGCGAGCTGATCCGCCGAGCGCTGGGGCTCGTCGAGGGGCAGGAATTTCCTGCCGCTGCCGAGTAATGCAGGGCTGAACTGCGGCAGATCAGCCCTCGCCTCACAGCGTTCAGGCTGCTAGAACGGCTCCAGATTCCGGGTGCCCGCGCGGGGCCGCCGAAGACGCACGAGGACCTGATGCTCGCCGACAAAGACCGCATCTTCACGAACCTCTACGGCTTCCACGACTGGCGCCTCGCCGGCGCAAAGTCCCGCGGCGCTTGGGATAATACCAAGGCCCTGATCGATATGGGCCAGGATGCCATCATCAACGAGATGAAGGCCTCGGGCCTGCGCGGACGCGGCGGCGCCGGCTTCCCGACCGGCCTCAAGTGGTCGTTCATGCCGAAGAACGATCCGCGGCCCTCCTATCTGGTCGTCAATGCGGACGAGTCCGAGCCCGGCTCGTGCAAGGACCGCGAGATCATGCGGCACGATCCGCATTTGCTGGTCGAGGGCTGCCTCGTCGCCTCCTTCGCGATGCGTGCGCACACCTGCTACATCTACGTGCGCGGCGAATTCATCCGCGAGCGCGAGCGTCTGCAGGCGGCGATCGACGAGGCCTACGAGGCCAAGCTGATCGGCAAGAACAACATCAACGGCTGGGACTTCGACTGCTACGTCCACCACGGCGCCGGCGCCTACATCTGTGGCGAGGAGACGGCGCTGCTCGAAAGTCTCGAAGGCAAGAAGGGCCAGCCGCGCCTGAAGCCGCCCTTCCCGGCGAACTCGGGCCTCTACGGTGCGCCGACGACCGTCAACAACGTCGAATCGATTGCGGTGGCGCCGACCATCCTGCGCCGCGGCGCCACGTGGTTCTCAGCCCTCGGCAAGCCGAACAACACCGGGACGAAGCTCTTCCAGATCTCGGGCCACGTCGAGCGTCCGTGCGTGGTCGAGGAGGAGATGGGCATTCCGCTGCGCGAGCTGTTGGAGAAGCATGCGGGCGGCGTGCGCGGCGGCTGGGACAACCTGCTCGCCGTGATCCCCGGCGGCTCGTCCATGCCCTGCCTGCCCAAGGAGACGTGTGACGACCTGACGTTGGATTTCGATACGCTGTCGAAGCTCAAGAGCGGCATGGGTACCGCCGCGATCATCGTCATGGACAAGTCGACGGACATCATCGCCGCCATCCGGCGCATTGCCTACTTCTACAAGCACGAGAGCTGCGGCCAGTGCACGCCGTGCCGTGAGGGCACGGGCTGGATGTGGCGGATGCTCGAGCGCCTGGAGCGCGGCGAGGCGGACTTCAAGGAAATCGACCTCCTGTTCGACGTATCGAAGCAGGTCGAGGGCCACACCATCTGCGCGCTGGGCGATGCCGCGGCGTGGCCTGTGCAGGGTCTGCTGCGCAACTTCCGCCCTGTAATCGAGCAGCGCATCAGGGACCGTAAGGGCGCACTCGCCGTCGCGGCGGAGTAAGCAAAAACGCCGCCGGATGATCCGGCGGCGCTGATGTCTTCTAGCAAATGCGAGATCGAAGCAGGACGGCCCTAGCGCCGCTTGGACGACTTGTCATCGTCGTCCTCATCTTCGTCGCTGTCCTCGTCTTCATCCTCATCTTCGTCGTCTTCGTCGCGGTCCTCGTCATCCTCGTCGCTGGCGCCGAGCTCGCGGATGGTTTCGAGAAGCTGCTCCTCGCCTTCCTCTTGAGATTCGACGAGCCACTCGGCGATGATCTCGTCACCGCGCATGAAGACGACTTTGAAAGGCTGCTCGTCGTCGTCGCTCGGAACGACATCTGCAGTGATGAATGCCATGGTCAGTCTCCTGCTGCACTGAGAAGAGGGTGGGTGACGTGCGCTTTCCCGCCTTAGAAGTCAATCCCGCGACACATTGAAGATGTGATGACAGATGATCATCCGCCTTCGGCAACCTTCGCGAGCTCCTGCACGAGTCCACGCACGCCCTTGAGTCGCGCTGACGGCACATCCCACTCCGCCTTGAAGAGGAGCTTCTGGTCGGGCGTGAGGCGCAGGAGCCCTTTCGATGCTTGAATAAACGCGACGAGGCCTTGTGCGTTCGCGAACTGGCCCTTGCGGAAGAGGATTGAGGCGCCCTTCGGCCCGGCGTCGATCTCGGCAATGCCGGCGCGGCGGCACAAGGCCTTGATCTCCATGACATCGAGGAGATGCTCCACCTCGGCGGGGAGGGGACCGAAGCGGTCGATCAGCTCCTCGGCGAAGGCATCGATGTCCTCACGCGACTTGAGGCTGGCGAGGCGGCGGTACAGCCCAAGACGCACCTGCAGGTCGGCGACATAGGTCTCGGGCAGCAGCATGGGCGTGCCGAGCGTGATCTGCGGGCTCCATTGCTCGTCGATCTCGCCGAGATCGCCGCCGCGGATGGCCTCGATCGCCTCCTCCAGCATCGACTGATACAACTCGAAGCCGACCTCGCGGATGTGGCCGGACTGTTCGTCGCCGAGCAGGTTGCCGGCGCCGCGGATATCGAGGTCGTGCGAGGCGAGCGAGAAGCCGGCGCCGAGGGTGTCGAGCGAGTGCAGGACCTTGAGCCGCTTCTCGGCACCTTCGGTGAGGCGCTTGCCGGGCGGCGTCGTGAGGTAGGCATAGGCGCGCGTCTTGGAGTGACCGACGCGACCGCGAAGCTGATAGAGCTGCGCAAGGCCGAACATGTCGGCGCGGTGCACGATCAGCGTGTTCGCGTTCGGAATGTCGAGGCCGGATTCGACGATCGCCGTCGAGAGCAGCACGTCGTACTGGCCGTCGTAGAAGGCGCTCATGACATCTTCGAGCTGCGAGGGTGATAACTGGCCGTGCGCACGCACGACGCGCAGCTCCGGCACTTCCTCGGTCAGGAATTCGGCGACGTCGTCGAGATCGCTGATGCGCGGCACGACGTAGAAGGACTGCCCGCCGCGGTGGCGTTCGCGACGAAGGGCCTCGCGGATGATGATGGGATCGAAGGGCGAGATGTACGTCCTGACGGCGAGGCGGTCGATCGGCGGCGTCGTGATGAGCGAGAGTTCGCGCACGCCCGAGAGCGCGAGCTGCAAGGTGCGCGGGATGGGCGTCGCGGTGAGCGTGAGGACGTGGACGTCCTCCTTGAGCTGCTTCAGACGCTCCTTGTGGCCGACGCCGAAGTGCTGCTCCTCATCGACGATAAGCAGGCCGAGGCGCGCGAACTGGATCTGCTTGCCGAGCAGCGCGTGCGTGCCGACGACGATATCGACCGTGCCGTCCTTGAGACCCGCCTTCACCTCGGCAAGCTCCTTCGTATTCACGAGACGCGATGCACGGCCGATGCGGATGGGCAAGCCTTTGAAGCGCTCGACGAAGGTCTTGTAGTGCTGGCGCGCGAGCAGCGTCGTCGGAACGACGACGGCAACCTGCAATCCAGCCATGGCTGCGATGAAAGCCGCGCGCAGGCCCACCTCGGTCTTGCCGAAGCCGACATCGCCGCACACGAGGCGGTCCATCGGGCGGCCTGATGTGAGGTCGCCAAGCACGGCGTCGATGCTCTGCCCCTGGTCCTCAGTCTCCTGGTGGGGAAAGCGGGCGACAAACTCGGCGTAGGCGCCGTCGGGTGCTTCGAGCACGGGCGCAGACTTCAGCTGGCGCAGCGCGGCGACCTTGATCAGCTCGCCGGCGATCTCGCGCAGGCGCTGGCGCAGCTTGGCTTTTCGCGTCTGCCAGCCGACACCACCGAGGCGATCGAGCTGCGCGTTCGTTTCGTCTGAGCCGTACCGCGAGAGCAGCTCGATGTTCTGGACGGGCAGGTAGAGCTTGTCGCCGCCGGCATAGTCGAGCTCGAGACAGTCGTAGGGCGCGCCCAGCGCCTCGATCGTCTTGAGGCCAACGAAGCGACCGATACCATGATCGGCGTGCACGACGAGGTCGCCAACGGTTAGACTGGTCGCTTCCGTGATGACGTCAGCGGCGCGGCGCGAGCGCTTCTTCGGCCGGATGAGGCGGTCGCCGAGCACGTCCTGCTCGGCAATGACGGCGAGATCGCTCGTCTCGAAGCCGCGCTCAAGGCCAAGCGTTGCGAGCAGCGGCGTGGTCTGCGGAAGAACGAGGCCTTCCGCGAGATTCGCAATGCGCGTCGGTTTTGCCAGACCATGTTCGGCGAGCAAGCTGGCGAGGCGCTCTCCGGCACCCGTCGTCCATGCGGCCAGGACGACGCGCTTGCCACCGGCTTGCAGCGACTTCACGTGCCCGACCACGGCCTCGAAGATGTTGACGTTCTCGCTGTTGCGCTCGGCGGCGAGCGTGCGGCCGGGCCGACCGCCGAAATCGCGCTGGCGGACAGCCTCGGAGGGGGCCGCGCCGAAGGCGGCGAAGCGCATCAGAAAGCGCTTCGCCAGCGCAGCGCGCCATTCCCTGTCGCTCAGATACGTGCGATCGGGCGGGAGTGGTTTGTAGGGCGCCGCACCGAAGGCCGTGGTCTCGAGGCCGTTGACGCGCGCTTCGTAGTGCTCACGGATCTGCTCGAGGCGATCGGCGATCGTCTCGTCCATCATGGGATCGAAGCTGAGCAGCGCCTCCGGCGCATAGTCGAAGAGCGTCTCCATGTGCTCATGGAAGAGCGCGAGCCAGTGCTCCATGCCGGGATAGCGCTGGCCGCTGCTCACGGATTCATAGAGCGGATCGTCGCCCTTCACGGCACCGAAGGCCGCAACATAACCCTGGCGGAAGCGGCTCTCCGCCTCGGGGCCATAGGCCAGCTCGCTCACGGGCATGAGGACGAGCTTCTGGACGATCTTGCCCGTACGCTGGGTTTCGGGATCGAAGGCCTTGATGCTCTCGATGGTGTCGCCGAAGAAATCGAGGCGGACGGGCGTCGCGCGCCCCGGCGGGAAGAGGTCGACGAGGCTGCCGCGCACGGCGAACTCGCCGGGTTCCATGACCGTGCCCGTGCGCACGAAGCCCGCGCGTGTCAGGCGCTCGATGAGGCGCGTGCGGTCGACGCGCTGGCCGGGCGCGATGGGACGCAGCGCGCGACGCAGGAAATCGCGTGACGGCACACGCTGCAGAACCGCGTTAGCGGTCGTGAGAACGATGGTAGGGGCCTTCGTGCTGCCGGCGACGAGGCGCGCGAGCCCGGCAATGCGGCGCGCGACAATCTCGGCTTCGGGACCGACGCGGTCATAGGGAACCGTATCCCAGGCGGGAATGGAAATGATGCGCGTCTTCGGTGCGAAGAAGGCGAGGCCGGCTTCGAGCTGTTCCAGGCGGCGGTCGTCGGCGGCGACGTGGAGCAGCGTCTGCGGCGTGCCATGGACGGCGCTCGCTTCGTCCGCGAGGCGGGCGAGCACGGCGGCATCATAGCCCTCGGGTGCGCCGAGGACGATCTCCTCGCCGGGGAGAATGGCGGGAGCGGCTGCGGGCTGCTTTGCGGTCTGAGCTTGGGCCATCAATCTTACTTAGTGAGACGTCGCGCCGATGCCGTGAAAGGCCTGGATATCGCGCAGCAGATCGGCAACTGCGCTGCCTTCGTAAGACTGACCCATCATGAGCCAGGACTGGAGCTGCGGATCGGGCAGCGCCAGCAGCTCCTCGAAGGTCGTGAGATCGGGTGCCGTCATGTCGGCAAGCCGGGCCTCGGCGTAACGCCCGAGGAGAAAATCCATTTCCTTGGTGCCGCGGTGCTGGGCGCGATAAAGAGCGCGGCGGCGGCGCGTGTCGTCGGTCGTCATTGAACGTGCGCTCCTTGGCCGGCGCCGAATCCCATCCCGCCCACACGCCCGAAAGCGGTAGGTCCGTGGATGACTGAGATCGAACGGGGCCGGAGGCCACCGAAAATCACAGGCTGTGATATAGCCCTTTGGAGGCGCCCGTCCAAGGGGCCACCCTGCGTCCGATAGAGCAGCCGACGAAAGCGTATGCGGCCAGA
>JAEZAW010000250.1 GCA_023430315.1 Pseudomonadota bacterium | reverse complement strand
TCCCTGACCCTCCCGCTTTTTGAACTCGTCAACGCACGCGATAGCGCTCGATGGAGTCCGGATCGAAAGTGAAGCCGAGGCCGGGGCGATCGGGGACGGCGACGTGCCCGTTCTCGATGGCAATGCGCTCGCGGTAGAGCATCGCCGTCCACGGTATGTATTCGAGCCATGTCGCGTTGGCGAACGCGCCGAGGATGGAGACGCTCTGCTCGGTGAAGAGGTGGTTCGAGATCGGGATGTCGTGGGCTGCGGCGAGGTACGCCACCTTGATGAACTCGCTGACGCCGCCGACGCGACCGAGGTCTGCCATCCAGATGTCCGCTGAGCCGTGCGCGAGCATCTCGCGGAAGCCGTAGCGTGTGGCCTCCGTTTCGCCACTGGCGATGGGCGTATCGATTGCCGCTGCGACGCGGCCCGAGCCGCGATAGTCGTAAGGCGGCACGGGTTCCTCGAACCACGTGAGGTCGAAAGCTTCGAGCTTGCGCGCGAGACGGATGGCGTGATCGGCCGTGAAGCCACGACTGCAATCGCACATTAGCGGAACTTTGGGACCGAGCGCCTTGCGCACGGCCGCGACGCGCTCGACATCCTCCTCGACGTGCTTTTTGCCGAGGCGCATCTTCACGCCGCCGAAGCCTTGCGCGATGTAGCCGGCCGCTTCCTTGGCGAGTTCGTCCGGTGTTGCCGAGAGCCAGAGCCCCGCGCTCGAATAGACGGGAATGCAGTCGTGTGCGCTACCGAGCATGCTCGTCAGCGAAGCGCCGAGCGCCTTGCCCTTCGCGTCCCACAATGCAGTGTCGATTGCGGCGAGCCCGAAGATCGTCACGCCCTTGTGACCGAGGAAGTAGAGTTCCTTCCATAGCTTGTCCCAGAGGCGTTCGGCATGGCGGACGTCCGCGCCGACGACTGCAGGCTTGAGGCTCTGCACCATCGCCTCGAGTACTTCGATGCGCCGGCCGCCGTTCGTGAAGAGGAAGCTCTCGCCCGTCACGCCGACATCGGTGTCGAGAAAGACGAGCACGCAGCGAATGCGATCATGGCCGACACCGCTCGAATTTAATGTCGGGCGCGCCAGTGGCAGCTCGACGATGATCGTGCGCAGATCCGTGACGCGCATGGTGTTTCTCCCCGGCAGACATTTTCTTGTTGCGCGCTACGATTGCGCGACGGGCCTGCCGGGCGCAAGGCTCAATGCGCAGCCATGAGCTCGCCGTCAGTGCCCACGGCGCGACCAAAGAGAATGCGGCCGTCCGTCGTCTTCGTGCGCACAGCACGGCCGCGGCCGACGAGGTAGTTCGCATGCGCCAGCGTCTCGGCGAGTGCGAGGCGGCCCTGTCCCTCGGCGACGGCACGCGCAAACAGACCGCGGGCAAGCTCCATCGCGGAGCGCGGCTTGTCCATGAGGCGCGCGAGATCGTCGAGGCGCAGCTCGTGATGGTGGGCGAGCTGATCGGCGCGCGTGTGCAGACCGTAGAAGGGGAGGCCGTGCCCCGGCAGCACGAGCGTGTCTGTAGGCAGCGCTTTGAAGCGCGGCATCGAGTCGAGATATTCGGCGAGCGGATCCGCTTCGGGCATGGCAGGGAACACGCCGATCATGGGCGAGATGCGCGACAGGATCTGGTCGCCTGCGATCAGGATGCGGTCCTCCGCGCACCAGAACGAGGCGTGCTCGATGGCGTGCCCACCGGCGACGATCACCTCCCAGTCGCGTTCGCCGAGACGGATCGTGTCGCCGTCGCGCAGGCGCAAAAACGATGGCGGGATGGGGCCGAGCAACGCCTGTGTGCGCTCGCGATCTGCCGCGTAGGAGGCAAGTGCATCGGCATCACAGCCATGGGCGGTGAGATAGCGCACGGCCGTGTCGATTGCGGGTTTGGACTGTGAATCCCAAAGGCGCACCTGCGCCGACATCCACTCGCCGAGCGTCGAGGAGAAGGGGACGCCACCAGCGCGCTCGACCAGCCAACCTGAAAGACCGACGTGGTCAGTATGGCCGTGTGTCGCGATGAGGCGATTGACGGGGGCGTCGGCGAGCGGTCCCGCGAACAGCGCCTCCCACAATGCGCGAGCATCCTTGGTGTCCGCGCCTGTATCGATGATGGACCAGCCATCGGGATCGCGCAGCAGCCACACATTTACGTGATTGAGCCGGAAAGGGAGCGGCAGACGGGCCCAGAGAATGCCGGGTGCGATCTGGTAAGTCTCGGCGCCTTGCGGGTGGCTTTCATGGAGATAGCGGATATCGGCTGCCGCTGATGTCATGCGGAATCGCGCTCCTGATCGCTCATAGCCCCGTCTCTACGTCAGGAGGTAGCGCACGCATGTGACAGCCACCAGAGAGTGGGGTGCATGGCCACCGTCCTGGAATGGAGAGCTGCCTGGAGGAGAGTCTACCAGCGCCACTGGACAGGCTCGGCGCCCGCGATCGGTGAGGAGAATGAGACGACGCCCGTGCCATTGAGGCAGCCGAGATAGACCGTCTTGAGGTCGGGTCCGCCGAAGGCCACGCTCGCGATATTCCTGAGCGAGCGCGTCGCGCCGCCTTCGAGACCCTCACGCCCTCCGAGGCCGCGTTGGAATTGCGCTTCGGCGCGATCGATAATGTCCTTATCGGAGTCGTCGAGAATGAGTGTGCGGCGGCCGTTCGGCTCGATGCGAATGACGCGGTTCGAGACGACGCACGCAACCCACGCCGCGCCTTCGGCATAGAAGGCAAAGCCGTCCGGCAATTCGCCCGGTCCGAACTCATGCATGACCTCGCGCCGCCCGAGGCCGTGCTTCGTGACAGGAAAGCGCGTGATACGGTGGCCCATGGTCTCGTTCACCCACAGCCATTGCCCGCTCGGATCGACGTGGCACTCGTTGGTGTAGGCGATGTCGCCGGCGACGATGCGCGCGCCCTGCTTGTCGCGGCGGACGATGAAGCCATCGCCGAAGCCGGGCTTCATGGCGAGCTCGCGCGGGTACTGCCGCGTCGAGACCGAGATCCACTCGTTATGGTTTGCATCGAGGCCGACGAAGTTACACACGCGCAAGGCTTCGCCTTCGACCTCGAAGAGCTCAGGCCACAGGCGCCACTCATGATCGAGCCGCCACATGCCGCCGCCGGGGCCGAGATTGGCAATCAGGAACTGGCGATCGGGCCGCATGGCGACACCGTTCGGAACGAAGCCCGGCGGTGCGCCGACGAGCGTGCGCTTAGGCTTGCCGATCTCGGCAATGCCCGCCTCATGATCGCCGACGAAGATCTCGCCCTTGGCGGTCGTCAGCACGCATTCGGGACGCTTCAGTCCGCTGCCGACCCACGAGATCGCGGACAGCGGGACGAGTGGTTTCTCCGACATTGTTTTGCTTTCCTCAGCCCGTCTCGATCGGCAAATCCGTGCGCGCGCCCCACTCGGTCCACGAACCGTCATAGAC
>JAEZAW010000245.1 GCA_023430315.1 Pseudomonadota bacterium | reverse complement strand
GCACCTCGTCCTGGAACGTCTTGGTCCAAAGGTGCGGGTTTTCGGCCTTGATCTGGTTAATGACGTCAATGCCGAAGTTCAGGTGGATGCTCTCATCACGCAGGATGTACTGATACTGCTCGGCGATGCCGACCATCTTGTTGCGGCGGCCCAGCGACAGAATCTGCGCGAAGCCGGTGTAGAACCACATGCCCTCGAACACGACGTAGAAGGCGACGAGATCGCGCAGGAAGTCCTGGTCGGCTTCCGGCGTGCCGGTCTTGAAATCGGCATCGTCGAGATTTCTCGTGTGCTTCAGCGCCCAGGCCGCCTTGTCGGTGATCGATGGCACCTCGCGATACATGTTGAATAGCTCGCCCTCGTCGAGGCCGAGGCTCTCCACGATGTACTGGAAGGTGTGCGTATGCACGGCCTCCTCGAAGGCTTGGCGCAGCAGATACTGGCGGCATTCCGGGTTCGTGAGATGGCGATAGATCGCGAGCACGATGTTGTTCGCGACAAGCGACTCCGAGGCCGCAAAGAAGCCGAGATTGCGCTTGATCGCGCGGCGCTCGTCCTCTGTCAGTCCGTCGCGTGACTTCCACAGCGCGATGTCCGCCTGCATGGAGACCTCGGTCGGCATCCAGTGATTGTTACAGCCGGCGAGATACTTCTCCCAGGCCCACTTGTACTTCAGCGGCAGCAGCTGATTGACGTCTGCGCGGCAGTTGATCATGCGCTTGTCGTCCACCGAGACGCGCGCGCCACCGCGCTCGATCTCGCCAAGACCGGTGCTGTCAGCCGGGAGCACGGGTACGATTGGCTGCGGTTTGCGCGCGGTAGGCGTTGGCAGCGCTGCTGGTTCGGACCAGTCGAGCATCGTCGTCATCTCCAAATTTGAATGCTTGTTGTTGGCTTACTGGCAGGCTTCGCAGGTCGGATCGTCGATCGAGCAGGCCATGACGGGTGGAGGCGCGATCTCCTCGGGCAAGGACAACATTCCGGTTGCCGACACCGCATTGAGCTTGCCGTCCGTGCCTTTCAGCGTTGATTTCTCGACGTGCGTCGCCGACTGCGTGCGCAAGTAGTAGGTCGTCTTGAGGCCGCGCTCCCATGCGAGGCGGTAGAGCGCATCGAGCTTCCGACCATTCGGCGCAGCGAGGTAGAGATTGAGGGACTGTGCCTGGTCGATCCACTTCTGTCGACGTGATGCGGCGTCTACGAGCCAATGCGCGTCGATCTCGAAAGCCGTCGCATACAGCGCCTTCAGGTCCTCCGGCACGCGATCGATCGGACCGAGAGAGCCGTCGAAGTACTTGAGATCGGAGATCATGACCTCGTCCCAGAGGCCGCGCGCCTTGAGGTCGCGCACGAGGTACGAGTTCACGACTGTGAAGTCGCCGGACATGTTGGCCTTGACGTAGAGGTTGCGGAAGGCCGGCTCGATCGACTGCGCCACACCGACGATATTGGAGATCGTCGCCGTCGGCGCGATCGCCATGACGTTAGAGTTGCGCATGCCTGATGTCATCACGCGCTCACGCAGGCTGTCCCAATCGAGCGTCGTCGATGTGTCGGCCCGCAAGTACTCGCCGCGCGCGTCGGCGAGCATCTGCATGGAGTCGATCGGCAGGATGCCCTGGCTCCAGAGTGAACCATCGAACGAGGCGTAGCGCCCGCGCTCCTCGGCGAGATCGGCCGATGCCGAGATGGCGCAGTAGCTGGCCAGCTCCATGCTTTCGTCGGCGAACTTCACCGCCTCGTCCGATCCGATCGCAATTCGCAGCGCGTGCAGCGCATCCTGATGCCCCATCAGACCGAGGCCGACTGGACGATGGCGCAGGTTCGAGCGGCGCGCCTCGGGGATCGTGTAGAAGTTGATGTCGATGACGTTGTCGAGCATCCGCATGGCCGTGTTGACCGTGCGCCCCAGGCGTGCGCGATCGAGCCCCTTATCCGTGATGTGCGCAGCAAGATTGATCGAGCCGAGATTGCAGACGGCGACTTCACTGTCGGAAGTGTTGAGCGTGATCTCGGTGCACAGGTTCGAGGAATGAATCACGCCGCAGTGCTGCTGCGGGGAGCGGATGTTGCAGGGATCCTTGAACGTGATCCACGGATGCCCCGTTTCGAAGAGCATGGTGAGCATCCGGCGCCACAGATCGACGGCGCGCACGCGCTTCGCCACGCGCAATTCCATACGCTCGGCCTTCTGCTCGTAGTGGGCGTAGCGCTCGGCGAAGGCAGTGCCGTAGAGATCGTGCAGGTCCGGCGTCTCATCCGGCGAGAAGAGCGTCCATGGTCCATCCTCCGCGACGCGTTGCATGAACAGATCCGGCACCCAATTGGCCGTGTTCATATCGTGCGTGCGGCGGCGGTCATCGCCGGTGTTCTTGCGGAGGTCGAGGAATTCCTCGATGTCAATGTGCCACGTCTCGAGATAGGCGCACACAGCGCCCTTGCGCTTGCCACCCTGATTGACGGCGATGGCCGTGTCATTGGCGACCTTCAGAAACGGCACCACACCCTGGCTTTGGCCATTCGTGCCCTTGATGTGCGCCCCGAGGCCGCGCACGCGACTCCAGTCGTTGCCGAGGCCACCGGAGTACTTGGCGAGCAGCGCGTTGTCCTTGATCGACTTGAAGATGCCGTCGAGATCATCCGAAACGGTCGTCAGGAAGCACGACGAGAGCTGCGGATGCGTCGTGCCCGCGTTGAACAGCGTCGGTGTCGAGCACATGAAGTCGAAGGATGAGATGAGATCGTAGAACTCGATCGCGCGCGCCTCGCGATCGATCTCGCGGATTGCAAGACCCATGGCCACGCGCATGAAGAAAGCTTGCGGCAGCTCGAAACGCGTGCCGCGAATGTGCAGGAAGTAGCGATCGTACAGCGTCTGCAGACCAAGGAACTGGAACTGCAGGTCGCGCTCGGGCTTCAGGGCCGCCGCAATGCGCTCCAGATCGAAGCGGCCAAGCTCGGGATCGAGCAGCTCGGCCTTGATGCCGGTCGCGATATAGGCGGGGAAATACTCGGCATAGCCCGCGGCCATCTCGGCCTGCGTCGCCTGCTCGGCGCGGGCGTGAACGAAGGTCAAGGCCTCGCGGCGCAGCTTGTCCAGAAGCAGGCGCGCGCTGACATAGGCGTAGTTCGGCTCCTTCTCGATAAGCGTGCGCGCAGCCATGATCGGCGCCAGAGCCAGCTCGTCGAGCGTGATGCCGTCATAGAGATTGCGCCGTGTCTCGGCGAGGATTGGCGTCGCCGACACGTCCGACAATCCGGCACAAGCTTCCTCGATCACGCCGATCAGCCGCCGCTCGTCGAGCTGTGCCTTCGATCCATCGGCGTTGGTCACGTTGAGCTGAATGGACGGCGCTGCAGCGGGGGCCTTCTCGGCAGCACGTTCTTTGGCCCGCGCTTCACGATAGAGCACGTAAGCGCGCGCGACCTTGTGGTGCTCGCCGCGCATGAGCGCCAGCTCGACCTGATCCTGGATTTCCTCGATGTGGAATGTGCGGCCCGCATCACCGCGGCGCGTCAGGGCGCCGACGATCTGCTCCGTCAGCTCCTCGACCGCCTCATGCACGCGGCGCGATGCGGCTGCGCGACCACCTTCGACAGCGAGAAAGGCCTTGGTCAGCGCGATCGTGATCTTGCTCGCATCGAACGGCGTGACCGTGCCATTGCGGCGGATGACCTGGTAAGCTGGCGTGGACTTGGCCGCAGCAGGAGCCGACCGAGCACCGCGACCAACGGTGACATCGGAAGATTTGGCTTCGAGAGTATAGGACACCGGCTAGACCCCATATGATGGGGGCATGGGCCGAGCGGGCGCGAGCGGGAAGGGCGCGCAAAATCGCGCGATACAAGCCTGCCAGCGACCACCGGGACACCCCGCCCGAGGACGTTGTTGCTGTCGGGGCAGGTCTCCTGGCTCGCGGGTCACGGCACTTGTCCTGGCCTTCCCAAGATCTTGCGATCTCAGTGACACGGATCGGACAAGCGCTCGCCGCTCACAGTTGCGGGGGCAGCGCCGGAATCGCCTGAAACAGGCTCACCGGCTTCACTCTTAGCCCAAGGCCAAACAACCCCAGGACCACGACGTCCATATCTAGTTGGTGATTCTCCTAGGACCCGCAAGGGGTCGCGTCGGGCGTTTGGCGGATGCACATCACACCCACAGCTATTCTACAGCACGTCTGACGCACCATCGGCTTCCCGCCACGCCTCGATCGTGGCCGGATCGGCGGCGAGAAGCGCAATCTTGTCGGCCCGATAGAGGGGCAGAGAGATCCTCTGCTGGCCGCGTTTGAATGAGACGCTTCCCGCGCGTGGGAGATGACGTGCATCACACGTCCGGATCATCGCTGGTCGCCACTGGTAAGCATAGGCGCTCTCCTGCGCCAGCGCCTGAGGCGCAAGGGAGCGCCGAAAATCGGAATCGGACGCCAGACGAGAAAGTCGGAATGACCGACGAAGGGCGTCTAACATATTGATTTTGAATGGCGCTCCCTACGGGAGTCGAACCCGTCTTTTCAGATTGAAAATCTGACGTCCTAACCGATAGACGAAGGGAGCGCAGGCAGCAGAGCGACGTGCGCCCGCAAGCCGCCGGCCTTGTAACAGGTCGATCGCCGAAGGGCAAACATCTACCCTCGAACAATTCATCCCGAAGCGCACAACTTCCGACCACCTGGGCTGATCAGCCACGGGGTCAAGCGCAGACAGGCAGAGGAGGCGGCGCAGGCCCCTCCATGTGAGCGGAACATGATCGCGCGTGGCGCAGAAGCCTAATGCGCGTCGCGGCGACGGGTGCACCACGCCGCACCTCGGGGCCCCAAAAGAAATGGGCCGGACCTTAGTGGGTCCGGCCCCCCTCGTAGGGCCTGTCTCCAGACCCATCCCCCCGAGGCGCCTCGTCGTCCTAGTGTCCCGATTCCGAAGTTCGCCACTCCTCGATGCGGGCGTCCCGAGCGAACTTCGGAATCAAAAGGGACACTAGAACCATAGACTTGCTAGTGTGATTCAGATCGAGAAATTCGCTTGTAC